>JADGQR010000104.1 GCA_017881685.1 Gemmatimonadaceae bacterium
TCAGGAGTGAACGTCGGTGAGACGGTTGTCGCATCCGCAACGTTCCTCGTCGATGCAGAATCGAACCTCGGCTCATCGCTTGGCGGAATGGGCGACATGCCGGGCATGGACATCACGAAGCCAGACAAGAAGAAGGAGTGAGGCCATGCTGAAGCGAATCATTGACCTCTCGGTAAGGAACAAGTTCATCGTCGGTCTCCTCACGACCGCGGCGATCCTTGGCGGAGTGTGGGCTGTTCGGACGACTCCTCTCGAGGCGCTGCCCGACCTCAGCGACGTGCAGGTGATCGTGCAGGCGGATTACAACGAGCAGGGTCCGCGAATCGTCGAGGATCAGGTCACATATCCGATCGCGGCGGAGATGCTGAAGGTCCCGGGCGCGGCGTCAGTGCGCGGTTACTCCTTCTTCGGCGTCTCATTCGTCTACGTGATTTTCGAAGATGGTACCGATCTGTACTGGGCGCGATCGCGCGTGCTCGAGTATCTGAACGGGATCAAGGCAAAGCTTCCGGCGACTGTCACGCCGACGCTCGGACCTGACGCGACGGGACTTGGATGGATTTATCAGTACGCAATCGAAGACACGACCGGCAGGCTTTCACTGGCTGATCTTCGCTCGATTCAGGATTGGCATCTTCGCTACGCGCTGACGTCCGTGCCCGGTGTGTCGGAAGTCGCGGCCATCGGCGGATTCGAGAAGCAGTACCAGGTCGATATCGATCCGGCCAAGCTGCTCGCCTATCGCGTTCCTGTAACGAAAGTCCTCCAGGCGATCCAGAACGCCAACAACGACGTCGGTGCGATGGTCATCGAGTTGTCCGAGCGTGAGCACATGGTGCGCGGGCTCGGCTACCTCCAAAGCATTTCCGACATCGAGAACGTCGTTGTCGGTGCAACCGCATCCGGAACACCGATCCGTGTTGCAGAGCTTGGCAGAGTCACTATTGGCCCCGCTGTTCGCAGAGGTGTTGCCGAGCTCGACGGTCGAGGCGACGCAGTCGGCGGAATAGTGGTGATGCGATTCGGCCAGAACGCTCTGACGACAATCGACCGCGTCAAGAAGAAACTCGAGGAGGTGAAGAGAACCCTCCCTCCCGGCGTCGTGATCACTCCCGTTTACGACCGAAGCAATCTCATCCTCGAGGCGATCAACACGCTCAAGGGGAAGCTTCTGGAGGAAACCATCGTCGTCGCTCTCGTGTGTCTGATCTTCCTGATGCACGCCCGGTCAGCTCTTGTTGCCGTGCTGACGCTTCCGATCGGCATTCTCATCGCCTTCATCGGCATGCGGCTCGTTGGAGTCGGTGCCGACATCATGTCGCTGGGAGGAATCGCCATAGCAATCGGAGCAATGATCGATGCGGCGATAGTGATGATCGAGAACATGCACAAGCATCTCGAGCGCGCGGTTGCGGAGAAAGACCGGGCCGGAGGAGTTTCGAGCAACGGCTCGTTCGACACCGGCCAGCTGAGTCTGGAAGAGCGGTGGACTGTCGTTGTCCGGGCATCGAAGGAAGTGGGCCCTGCCCTGTTTTTCTCGCTGCTCATCATCACCGTTTCATTCCTCCCGGTATTCACGCTCGGCGGTCAGGAAGGACGGCTGTTCAAGCCGCTCGCATTCACAAAGACATTCGCGATGGCGGCGGCGAGCCTTCTTTCAATAACTCTCGTCCCGGTTGCGATGGGTGTTTTCATTCGAGGCAGGATCCATCGAGAGAGGGCGAATCCGGTGAATCGCTTTCTGATGCGAGTGTATCGCCCGTTGATATCGCGAGTGCTCATGAATCGCTGGCCAGTGATCGGTGCGGCCGCGGCTCTCGTGATTCTCACGTGGATACCGTGGAGCAGAATCGGCTCCGAATTCATGCCGCCTCTCGACGAAGGAACGATCCTCTTCATGCCGACGACACTTCCTGGAGTGAGTGTCGCGCGAGCAAGGGAAATCCTTCGCGTTCAGGATCAGATCCTCAAGTCGTTCCCCGAAGTCGAGCATGTGTGGGGCAAGGCCGGTCGAGCGACTACGGCAACTGATCCCGCGGGTCTCGACATGTTCGAGACGACGATCACACTCAAGCCGCGGAGCGAGTGGCGTCCCGGAATGACTCAGGACAAGCTCGTCTCGCTCATGGATTCAGCGGTAAAGATGCCCGGCGTCGCAAATGCGTGGACGATGCCGATCAAGGGAAGAATCGACATGCTTGCGACAGGCATCCGCACGCCCGTCGGGATCAAGATCTTCGGCCCGGATCTGCCTGAGCTCGAACGTCTCGGAAAGGAAGTGGAAACAGCGCTGCAGAACGTCTCTGGAACCCGTAGCGTCTTCGCCGAGCGTGCGCAGTCGGGATACTATCTCGACATCGACATCGATCGCGCGGCCGCCGCGAGACACGGCCTCAACATTCAGGATGTCCAGACGGTGATCGCCACAGCCATTGGTGGAATGACGATTACTCAGACAGTTGAAGGACGCGAGCGTTATGACGTCCGTGTTCGCTACCCGCAGGAGCTGCGCGACACTCCGGAAAAGCTTGCGGACGTCCTGGTGCCCGTCGCCCACGAGTCGTCAGGTGGATCGACAGATGCGACAATGGGCGCCCCGGGTTCTGCAGCTCCCGCGGCCAACGGCGGAGCTCAAGTGCCGCTCGGACAGATTGCCACGATTCGTAAAGTCGCCGGCCCGATGGTGATCAGAACTGAAGGTGCGGTTCCTACATCGTGGGTCTATGTGGATGTCGCAGGACGCGACATCGGAAGCTACGTGCGCGACGCGCAGCGGGTGGTAGAGCAGAACGTCGCGCTTCCCGAAGGCTACTCGATGGTTTGGAGCGGCCAGTACGAGTACATGCAGCGCGCGCGCGAACGCATGAAGCTGGTCATACCCGCGACGCTGGCGCTGATCTTCCTGCTCCTCTACTTCAATTTCAGAAGTGTCGGCGAATCGCTGATTGTGATGCTTTCGCTCCCGTTCGCTCTCGTCGGCGGAGTCTGGTTCATCTGGATGCTTGGCTACAACTGGTCAGTCGCGGTTGCAATCGGGTTCATTGCTCTCGCAGGAGTCGCGGCAGAGACCGGTGTGATCATGCTCATATATCTCGATCAGGCGTGGAAGGCGCGTGCATTGAATGGGCGTCCGACACTGCGCGACCTCTATGACGCGATCATGGAAGGAGCTGTCGAGCGAGTGCGCCCGAAGATGATGACAGTCACCGCCATCATGGGCGGCTTGCTCCCGATTCTTTGGGGAAGTGGAGCCGGCGCCAGCGTGATGCGCCGCATCGCTGCCCCGATGATCGGCGGAATGGTCTCGAGCAGCGTACTGACACTGCTCGTGATACCTGCCATCTACGGATTATGGAAAGAGCGCGAGCTGGCTCGCTCAGCGGATCGATCAGTCGCAGCCATGCCGGTCAATCCACTGCCGGCAGGAGGCTAATGGAGAAATCGGGTTTCCCCTGACGGTCTCACAGACATTCCCTTATCCCAACGTGGTACGGCGCCGGTCATTGTTCAAGAATCGCTCCGCCAACCGGCGCGACGATTGTGAATTGAACCGGCGAGGGGAGATACATGACGATCGCTTCTGCAACTTCTCAGTTGGCCCGACCGCTCTTCGCCGACCGTGTGGCGATGATCGACACCGAAAACGCGTTCAAGGTCGGGCCCTTCATCAAGGAAGTCGAAGACGCAGGCCACAAAGTGGTGAAGTGCAACCTCGGCGAGCCGGATTTTCCTCTTCCCCGTCATATCGCCGAGGAGGTCAAGCGTCAGATCGACAACGACATGACGCACTACAACGACCCTCAGGGAATCCTGCCGCTTCGACAGGCAATCGCCCGAACGATGGGGGAAGACCGCGGACTCGATATCAATCCCAACCGCGTCGTTGTTTTTCCCGGCGCCAAGCCACCGATCGGATTCTCACAGCAGACATACTGCAATGCAGGCGACGAAGTCATCTATCCAAGCCCGGGATTCCCGATTTACGAATCGTTCGTTCGCTACATCGGCGCTTCGGCTGTCCCGCTGCACCTCGAAGAAAAGTCGGGCTTCAGCTTTTCAGGTGCCGACCTCGCACGTCTCATCACAGATCGCACAAAGCTCATCTATCTGAACTTTCCCTCGAATCCAACCGGCGGCGTGGCCTCCCGTGCCGAGCTCGAGGACATCGCTCGTGTGATTCTTTCGAATACTTCGCCAGAAGTCAGGGTGTACTCGGACGAAGTCTACGAGCGGATCCTCTTTGACGGCGAAAAGCACGTCTCGATCGCATCCCTTCCCGGAATGGAAGAGCGAACGATTCTTGTCTCCGGAGTCTCGAAGTCCTATTCGTGGACAGGGGGAAGAGTCGGCTGGGCGGTATTCCCGACCGCCGAAGAAGCAGCGGTGTTCAAGAATCTGAACATCAACTACTTCTCGTGCATTCCCGCCTACAACCAGATGGGCGCGAAGGTCGCGCTCGAGTCTCCCGAAAGCGCTATCTCCACTGGCGAAATGGTGAGTGCGTTCTCGAAGCGGCGTGACTTCGTCGTCGATGCGCTCAACTCGATCGAAGGCATCCACTGCCAGAAGCCGAAAGGTGCTTTCTACGTCTTCCCGAACATCGGAGGCGTCTGCGAGAACATCGGTGCCGTCGAGGCGTATGCCGCGCTGCCGCCATCGGTACGCGATCTGACAACACCATCGACGCTTTTTCAGCTCTTCCTTCTCTTCAGGCATCACGTTGCAACGCTCGACAGAAAATCATTCGGACGAATTGGAAGCGAGGGAAAGCATTACCTGCGGCTTTCGATCGCGACATCCAAAGAGCAGCTCGAGCTGGGGATGCAGCGCATCGCCGATGCAAGCCGCGACGTCGACGGATTCCGCACGTACGTGAGAGAAGGAAAACACCTCTACTAACGCCAAGAGGGCATTGCTTTGACAATCGCATTGGAACCGACCTACAGTCCCCAGGCTGCTGCGCCAACTTCACGTTTTGGCTCGCGACGCGGGGTGTGGATCGACATCAGTGAAGAGCCCTCGCTCCCGCTGAGCGCGCAGGAGATCGAGGCATTCGAGACGCTGGATCTGATTTACAGATCGGTCTGCGCGATGGTCTACAACTACGTACCGACGTCGGGTCATCCAGGCGGCTCGGTGTCCTCCGGCCGATTCGTATCGGCGCTTCTCTTCGACGCGATGGACTACGACTTCTCGCGTCCGCTGAGCGAAGAAGCAGACATCATCTCCTACGCTGCCGGACACAAGGCACTCGGCCTCTATTCAATGTGGGCGCTTCGAAACGAGATTGTTCGGCTCGTCGCACCGGAGATGCTTCCAACCGACATCGCATTTCAGCTTCGCCTCGAGGATCTGTTGGGTTTCAGGCGAAATCCCGCCGGACCTGCGCCGCTTGCCGCTGCATTCAAGTCGAAAGCGCTCGACGGTCACCCCACTCCCGCCACTCCGTTCGTGCGCCTTTCGACGGGAGCATCGGGAGTCGGCCTCGCTTCGTCGATCGGACTGGCGATCGCAGCGGCTGACACGTTCCACGAGGATTCGCCGCGCGTTCACATAGTTGAAGGAGAGGGTGGACTTACCCCTGGTCGCGTTGCCGAAGCGTTAGCGGCGGCCGGCACTGCTTCGTTGAAAAACGTCTTCGTCCATCTCGACTGGAATCAGTCATCGATCGACTCGGATCACGTCACGCGAGAGGGCGACGTTCCGGGTGACTACGTGCAGTGGACGCCGTGCGAGCTTTTCTACCTCCACGACTGGAATGTCATCTACGTTCCCGACGGCACGAGCTTCCAGCAGATAGTCGGGGCGCAGAGACGGGCTATGAGCCTCGACAATGGGCAGCCGACCGCAATCGTGTACCGAACGACGAAAGGCTGGCGCTACGGAATCGAAGGCCGTGCATCTCACGGCGCCGGCCACAAGCTCTGTGCAGCGGGATTCCAGCAGGCGCTGGAGCCTCTCGTGTCGAAGACTGGGAGACAGCTTCCGATGTGCGAGCCCGATCATCAGCGATGCGCCGGCGGATCGACCTCCGAGATCGTCGAGCAGTGTTTCTGGGAATCCCTTTCGACAGTGAGGCACGTTCTTGAGGCGAATCACCTTGTCGTGACACGCATGTCGGAGCGCATCATCGCTTCACGCGAGCGTCTGTACAAGCGTCAGCGACAGGTCGCACCGAGCTCGCCGCGTGTCGCGCGAGTGTTCGCTGCTGCGCGATCGCGAACGACGCCAGAGTCGCTCGTGCTTTCGGCAGGCGCGAACATAACGCTGCGCGGCCAGCTCGGAAAAGTTCTCGGATATCTGAACAAGGAGAGCAACGGCGCGCTTCTCATCTCCGCTGCAGACCTGCTTGGCTCGACAAGCATCAATGAAGCTGTCGCTGGATTTCCTGGCGGCTACTTCAACATGCAATCGAACCCCGGATCGAGAACTCTCTCAACCGGCGGAATCTGCGAAGACGCGATGTCGGGAATTCTTTCGGGAATTTCCAGCTTCGGTCACCACATCGGAGCAGGGTCTTCGTACGCAGCATTCCTCGCACCACTCGGACACATCGCGGCCCGCCTCCACGCAATTGGAAATCAGGCGCGCCAGTCACTCGACCCAAGCCCGTACCGGCCATTCATTCTCGTATGTGGTCATGCGGGACTGAAGACCGGTGAAGATGGACCCACTCATGCTGATCCTCAGCCGCTGCAGCTCTTGCAGGAAAACTTCCCGAAGGGCGCGATGGTCACACTCACGCCGTGGGATCCGCAGGAAATATGGCCGCTGATGGCAGCCGCCCTCCGGGCGTCGCCCGCGATCATCGCGCCGTTCGTCAGTCGTCCATCTGAGACTGTTCCCGACAGAAAGGCCCTCGGCTTCGCTCCGGCGTCTGAAGCAGCGCGTGGTGTCTATAAGCTCCGCAGTGCCGCCGGAAGGAGTGACGGTGCGGTCGTCATTCAGGAATCAGGCGTCGCGTATGCATTCGTCGAGCAGACTCTTCCGTTGCTCGAGAGAACGGGAATCGATCTCGACGTCTACTATGTAGCGAGCGCCGAGCTGTTCGATCTCCTTCCCCAGGCGGAGCAGGACAAGATCTTCCCGGAGAGCGTTGCACAGCGCGCGATGGGACTCACCGGCTTCACGATGCCGACGATGTACCGCTGGATCCGGTCGGATCTTGGCAGGTCGCACACGCTGCATCCTTTCTCACACAACAAGTATCCGGGAAGCGGACCGGGCGCGCGCGTGATCTCGGAAGCGGGACTCGACGGCGATGCTCAGCTCGCCGCGATCATCGATTACGTGAACGCGCGAAAGCCGCGGGCATCGCACCACTAGAAGAAGTCGCGCGCAGATATCTGCGCGCGATTTCTCTTTTGCTACTCCCCGCCTTCGGGCCCCGGTGGTCGCTGGCTCCGAGGCTCGATGACTGCTGCGTCAGCGGCCGTGGCACCGGGACGCACTTCGGTGTGGCGGATCTGTCCACCAAGCAGGGCCGTGTAGACAAATGCGCCGCTGACGAATGCGGTGGCGGCGAACATGACTACCGATGCACTGGTTGGAACGGGCTTGTTACGCCACTTTATAAGCGCGCCAAGCGCGAGAACACCGAGAACGCCGCCAAGCAGATAGGCCTTGTCGCCCATCTCTTCGTGATCGTGAATGATTTCCCGCTTTACTCCGGGAAATCCGCGAATCGCGTCTTGGGCCGAATCACCGCTGAGGTCTGCAGTTGCGCCTGCGATGGCGCTGCCGATGATGACAACAAAGGCCGTACGCCGAAGAACATCCGGGGACGTAAACCACGACGCGACAAGCAGCGCCAGTGCGAAAAGCGATCCGAAGATCGGCGCGTGGTTTACCAGCAAATGAATGTGTGCGCCTGAGAGCATGAGTGTTGGTTGTTGAGTTAATGCCGCGATGCTGCGCAAAACATGCCACCGCCTCGCGGGCGACGGAAGTCATTCCTGTCACTCGGCACGCACCGTGCCTGAGAAACCCTCCATGGAATATTCTGCCTTGAATAACCCCTTCAATGTGAAATCGGACCAATTGAGCTCCGATGGGTTCGACGCCCTGAGCAAAGTGCCTCAGATCACGATCGCATTCTGGATCGTAAAGGTTCTCGCCACCACCCTGGGAGAGACCGGCGGCGACGCGCTATCGATGACGCTGAAACTTGGCTACGCGGTAAGCACGTTGATCTTCCTCGCGTTCTTCATCGTCACTCTCGTGATGCAGGTGGGATCGAAACACTACCATCCAGTGCTCTACTGGGCGGTGGTAGTGGCGACCACCACCGTGGGAACGACCACGTCGGATTATTTCGACCGCACGCTCGGATTGGGCTATGTAAAGTCTTCGGCCATCCTTTTTTCCCTCGTATTGCTCGTGCTCGTCATCTGGCGATACACGACGGGAGCGATCGCAGCCGATCACATCACGACCCGGAAGAACGAGATCTTCTACTGGATGACAATTCTCGTCTCCAACACCCTCGGCACAGCTCTCGGAGATTTTGTTGCCGATACCTCGGGAATCGGGTTTGAGAAAGGTGCGCTCGTGTTTGCGGTGTTGATCGCAATCGTCGCCGCGCTGCATTTCTTCACTGACCTTCCCGAAGCAGTACTGTTCTGGGCCGCGTACGTCCTCACTCGCCCGCTCGGAGCGACTCTCGGTGACACGCTGACCAAACCTCACGTCCAGGGTGGCCTCAACCTCGGCCGATTCACCTCTTCGTTTGTAATGGCGGTGGCAATGGTGCTCATCATTGCGCTCTCGCGACTTCGCCATCGCGTACCAAAACCCGAAGCCGCCCCGGCCTGATCGAAACGCGATAGCCACAGCGAGCAGCATATCAGGTATTCCCTGAGGACATTTCCGGGCTATCACTGACACTCCCCCCTTGTGACCCGAATGCATCATTCGCCGTGCGATCTCGGGAGCACGAGCACGCCCAGGTGTTCTATTCGAGCTTGGCATGCCGGGGTCAAACCACCCGGTTCTCCCATTCGCTGATCACATCCACCGCCGAGGTATTGCGTCACAATGGGCACACACGATGCGCGCCGAAAATCTCTTGTCGTAGCCGGTCTTTCCCTGGCTCTATCATCCTTTACAGCAGCTCGGGTCGGAGCTCAATCGCCCGCCCCGGCAGACACGGCAGCTGCGACAGTGCTGAACAAGGTCACGGTCACTGCAACACGGAATCCGAAAACAGTGTTCCACACGGCGAGTCCTGTTGTGGTCGTGGACAGCACGCGAATTCGGTCGACACTTCCGAACGGTGTGGCCGAGCTGCTTCGCGAGTCACCGGGCGTGGACATCACCGGCACGGGCGCAAATCAGGGACGGCCGATCATCAGAGGACAGCGCGGACAGCGCATTCTCCTTCTCGAGGACGGAATCCGGCTGAACAACACTCGAAGACAACAGGATTTCGGAGAAATCCCAGCGCTGGTCGGTCTCGATGCAATCGATCGCGTCGAAGTCGTGCGTGGGCCTGCTTCGGTGCTCTACGGAACAGACGCAATCGGGGGAGTGATCAACCTCATTACCATGCAACCGACGTATGGCGGTACAGGCAGCAGGATCAATGGCCGCGCGAGCTACAACTACAGCACGAGCGATCGTCAGCAGAGACCGTCGACAGCTATCTCGGGACAGGTCGGACGGTTCGGCTTCATTGCGGCGGGCTCGTATCGGGATGCGAGAGCATACGACGCACCAGCAGGCACTTTCGGAAACGTCAAGCTCACCAATCAGACGCGGGTCAACGACACCGGCGTTCGGGACGAATCAGTCCTGCTCCAGGGGGGTTACGGATTCACGGAACATCAGAGCCTGTCCGCGAAGGTTTCGCGCTACACGGCACATGATGCGGGCTTCGGCTTCGTCGAAAACGCGGCTCTTGGCCAGACTGATGCGCCGACAATTCAGATTCGGTATCCGGATCAGACATACCAGAAGCTGACGCTCGAGTATCGCGCCAATGCACTCGGGCTGCCATTCGCCGACCGCGCAGACGTCACCGGGTATACCAGCAGTAACGAACGATCGCTGACTCTCGGAGTGTTTGTCCCCTTCGGACCGGGAACCCCGCCCGGTGCAGGCGTGCGAGTCGACAGCCGCAACTTCACGGACGTCCGGACCGATGGCTTCCGCGCCGAGGCTTCAAAGGCCCTCGGAAGAAGCCTCGTGACGTACGGGTTGGATTTTTTCCGCGATCACTCTGACAACTCGGACTCGAGCGTAACCGCAGTCCTTGGATTCGGACCGCCGCAGCCGCAGCTCAACGATACAGCGACGACTCCCAACGCTTCCTTCCACACAGTCGGTCTTTTCGCGCAAAGTGACATGTCGATCACGGATCGGCTGTCCGCTGTACTCGGAGCTCGATGGCAGAGTGTCACCGCGGGCACGCGTCCAACGCCGAGAATTACTGCACCGCTTTTATCATCGACGGACGCGACGGCGGTCGGTGCGGCCAACCTGCTCTATCAGCTTACAGACCGAGTGAACCTGATCGCATCCTTTGGCCGCGGATTCCGTTCGCCAAATCTCATCGAACGCTTTTTCAAGGGAGCGACGCCCGAAGGCTCGGGCTATCAGATGCCGAATGCGGGACTCAAGCCGGAGCGAAGCTTCGACATCGATCTCGGAATGAAAGTCGGGACAGCGCGCCTGTACGCCGAAGGCTTTGTGTTCAGGAACGACGTGCGCGACGGAATCCGGATTGCGCCAACGGGCACAAAAGTCGGCCCGTTCGACGCGTATCAGAATGTGAATGTGGACAGGATTCGCGACCAGGGCGCCGAGATGATGGTTCAGGCCGGACTCGTGAGCGGATTCTCGGTTGGTGGCACATACACTCGTTACTCGTCGAAGAATGTGCTGGAGCCGCTCAATCCGGTGGGCGATACTTATTCGTCGAAGATCACCGGTTCTCTCGGCTGGCGGTCGCCGTCGGGCAAACTCTGGAGCGAGTATTCACTTCGCATGAATGGCGAGCGAAAGGATGTGGACCTTGGTTCCAGCCCTGTCGGTGCAGTGCTGCCGAGCTTCACCGTGCATTCGATACGCGGCGGTGCAAAGCTGTTCACCGTGGGCTCGGTCTCGAACGATCTGACCGTCGTCGTGAACAACCTCACCAACGTTCTGTACGCCGAGTTCTCGAACGCCAGCTTCTTCCGTCCCGAGCCAAAGCGGTCCCTGGCAGTCTCGTGGACACTCGGCTTCTGAGATCTTGATGCGAGGACCTGAATTGGTTGGCTATCTGCCGATCGCATCGACAATCATCTCGCTTGCGTTCGCCGCGCGGCTGTTCGTGCGGTACCGCGAGCGAGGTGGTACGCATCACCTGTGGTGGATCGTCGGCATGCTGACGTACGGAGCCGGAACGCTGACTGAATCGCTCACAACGCTCACCGGGTGGCACGAGCCAGTGTTTCGCGCATGGTACATCACGGGAGCGTTGCTCGGTGGAGCGCCACTGGCTCAGGGCACTGTCTATCTGCTCATGAAGCGGCAGACGGCGAACAGATTGACGGTCGTAGTCGCGTCGATCGTTGTCATCGCCGCAACGTGCGTCATTCTTTCACCGATCAACTATGCCGGGGTCGAGCCGTACAAGCTCACCGGAAAAGTTCTGGAATGGCACTGGGTCCGGATGTTCAGTCCGTTCATCAATCTTTATGCGGTGACGTTCCTGATCGGCGGAGCGATCTTCTCGGCCTTCCGGTACAAGCGCCAGCGCGAGACTTATCACCGCTACGTGGGAAATCTGCTGATCGCGGTCGGTGCACTGCTTCCCGGAATTGGCGGAACGTTCACGAGATTCGGTCACACTGAAGTGCTTTACGTGACGGAGCTGATCGGACTCATGTTCATCTACGCCGGCTTCAAGTTCAACACTGCTCCAGCGGCGGCTTCCATGCCCGTTGCAATAGCTGCCTAGCTGCAGATCGGATCCCGCTAGTCCGGGCTTTCCAGCCTCGATGTTTCAACGATTTCGGTCTCTGCCTCGATCTTGTCGAGCATATCCTGCGGAGCGATCTCGCGAAGAAGGTCGAGGATCTCGGGATCAAGTGCTGCATTGAGCCCCATTTTGTCGCTGATCGCTGCTACAATCCGAAGAACGTGAGTGACCTCATTCTCGGTGAGCAGACCCACTTGCAGGTCGAGTTGGTTCCGCAGCGCGGCCTGCTCAGACATTCGGTTCTGCGCGATGAGCACGAATGTCGCCACGAATATCGCCTCGATCGAAGCGACAGTTCCCAGAACATTGAAGGACGTATCGTACCGCGGAATTCCTGGAATCCACCCGACGTCTCCGATCACCCAGAGGCCGAAGAAAACCAGGTGGAAGTAGACGAATTTCATGCTTCCGGCAAAGCGGGATATCGCGACCGCGATGCGCTCTCCGGTGCTTCGCATCTTCTCCTGCTCGGCCGCGTGCTCGACTAGGGCGCGGACATTTCGCTCGATTACTGGTGTAGGGCGGGGCTTTCGGCGGCGTGATGGATGTTCGGCCTTCCCGGCTTCGTCGGCCATCAGGCAGGGGGACGATTGGCGACTGCGAATTCGACCGTGTATCGGAGCTCGGTGAATCGACGGAGAAGATCGTTTGCATCGAGGCCTGCGCGCTCATCTCCCGACAGGTCGGCCAGAATTTCGCCGCGATGGACCATGATGGTTCTGTCTCCCTGCTCGAGCGCCTGCTCCATGCTGTGAGTGACCATCAGCGTCGTGAGCTTGTTTTCGCGCACGACGTCATCGGTGATTTTGATTATCTGGTCGGCCGCGCGTGGATCGAGCGCGGCGGTGTGCTCATCGAGCAACAGGAGTTGCGGTCGTTTGAGTGTCGCCATCAAAAGCGTTATTGCCTGTCGTTGTCCACCGGACAGTGTTCCCATGGTCGCACGAAGTCGTCCCTCGAGACGCATGCCGAGACCCTTGACAAGCTCGTGATAGCGATCGAGCGCAGACCGGCTCAGTCCGACCCGCAGTCCGCGCCGCTCACCACGCAATTCAGCCATCCGGAGATTCTCACCAACGCTCATCGATGGGCACGTTCCTTTGAAGGGATCCTGAAAAACGCGGCCGATCAGGGACGCGCGCCTGAACTCGGGCTGGCGCGTGACATCGATTCCCGCTATTCGAATTGTTCCCCCGTCGGGAAGAAAAGTTCCCGCGACGGCATTGAGCAACGTCGATTTGCCGGAACCGTTCGTACCGATGACCGTGACGAACTGCCCAGTGGGAATGACGAGGTCGATGCCACGGAGCGCGGGCACGCGCTCGCCACCAGGCTGCGTAAAAGTTTTCTCGAGCCGTTCGATCTCGATCATTTCGCGGTACGGAAAGCGGATCTGGTAACACGAAGCTTCGGCAACGCGAGCGCCGCGAGGACGAACGCAGCAGTCGCAAGCTTGAGGTCGATCGGATTTAGTCCCATCCGAAGCGCGAGCGCGACCATTCCGCGGAACAGAATTGCTCCCGCCGCCACCATGATGATCGTGTAGCCGAGTCCGCGCTTGTTGAACAGCAGGGTTTCTCCCATGATCACCGCCGCCATTCCGGCGACAAGGGTGCCCACGCCCATCGCGACATCGGCAAAGCCCTGCTGCTGCGCCATGAGCGCTCCGGAGAACGCAACGAGCCCGTTCGCGATGGCGAGCCCGAGCTCGATCATCCGACGCTGATCGACACCCTGCGCAGTGATCATCGCTGGATTGTCGCCCACGGCGCGCATCGCCATTCCGAAATCGGTTCGCAGGAACCACGCGAGGATGAGACCGAGTACCACGGTTATGAAGAAGAAGAGCACGCCGAGCGAGAGGTCGTCCGACCATCCCTGCGACGCGGGAATGATTGCATGGACATCAGCGACGAGAGTCCGTACGTCGAGCAGTGAAATGTTCGACTTGCCCATCACGTGCAGGTTCACCGAGTAGAGCGCCGTCATCACCAGAATTCCGGCGAGAAGATCTTTCACGCCAAGTCGTGTGTGCAGCAAGCCCGTGACATAGCCAGCGACCATTCCAGCAAGTACGGCAACGCCGGTCGCGAGGAGCGGATCTTTTCCGCTAACAATCATCGCCGCAGCCACAGCCGCGCCGAGGGTAAAGCTTCCGTCAGGTGTGATGTCGGCGAACCGGAGCACGCGCGACGACAGATAGACTCCCCATGCAAGCGCAGCGAACGCGAGCCCCTGCGTGATCGCCACGAGCCAGAACTCGAATGGATTGTTGCCGCGTCTTGCGGGTTGTTGCGTTATTGCCTGCGGACCAGCCGTCGACGTCTTCGCTTCCGGGTTCCCGCCGATGACTGAATCAGCGCGCGCCAGGATCGCTGGCGGAATCGTGACGCCGTATGCCCGCGCCGAGGCGAGATCGACAACGAGCGACCGTTTTTTCTCGGATTGGAATGGAATTGTGGCCGGATCAGCTCCGCGGAGAACCCGGATCATGATCAGGCCCATGTCGTACCCGTTCGCGTAAAAGCTGAGACCAAGCGCAATCGGCGCTCCCTGAAAACTCGTCGTGGTTCCGACGAGCGGCATGTTCGCCTGCCTCGTCGATTTCACCACCGCTGAGAACGCGCCGCCGATCATCACGCTCGGGATTTGTACTACGCCGCGCGCGCCCTGCGCCTTGAGCGCCTGAATGCCGGCGGCGATGTCGCCAGGGCCCGTGCATGCGACCGTAATGAGACGCACTCCAGCCGCAGCCGCACCCGCTTTCGCCTTCTCCAGATAGAACTCGGCGAATGGATCAGCGGGATCGAAGAGCGTTCCCCACTCTTTCACGTCGGGAAATGTTTCGTGTGCGAGGACAACCGCAGAATCGACAGGAAGAGGGATCTCCGCGCCGGTTATGTTCGGCCGATGATTCGCCGGCGACGTGCCTGCGCCAATCACGTAAGGATTTGCGACTGCGCCGAAGATGATCGGGCGATCCGTTATCGACTTGAGCGCCGCCTGGGTTGCGACCGAAGAAACCGTCGCGACATGAGTGACTCCCTGCTGCTGGAAGTCGCTCATGATCAAACCGAGCGCGGGGATGTCTCCCTGCGCGTTTCGCTCGATGACGGTAATCGTCTTGTCGGGCACGAATCCCGAGTCCGCGAGAGCCTTGAAAAATCCGGCCCGCGCCTCATCCAGCGTGGCGACTGAAGAGACTTGCGCGTATCCGATGACGATCTTCCTTGCATCGGATTTTCCGCAGGCGAGGGTCATCGTCAGCGGAAGCAGACGTGTTAACCGGCGCAGCTTCGTCACGACTGGACGATAATCATGGAGCTCCGTCAGAGTTGATTGTTGCGCTTGGCCACGAGGCAAATAGCGCCTCGGGGCGTTTCAATCAAGGATTTTCTTTCGTCAGGATGGCTCGGTGCAGGCCGATACCGCAGGCGCGAACAGGGCCAGAATTGCCCTGGGCGTTGCACAGGTCGAGCGAATATGCATCAGGAGTCGAAGTCTGAAAAGTAAAACGGAATTCCCACCAACCCCGCTCACTTTATCGACAACGACTCCCGATGTCAAAAATTCTTTTATTCGTTCGATGACTGTAGCGAGGCTGTAACGATGCTGAGTGGATCTATCAGAGGCCGCACCGCGACTGCAAAGTGGACAGTTACTGTGTTTCTGACGCGCAGCAATCCAAGAAAACGTTTCGGCGGTGCCACTCCAAAATCACGGACATCCATCTCCCGCTCGCCGACCAGCATCAGGCAACCGTTCACGTCACGCAGGATTGTCCCCTGGAACACGACGTTCCGCTCGACGCCGGCGATGCGCAGTGCACCATTCATTCTGATCCTCGGAACGATGCCGGAGCTCTCGACGGCATAGTCGCTCAGCACGAAGAGGATCGAAGGATGAGTTGACGCACGGAGCGTCTCGAAGAGATGCGAATTCTGAAGCCCGATTCCGCAATCGAGCGAGCGAACCGGAACCTCGAGCGCGGCGCTTCTGATAGCCGGCACCCCGTCCAGTTTCGTCCGGACAAATTCCTCCGGCGCCGCTTCGGTGCTCACAAACACTTCGCGAGCCGAGCAGGTGAAATTCCGGATGTTGGATGATCCAGTGAACCACACGTGGTCCTGCGACACGCCTGGCAGTGGGATCGGCGGCCCGGCTTCAGGCGAGTGGCCCGCGCACGCCGTGAGGGAGACGCAGCAAGCAATGAGTAGCGATCGATTGTAGATCACGGTCCCGCCTGACTGAGTGGACTGAAAGCTCGTCCTCGTCCGCTCGTGGGAGTGTCAGGCTTTGCAGGAAGGTTGGTGGGGGATTAGCCTACCCTGCCCTACACCGCTATTTCGACTTCGAAGAGAAGCGTCCGAGGATCTCGCTCCAGCCCTTGGTGCTCGTCGTCCACGCTTCCTTGTTGGCGGCACGCAGGCGTGCCTCAGTCAGACCGACGGTTCGCGATTCCCTTGGGAAGCGATCGTCATCCATCTCGCGCGATGACCGGCGCGACACAGGCGCGGTCGAGCTTTTCGCTCCACCCAATAGCCTTTTTTTCAGGCTGTCCCACATTGTTGTTTCCGTCTTGAATTGTACTTGTGGATCAACTCGTTTCATCTTCCAACGCGATTCGCTTGCCATGGAATTGCTTGCACCAGTCGATGAGCTGTTGCGCGAGCTCATCGGTGGCGTGAGCTGATTCCTTCTCCGCTTTGGCGAGGATGTCCTTCACTGCGATGATGATGAGAGTGAGCGACGTTCCTCTCGACTGCTCAGCATCTACGTACCTGCAGACGGCATCCCGCAGCTCCTTGCGGGCGGCGATCGCCATCTCCGTCTTGACAGTGAGGACTTCCTGCAGCTCGACGCGCAGTACTTCGAATTCAGTGTTCGACTTGTCCTGCAATGGAACGCCTTTGAAACGGGAAGGCGTCGCCAGAAGCGCCGGATATGCTGTCGGTTAGTAACCGGCGATGGTTTTCGGGCTGGTGCGATAATCCCGGTCCCATCGCAAACGCCGCCTCAGCTCAGGCGGTTTTTTCCCTGAAGAATTCTTCGATACACCACGTGCTGATTCTTTCGTGAAGGCGCGATCCGCCGGCCCACTCGGTCGGATGCACTGCGATTGTCGGAAAGCTCCGGTTATAGATCACAGCTTTCAGCGCCATGAGCACATGCTCCGGATTGGTGCCTTCATCTCTCAGCACAACGGTGAAATCGCGTACAGCTAGACGAAGAGCTTCCATGGATTCGGCGCTTCGGTTGGCGGCCTGTTCCAGGGCCAGACGCAATCGCGCGCATTGCTCTTCCGGCGGAATCGGAATATGCGGCGGAAACGGCGACCGCTGCTCTTCGTCCATGAGGTGCTCTGCGCGCAATGCGGCGTCGCCAGAAGCGCCAAGTGCTGTCCTCTGAAAGTACAGACAGCGTGCGCGGGCTGGTGGAAAGCATCCGCGCGCATCACATCATTCATACTAACGGCTTCTGTCTCAAATAGCTGTAGAGATTGCGTCGTTACTGAGTAGTTACCCTGTCGGCCGACGGACGACAAGTTGCACCCCAACCGCAAATTCAGGACTTGCGTCGATATATCGCCAGATATAGCATATAGGCGAACGATATATCGTTAGTGCTATCGGAGACTGGCTCCGAAGCCGACTAATAGGAGAACGACATGCGGGATCAAAGATGCGGGCCCGGCTTCGCCTGGGCATTTGGAAGACGACCCGAAAACTTCGGATTCGACGCCGGTGCGTTCTGGGCAGGACGCGGCAAGTCGCGCGGAGGACCGTTCGGCGGCGGAAGAATGTTCGACCAGGGACACCTCAAGTTCGTAATCCTTGGCCTCCTGGCAGAGAAGCCGAGGCACGGTTACGAGATCATCAAGGAAATCGAGGACAAGTTCGGCGGCCTGTATTCGCCGAGTCCCGGAACCGTCTACCCGACGCTGACGATGCTCGAGGATCTGGGCTATGCCAAAGTCACACCGGAGCCGAGCGGCAAGAAAGTCTACGAAATCACGGACGAAGGCCGTGCGCATCTCGCCGAGAACAAGCCGGTGATGGATGACATTCTCGAGAAAATCGCTGATTTCGCTCAGAACGTGTTCGGAGAGCCGATGATGGAAGTTCATCGTGGCTTCAAGAACATCGGACGCTCGATATACGCGAAGAACTCGACGCGCACGCCTGAGCAGATCAAGAAGATCATTGAAATTCTGCAGCGAACGGCAACCGAAATAGACGCCGTGTAACTGGCATTCTCAGTCGTTCTTGCTTCCGCACGATTCTTGAAGCGAATTAGAGCTTCAACTCACGGAGGCCCCGAATGAAACTGCTTGGTGTGATCAGCATTGTTGCTCCGTTTGCCCTTGGCAGTCTCGCATGTTCGAGCGGGACTGCTCCGGCGCAGGCACCCGCCCCGCTGACTTCCCTTCCGCGTGCGCTGACGACGGCGGAACAGAAGCTGATCGGCGGAAGCAACATGTTTGCTTTCGATCTGATGCGACAGATCAACAGTGCGCAGCACAATGACAATGTGTTCGTGTCTCCGCTCAGCGCGTCAATGGCGCTGGGCATGGCATCGAACGGCGCCGCCGGCACTACGTACGATGCGTTTCACAACACGCTGCGCTTTGGGGACGCGAACCGCCAGGAAGTGAATGAAGGTTACAAATCGCTCATCAGTCTTCTGACTGGACTCGACCCGAGCACCGACGTTCGCATCGCCAACTCGATCTGGTTCGAGAAGACGTTTCCGTTCAAGGACACCTTTCTCTCAGAGAGCAAATCGTTCTTCAGTGCGCAGGTTCAGGGATTGGACTTCAGCAAGCAATCATCCGTCGATGCAATCAACGGCTGGGTAAGCGATGCAACAGCGAAGAAGATCCCGACGATCATCGATTCGATCGATCCATCCGAGGTGATGTTCCTCATCAACGCGATCTACTTCAAGGGATCGTGGCAGCAGAAGTTCGATAAGGCGCAGACTACGGATGCTCCATTCCGGTCTTCGACGGGCCAGTCTCAGACTGTTCCGATGATGCAGCACGAGGGCAGGATGAGATTCGCGCGTGAGCCCGGGCTCAGTGCCGTTGATCTCTACTACGGCAATTCCGCTTTTGCGATGACGCTGCTGCTTCCCGATTCGACAAGCGATATCAACGCTGTCACCGAGTCTCTCTCAGGAGCCGACTGGAACAAGCTGCTCGGCGAATTTCATGAGGGAGAAGTCGATCTTTTTCTGCCGCGATTCAGGATCGAATGGAAGAGGCAGCTCAACGACGACCTGCGTGCGTTGGGGCTTGGCGTTGCGTTCACAGACGCCGCCGACTTTACCGGAATGTCCGATCAGGGACGCAGGCTTCGGATATCCCGCGTGATTCAGAAGACGTACGTGGACGTGAACGAAGAAGGAACAGAGGCCGCCGCTGTAACCTCAGTTGGCATTGAGGCCACGTCGTTACATGAGCCATTCACGGTTCGCTTCGACCGGCCGTTCATTTTCGCAATTCGTGAAAGATTCTCGGGGACGATTCTGTTCATAGGGAAGATCGTGAAACTGCCGGCGTAGTCAGCGGACGGCCACATATATCTCCACTGCGTTCGGCTTTGATGGGTCGTACCGCTCGAAGTCAGTCGTAAACGCGCGTGACAACTCCGTCGTCTGGGAAAAGTATTTCCAGACGGCGGACCACCCGTCCATCACGGCTTGCGGCATCTCGCCTTCGACCGGAAAGACCACATACTCCTGCGCGAGTACGGTGATCCCCGTCATTCCCCTGGGAACGTTGTCGAGATCGGGAACCTCGACTCCGACGATCGCCGAATACGGACCGTGATCGTCACTCAGATATCGAGTGTACGCGCCGAGCATTACGCCGCGCTCCCTCACTTCGGCTATCTGCCCCACGAGCTCTTCGTCGATCGCGCGCTTCCACAAGCCGGGAATTTTCGCCCTTGCCGGATCCATCTCGTCGCGGTTTCTGGTCCGCACCTCCCAGCCGACGATGTACATCCCGAACAGACTTACGAATGTCGGTTCAACAGGAGTGACTTCGCTCATCCAAATATCGGAGGATGGCGATCTTTCCACGGCAACGCCTGCTCGAGTTGTGCAGCAAGGTTGAACAAGGTCGCTTCGTCGGCATACCCCCCGACGATCTGTACACCCACAGGCAGATTCTCCGAATTCCAGTAAAGGGGCAGTGACATCGCCGGCTGCCCCGTAACGTTGAACATCGGCGTGTATGGAATAAAGTCAAAAATCTTTTCCGCGGCCTTTTCCAGCGCGCCAATTCTACGCAAGGTTCGCCCTGCCCCGAGGCGGCCGAGCGTACTCAGCAATCGCTTTTCTCCAGCGGGCGCCTGGAGCTCGCCGGTGCGCACCGGCGGCATTGCGAGGGTCGGAGTGAGCAGCACATCGATTGTCTCGAAGTACTGCCCTATTCGCCTGCCCGCACGCCTCAGAAAGTTCTCTGCCGTCACGAACTCGCCGGCCGTGATCGTCGAGCCAAGGAGATAGAGGCCCCACGTTGTGACTTCGACGTCGGCGTAAGTCGCCACGCGTCCGATGAGCCTTTTCGCATCACTCAGGTCAGCGTTGATCTCGCCGCATATCATCGTCAGAAATGCGCGATTGAATTCATCGCGCTCCACTGGCGGCGCCGACTCGACCACCTCGTGCCCCATCGACTCGAGAAGCTGAACCGTGCTCATCACAGCCGACACGCAGTCGGAGTGCACGGTGTGGCCGACGAGCGGCTCCGTTGTAAAAGCAACTCTCAGTCTTCGCGGGGCGGCACTCACCTCTTCCAGAAATGGCCGCGCCGGAGGCTCGGCCCAATATGGCGCGCCGGCGTCGGGACCAGCGATCGCATCGAGCATCGCTGCGCTATCGCGAACCGAACGGGTGATACAGTGTTCGACCGCTGCGCCTTGCCACACTTCGCCGTTGACCGGTCCAGTTGGAACGCGTCCGCGCGTCGGCTTGAGACCGAACACTCCGCAGCACGATGCGGGAACGCGGATCGACCCGCCGCCATCACTCGCGCTTGCGAACGGCACCATTCCACTCGCTACCGCCGCTCCCGAACCGCCGGACGATCCGCCGGTCGTTCGTCCAACATCCCACGGATTGAAAGCGGGCCCATGCAACTCTGGTTCGGTAAACGGAGCAAGTCCGAATTCGGGCGTGTTCGTCTTGCCGAGGACAATGACGCCTGAGCGTCGGAATCGTTTGACGGTTTCGGTATCGTGTGGTGGAATCCATCCTTTGAACAGCCGGCTTCCCGCCGTTATTGGCTCTCCGGCGTACCATGCCCCGAGATCTTTCAGGAGAAATGGAACGCCCTTGAACGGCCCCTCTGGCAACGGACCTTCGGCCTGGGTGAGCGCGGAGTCGTACATCTTGTGCACGACCGCGTTGAGCATCGGGTTGTGTGACTCTATTCGTTCGATCGCCGATGCGACCAACTCCCTCGGCGAGACTTCGCCGGCGCGCACGAGTGCCGCAAGAGACAAGGCATCATGTGAGGAGAAATCCTGCATGGGCTCCATTTGTCGACGATGGCGATGCGAAGTTCCGGCGATCCGCGTTCGTACCGCCACAATCCTGCGACAATTGAGGCCGCCGACGCAACGGGGCATGTCGGCAGATATGGCAGCGGGGGTGCGAGAGCGCCGCCAGTTGAGGCGGCGCTCTCGTCGTTTCAGCCGTGCTTTCTGAGGTTCACCTGGCCGTTGCCGGTGTTGAAGCGCATCCTTCGGCCTCCTCCTCCAATCGTTCCCTGAATTCGACGCGTGTTCCAGTGCGCGGGAACTTCTACCGGGAAATCGGTATTGAAGTTGTTGTTATTGACGCTCGCCTCGATCGAGGCCGAGAGATTTGCCGGAGCAGTTACCGTGATCGATCGCGCGACATCTATCGTTCGCTCGTCGAACGCTAGCAACTCGCAACCCGAGAATCTTGAACCAGAACACGCTGATAAGATTTCGTTGGCCGCTGATGCTGTCTCTACTTGTCATTGTGCTGACTGGAAGAGCTTCTTCAATTGTCGATACTTTCGACAAAGCGCCGCCCGCTGGCACAAGTCTCAATCTTCCGCCCGGCTATGTCGCGATGTCGCCCGTCTCGCGAACGTTCGACCTTCTCAGCCTGCTGTCGGTTCCGCAAACGGTGTGGCTGTTCGCTGTGGCAGCGCTGATAGTCGTTGCACAAATACTTCTCACGCGATCCGCGAAAGGCAGAAGTCTGTGGGTTCGGCTCATCTTTGGAGTCGTCGGAACGATAGCAGTAATCGCTGTGCTCGAGGCCGCGGTAATTCTTCTGCCGCGACCGATGGCGAATCTGAGAGTCGCAGATCCGCAGACGCTGCGGATCGATTTTCACAGTCACACGAACGCGTCACGCGACGCAAACCAGCGATCTACGCCTGCAGACAACCGAGAGTGGCACGCGTCGGGCGGCTTTGACGTCGCCTACATCTCCGATCACGTGAAATTCGGCGGAGCTGCGGAGGCAATGCGAAGTAACCCCGCCAAAGCAGGACAGGGTTTCACAACCCTGAGCGCCGTCGAAGGCCGATATCACAGGATTCTCTCGACAATCATGCTCGGCCTCACTCAGGCGGACACCACTGTACTCGACAGCAAGGGTCATCTGCTTCCCGGAACGCCGTCCATCGGGCAGACGCCCGTCACCATCGTCACAATTCCCAACGGCAACATCGACTCTGTCACGACCGAGAGTCTCGACAGCCTTCCGCATTTCACTGGAATCGAGCTGGTCGATGCTGCGCCCCGCGGACTCGGTCAGCTCGATCGTGAGGAACCGAGGATCAGGGGCATTGCATCGAACGGACATTTGATGCTCGTCTCAGCATCCAACAATCACGGATGGGGACGCACTGTCGCAGCATGGAATCTGATGACGATCCCGGGTTGGAGAGACATGTCACCCGACTCTCTGTCCAAATTGATAGAGAAGCCTTTTCGAGAGCGGCAGACTGACGCCGTGACCATCGTGAAAAGATTGCGACCGAGAGCTCATGGACTCCTAGTGCCGTTCACCCTTCCAATCGCTTTGGCTCAGACACTCGGCAGTCTCAGTTTGGCCGAGCGCGGAGTATGGCTCGTGTGGATCTGGGGAGTGACACTGATCGCTATGCTTCTGCGCAGAAGGAAACCGGCAGCTAGCCGCACCGCCTGAGAATTCGCTTTGGCGAAACAGCGGAGGGAAACAGGTCTCGTGCACGCTTCGCGTATGGCACGGCCTTCTCGCACCGTCCGCGATTCGCATACAGCTCGGCCACACGTGCGTTGATGCGATAGCTCCCCGGATCCCAGGCAGCTCCGCGTACCCAATCCGCTGTGTGTCCACCGTAGCCAATTACCGACATCGCGGTCGTCTGCGCAGCGCTCCTCGCGACGGAAAGAGCGACGACGAGCAGCGTGACTGCCGTAATCAATTTCCACGAGCCCGATGAGAGATTTACTTCGCGCCCGCCGGAAACTGAGGCCGGGCGCGACCCGCCGCTCGCGGCGCCGAGAATTCCCCATACAAGAAATGACGGCGCAGCGAGCAGCAGCACCGCGTCGAAGCAGCTGACCACAATCGTTGCGGCGATCGTTGCGGCAAGCGCAATCTTGAGAAGAACCGAATCCGCGTCCGGAGCCTCGCTCCACTTTCTCATGGAAACGAGGAACAGGCCTCCAAAGACGCCGAGCAGCGCGAGCGTCGCGAGTAATCCCCGCTCCGAAACGAATGCTACCCAGTCGCTGCTGGGCCACGGGTTCGCTGTAGTGCCGTCGTCGGTAAGCGACTTGTCACCGCCCGGTGCGTATTGGACATACCGCACTGGCCAGTTTCCCGGACCAACACCGAAGACAGGATTCGACTTCGCCATCTTCAGCGAATTCCTGTATTGCGCGATTCTTCCGCCGCCACTGCCTTTCCTGTAGTCGACCACGCCTTTCGCCGAATCCAGATATGGCGAGTCGCTCGTCCAGTGAAGACTGTTTGGCAGCGTAACCGAGAGGATCGCACCGATTGCTCCAGCGAGCGCAAGCCTGGCAAGCCGGCCGCCGACGATCTGGCGATTCCAATACTTCCGCGACGCGAAGAGCAGCACCGCAAGAATCACCAGCGATCCAATGAGTGCAAGCCACGCCGCGCGCGACCGTGACAGCACGAGCGTCGCCGCGACGAGGGCCATTCCCATCGAGCCAGCGAGCGCTCCGATCTGACGTCGGGCCGTAACGGTGCACCAGACAATCGAAGGCAGACCTATCGCCGAGATGTGCGCGATGAAGTTCCGGTTACCGAGTGTCCCACCGGGCGCGCGCGCGAGGGTGAATAAATCGGTTTCGACGCCATACGCCTGAAGCAAGGCGCTAATCGCGGCAACAACAGTCGCGACCGCCGCGGCAATGAGAAGTCCACGCGTTCCGCCCTCCCGCGCGATTCGTCGCGTTGCCCAGAACACGAGCGCGGAGGAAACGCTGAGTCCGAGCGCCCTCTGAGCAAGCCAGTGATTCGTCGCGAAGAGCGCCGAGATCCCACTGAGCGCGAGGAAAATGATGAGCAAAGCATCGATCGCACTTATCGACAGCTTTCGCCGATTGCCAAACAATACGATGCCGCATACAAGTGCGGCGATGTGAAGCGCGAGCTCCTTCGGAACGAAATACCGGTCGAGCTCGAACGGCTTGTAAACCAGCGCGACGAGAATAACGGCAACGAAGCCGAGCTGGAGGAAGATCTTTGTCGCGCGTTCAGCAAATGTCATGGAAGCACAAGATCATGAACGAGGGCTCAATTAGCTAGAAGTTGTGGTTTCCTGACGGTGTTCGCTGCATCTTGCGAACACCACCACACGGAGACCTGATGCGTCTGCTCGTCGGATCACTGGCTGTTTGCGCTACTTTTTTCGCGGCATCTCCATCACCGGCTCAAACGCAGTCGCGTCCGGATGCAGTGCCTGAAATCAACACGACCGGCCGGGGCGAGATCCGGGTCACACCCGATCGCGCCACAGTTCTCATCTCTGTCGAAACACACGCATCATCCGCAGCGGATGCGTCGTCGTCCAACAGCCAGATTACGAACGCGACGATCAAATCGGTCAAAGCTGTGACAGCTTCCGGCGACGCGATCACAACGCAGTCATTCAGCGTGACCCCCGATTACGACAAGGGGAAACCGAAGGGCTTTGGCGCAAGGAATACAATTCGCGTCGAGCTTCACGACATTTCACGAATTGGGGCCGTGATCGACGCTTCGTTGGCGGCCGGAGCGACTCAGGTTTCGCAGGTGCAATTCACGTCATCGCAGGCAGCTGACACTCGTCGAAGAGCCATGAAGTTGGCCGTCGCCGAAGCTCGTCTCGATGCGGAAGCGCTTGCCGAGGCCGGTGGAGGCACTGTGGGAAGGTTGCTCTCGATTGGTTCCAGCTCGAGCGGAGGCGTTGCGTATGCCAGGCTGGAGAGTGTCGTCGTAACGGGCCTCACGTCGTCGTCAGGTGGATACGTTCCCCCTCCCATCATGCCAGACGACCTGACGATCAGCGCAATCGCGATGACCCGGTGGGAGTTCATCCCTCGCAAAACTCCCTGAAATTTCGAGTTGTGAAAAAGAAACCCCGCGACGTTTCCGCCGCGGGGTTTTAAAACTCCAGTAATTACCGGCCGAGCCAGTACGTCGCCTTGATGAGAAATACGTTCGTCGGCGTCGTCTTGAAAATGTCGCCGATGTCGCGGCTCGCGCTGAAGTCACCAATCGGCTCGAAACCGCTGCGCTCCTGCTGCCAAACGAAGAACAGCGCAGAGCCCGGACGATACTCCCAACGGAATACGGCGTTACCACGAAGGCTCCGCACGTTGAAATTCGGATCGCCAAACTGGAACGCTGTAGCTGGGCCAGTTCCGTCGGGGTCGACGGTATACACACCGGCCGCACTGCGCGCGATCGTTCCGCGGTCCTTTCCGTAAACCGCGAAGTCGTACTGCTTCGGCGTCAGGAACTCCTTGAAGTTCTCATACTTACCTGTCGCGACGAACGGCTGCGCGTACATCTGGAGACTCAGTGTCGGCGTGAACGTCCACTCGACTCGCGTGTCCATCGAGAGCGTCGTCTGCCTGATGTCGGCGAACACATAACGGCGGCCGAACGTGCTCGTTGCAAGCGCATCGGTCACACCGCGAACGTATTGGCCCGTCGAGAGCCCGCCAGTGTAGCTCGGGTTGAAGCTCAGCCGAACGCTGGTGGTCGGGCGGTACGTGACATTCAAATAAGCACTCGGCTGATACCCGCCTGACTCGGCGCGTGCGTAAGAGAACCCCGTCCCGTAAACCACTGGCTTGCGACTGTCTGAGCTGATGTCGAATCCACCGTTCCAGGCCGATGGTTGAAGCGCATCAGGACCGCCGCGAGTGAAGCGATCGCTGTAATACTCGGGATTCGCTCCGCCGTTGAGGGAGAGCGACCATTGGTTGAGGAACGTCAGGTTCGCTCCGAAAGCTCCCGACCTGAGGATCGACAGTCCACCGAAGTTGTACGCCTGATTCGCATAGGCGTAGTAGGTGAAATTCGTGAGATGCTGCCCGGCGGTATAATCCTGAAATCCCACAAGCACTGACGTTGCGCGATAATCGGCACGCCCGATGAAGCCCATGTCGTTCAGCTCGAGACCGGGACTCGCTTCCTTGTACGCGAGCGATCCGAAGAGGCTGCCGTTGCGTGCAATCGCGAGCTCGCCGATGTGTCCGTCCAGCGACGTCCGATTGGGATCGAACTCGATGTAATCGGCCTGAGGCCGCTGATAATAATGAGTGCTGTTGAGCTGAGTTGCAGCTATCGCGCCAGTCGATCCAGTGACTCTGCTTCCAGCGAGGAATCCGCTGGCAACCCACGCACGATTCTGCATCGAGTGCTCAAAATCGATTCCACCGAATGAAGAGTTTCGCCGAAGCACGTCCGTGAAAACCTTGTCCGATACGTCGCGAACCGTCGACGTGATCATTCCGCCGATCACGCTTCCTCCATTTCTGAAATCCCGGCGCGCACGGCCCGCGAAATAGTTGGTGAATGGCTCGACAGGCGAAGTCGTACGAGTTCCGTCCGTCAGCTTGACGTCGGCTCTCTCCTCCGGCGTAACCCCATCGATCACGCCGAGAGTCCATGGACCCACCTTGCCAGTGATTTTCGCCGCGCCGAGAATCGTCGTTTGATCTGGAACGTCGGCGTACGCGAGGTTCGATGCGCCCGGAAAGAGCTGGGGCTGACGTCCGATGCGTCGAGAGTAGAAGTACTGCTGTGATCCGAAATCGTTGTGCGTCGTCACCTGCCCGAAGCTGAATACGTCGCTGCCCTCGAGAAAGAACGGCCGCTTTTCAGGGAAGAACGTCTCGAAGGCCGAAAGATTCACGACGGACGGATCGACTTCGACCTGACCGAAATCGGGGTTTACGGTTGCGGTGAGAGTCAATCCCGCCGGCAGACCGTAGCGAAGATCTCCTCCGGCGGACGGCTTGAGGTCAGTCCTGCTGTAGAATGGATTCGCCGCGCTTCCTGGTGCGCGCGTCGCGCGAGCGCTCACATACGGCATGACCTCGAGACGGCTCGGCGTCGGGACATTCATGAGTCCTACGAGATCACCGAAGCGCGAAACAAATCCCGGATCCTGCGGCTTCCACGGCGACCACGTGTCGCGCTCCTGCCGGCGCGCGATGTCACGCTGAACCTGGAAGCCCCAGATCCTCTCTCGCGCCGATGAGCTTCCAAATCGAAGCTGCGAAAGCGGAATGCGATACTCGGCCGTCCATCCACCAGAATCGATCTGCGTCGCGACGTCCCAGACCGCGTCCCAGTTCAGGTCCTCCTGACCATCGTTCGACGTGTAGACATCCTTCTTCACGCCCTTTGGATTCACAGTGAAACGGAAGCTCGTGCGCCGGTCGTGATAGGAATCGATGATCACGTGTACCCAGTCGGAGAAAATTCCGCTCGCATCGCGCCGGGCGAGCTGCGCTGCGATCGAATCTGGATGGGAGTCATGCATTCGAACGCCGACGTAAAGGGCCTGATCGTCGTAAAGAATTCTGACTTCAGTGGGATCCGGAGCTGGCGCTCCAGGCTTTGGATAGCTCTGAACGAATCCGCTGGTTGGAGTCGCCGCAGCCCACGCTGCTTCATCGAGCTTTCCGTCAATGGCGACGAAACCATTCCGGCGGGCAGCCTGCACGACTCGTCTGGTTGCTGTATCGGCTGCGGGAGGCTTCTGATTCTGCGCTGCAAGAATCGATGGCACTGCGAGTAGAGCGACAAGAACTCGGCGCATGTGAATTAGTGTGTTTGGGTGGCGACACACGTTAACGCCGCGTCATCGGCCCGGCATTACGAAGGCTGCGATTCGTGCAAAATCCTTACAGTGTCCTGCTACAAAACGCTAACAACTGAAGAATTGTTTCGCATGGCCGACGCTGACCGTTCCGCTATTGGGCGACCCGCTTTCCCGGAATGTTCGCACCGCCCTGATGCAGAATTATCTGATCGACTTTTCCAGAAGCGTCTTTGACGAACGTTATCTGCGCATCGGTGACCTTCAGGAAAAACTCGGTCTCGGATTCTGCGTACAGCTGGACCTTCCCCTGTCCTGTCGCCTGCCCAAACAGCGAGTTGCCCTCTTTCGTTATCGCGAGTCTGAAATTGGGCGCTAGCTCATAAACTCCGACCAGTGGATCGAGCCTGGCAGGATCGATCTGGATTTCTGTCCGCGCCTTCGCAGGCACTTGTGGCGCTTCGAGCGGCACCTGTGGAACGAGCAGATGGAATCCGATGTCGTCAGGTGAGTTCGTAATGTTCGACAGAACAATGACACCGCGGTGATTCTGCTGATCGATGCCGATGAAGGTCCTGTAACCGCCAGTTCCGCCGTTGTGCCACGTGACCGGCGTTCCGAACAGAGTTACGGTATTCCACGCCAACCCAATTGAATTGTTCGACCCGATCGGTTTCCTCGGCGCACGGGCCATCGCCATCGCGGGGCCGAGCGGTACACTTGCCGAATCGAGATTTGCGGCGAGGAACTTGAGCATGTCATTCGCAGTTGACCTGAGTGCACCGGCACCGGCAAGCGTCGGAAGATCCCACAACCGAACCGGAGTTCCAGCAGCGTTGAATCCCTGCGCAGTGCGACTCTTCATCGACGGCGTCAGGGTTATTCCAGTGTCGTGCATGCCGAGCGGATCTAGCACGCGCTCCCTGACGAGCGCCTCATACGATTTGCCCGCTCGCAGCGCGAGGACATGTCCGAGTATGCCCATCCCGAGGTTTGAATACTCGTACTCGGATCCGATGTCGCGAGTCAGTGTGTACGATGAAAGAAAATCGTAGAGCTGCTTTACCGTGTAATCGGCGTAAGGATTGTTCAAGTCAGCGGGAGAGAGATTGGTCGGCAGACGCGGAAGTCCTGACGACTGAGTCGCAAGATCGAGCAACGTGATCTTCCTGCCGCTTCGCTCGGGAACGTGAACCGTTGCCGGCAGATACTTCGATATCGGATCGTCGAGACTCACTTCACCTTTCCTCACCATGTCGGCGAGGATCGTGTTGGTGAAGACTTTCGTGATCGAGCCGATCTCGAAGACAGTATTTCCATCGAGCGGGACTCCCGCTAGCCCGGACACTCCGGCCGTGTAAATGCGCGGCGCCTTTCCCTCCTGCAGGGACGCGACGACAAGACCCATCGCGCGCTTTCTCGCGATTCGGTCGGCAAGAATGGAGTTGATCGCCGAATCGGTGACAGACGCCTGAGCGATCGCGGATGACGCGAGAACCGACGTGAATGCGGCGCTGACACAGAGCGTCCGCAGGACTCTTGACTGAATCATTTTCCTGAATTGTAGTTGTGATTCGAAGCTACTCAGCGCGGCAGGCAGCAACCAGCGCGAGCGAATGGGTGACCTCAGGTCACCAGATGGGATCGGCGGTCAGAACTTCCTCGACCGCCTCTTTTGTTATCGGCGCTGAGAAGAGATATCCCTGGCCCTGTTCGCAATTGAGAGATCTCAGCTCGCGTAGCTGTTCAGCGGTGCTGATCCCCTCCGCTTCCGCGCGCACTCCGACCACTTCGGCCAGCGTGAGTATTGTGCGCACGAGCCTCAGATTCTTTTCGTCGGTTTCCATGTTGCTGATGAACGCGCGGTCGATCTTGATCGCGTCGATCGGCAGCCCGTGCAGATAGCTGAGCGATGAGTAGCCAGTGCCGAAGTCATCGAGGTAGATCAACACTCCGAGATCGCGAATTCTCTGGAGGAGAGCCGCAGCGCTGTTTCCCTTGTCGATGATCGCCGTCTCCGTGATCTCGATTCGCAGGCTGTGCGGATCGATGCCGCTCGACGATACTGCGGCCGCGATCTGATCGACGATGTCGGGCTGGGAGAATTGCTTGACCGACAGATTGACGCCGATCGTCAGTGGCTCGGCGCGCGGGTGTGCGTGCTGCCACTCAACCATCTGGCGACACGCCTCCTCGAGCACCCATCTGCCCATCGGAACGATCAGACCGGTCTCTTCGGCGATGGGGATGAAGTCCAGCGGATGGACGAGACCGCGGGTTGGATGCTCCCATCGCACGAGCGCTTCGAGTCCGGTGACGCGACCGGATGCGAGTGATACGAGCGGCTGGTAGTGAAGTCTGAACTCACCGAGCTCAACCGCCCGACGAAGATCTGTTTCGAGCTGCAACCGCTCGAGTGCATCGGTGTGCATCGTGCGATCGAACATTTCGTACCGCGCGCGACCCGCAGCCTTTGCCCGATACATCGCCATATCGGCGCTGCGGAGCAGCTGCTCCGGCTGATCGTGCGACATCGAGCTCGTGACGATTCCCATGCTCGCCGATGTCAGGACTTCAGCGCCGGCGAGATTGATTGGAAACGACAGCGCTTCTTCGATTCTCTCGGCAACGCGACCGGCGTCGCTTGCATCGGTGATGCTCTCGAGGAGAATCGCGAACTCGTCGCCTGAAAGTCGGGCGACTGTATCTTCGGGACGAAGACACGCCTCCAGGCGTCGAGCGACTGCACGCAGCAGCTCGTCGCCCGCGAAGTGTCCGAGATTGTCGTTCACGTCCTTGAAGCGATCGAGATCGAGGAACAGCACCGCAAAGAGATCGTCCGGATGGCGAGCGGCACGGCGCATCGCGTGACGCAGTCGCTCCGTGAACAGTGAGCGGTTCGGAAGACCGGTGAGTGCGTCGTGAAGCGTGCTGTAGAGCAGGTGCTCCTGTGTCTGCCGCTTGAGCGATATATCTGTACGAAGCTCGAGCTCAGTGACCAGCGCTGCCGCGACGTCCATCAGACAGTTGATCTCTGTGTGCGTCCACGCATGCGGCGCCGTATCGATAACGCATATCGTCCCGACGACCTGGCCATCTGCCGTCATCACAGGTGCTACCGCATACGCGACTCCATCCGGCGTCCTTTCGTCGATGTCCGGATCATGAGGGACTCGTTCGTCAGTATTGCCGACAAAGACCGGACGTCCAGTCGATACAACCTGCCTCGAGTAACGAAGTGCGAGCGGAACTTTGCGCCATACTCGCGAACGGCCGGTCAAGCCTACGCTGCTCTTTACGACGTGCCTGTCATCGTCAAGAAGCGAGACAATCGAGACCGGCGCGCGAAGCGAGCCCGCGGCGAGCCGCGCGATCCGGTCGAACGACTCTTCGGGAAGAGCGTCATAAGGGGTCGCCGGTCTCGGAGAAGGCGCGCCGGAGCTCTCTTCCTTTTTGCCCAGCCGATCGTCGAGCACCTTTTTGTCGCTCGTAACCGGATCAGGCATGAAACGCGGTAAGACTCGTCATCAAGTTTCGGAGTCGTTGGAAGGACAGCAAATGCCGGACATTGCTTCCGGACTGGAAGGCATGTCTGACAGCCGTTCAATGTACTGCCGGCTCTGTCAAATCAAAAGAAAAAAAGGGGAGAAAGGCCAGGGCAAATGCTCGTTAACTATCTACAGAAGCGACTTGATCCATCCGCCATCGACGGCAATCGACCCAGCTGTGATGTAGCTCGCCCGTTCCGATGCAAGGAAAGCTGCGAGCGCGGCAAACTCGCGCGGCTGCCCAAGACGACCCATCGGAATCTCGTCCGTCCATCGCGCAACTATCTGCTCGACCGGAATGCCTTCGCGGCTGGCAGCCGCGGCCGAGAGCTCCCGCACGCGGTCGGTGTCTGTGTAACCGGGCAGAATGTTGTTCACCGTCACTCCGTAGGTCGCGACTTCATTCGCCAGCGTTCGCGCGAATCCGGTAACGGCAGACCGGAGACTATTGGAAAGCATCAATCCGTGAACCGGCTGCTTCACCGTAATCGACGTGACGTTGATGATTCTTCCCCATCGGCGCTCTTTCATTCCCGGAAGCACAGCGCGCGTGAGGTTCACTGCGCTTAGCAAGGTGATGTCTATCGCCGTCCTCCACATTGCCGGTGTGAGCGTTTCGAAGGCGCCGCTTGGCGGACCGGCAGCATTTGTCACGAGTATGTCGATGTGACCAAAGCGAGCAAGGGCTGCCTTCACCATCGCATCGACCTGCTCGGGAACGGACACGTCCCCGGGTAACGCAAGAACATCGACATTCGTTGACGACTGGATCTGCCTGCATGTCTGCTCGAGCGCGTCGGCTCCTCGCGCGTTCACCGCGAGCGACACCCCCTCCGCAGCAAGCTCCTCCGCGATCGCGCGGCCGAGTCCCTTGCTGCCTGCCGCGATGAATGCGACGCGGCCACGTAGTCCGAGATCCACGTCTACTTCCTCAGGTAAGCGTCGGTCTTGTTCAGCCAGTCTTCGCGCGGAGGGTCGAAGATGTCGACGTCGAGTGTGTCTTCGAGAGCTTCGGCCTTGTGCGGAAGATTCGCGGGAATGTGGAGCACCTCGCCTGCGCGGACGACGACTTCCTCCTTCTGGTCTTCGCCAAGCCAGAACCGCAATGCACCTTCGAGGATGTACGTGAGCTGCTCGTTCATGTGCGAGTGTTTCGGAACGATGCAGCCTTTCGCGAGATAGACATGTGCCAGCATCATGCGATCGCCGGTGATGAGGCGTCGCTCGAGGGTCTCACTCACGCGCTCCCGCGGCATGTCCTCCCATCGATAGTGAGTCGCTGTTAGTTGTTCTGTTCGGTCGGCCACGTTCACGCCCTTGTTGAGATTCTGGATCGGGCCGGAAAATCTACTTCATGTAAAAAGAACGGGCTCCCGCTGGAAGCCCGTCCGCTCTTTGTCGTCGCCAGCAATCAGCAGTACGCTGTCAGCCTATTTGATCGTGAAATCCTTACTGCCGGCAGATGTCCCGTCGAGCATGACCTCGACCTTGTAGTTGCCTTTTGGCCACGGAGTCTTTTTCTGGATGTGGAATTCGCTCCGCGCCTCCGGACCCGTTGGCGCGATGTTCTGCGACGATTCATTCACCGTCTGCTTGCCATTGTAGGTCCACTTTGCATCGAGTTTCGCGGTGGTCGCTGTGCCTTCGGTTTTCACGACGGTGTAGATAGTGTCGCGCACGCCGAACTCCGTGGTTGGCGTCACGAGGTTCTTGTCGGGAGTGAGGCCCTTTCCAGTCGAAACGTCAGTGACATGAACCGGGGCGGCGGGTGGCGGTGTCGTGTCGGCCGCGACCGGAGCCATCGCTGACGTATCAGGAACACCTGTGTCCTTCTTCTTGCAGCCGGCGGCAAAAAGCACGAGTGCGACTGCGGCGAGTGACGCAATGCCGCGTGAGTTCACTTTCATCTTATCTCCTTGCCTTCCGCGTCACGCGGATGGAATTGTAAGAACCCAACCCGGCTGGATGAGATCCGGATTCTTGATCTTGTCGCGGTTTGCGTCATAGATCTTGTGCCAGTCGCTGGCATTGCCGTAGACATGCTTCGCAATCTTGCTCAGCGAATCGCCGCTCTTCACGGTGTATGTCTGTGCTGCTGCCGGAGCAGTCGATGAAGACCCGCTTGTCACGTCAGAAAAGTCCGCGGGAGCATCACTGGATCCCGCCGACGCAGAGCTGCTCGATGTCACATCGGAAAAACCGCCGCTCTTGGTATCTCCTTCCTTGTTGTCGAAGACGCCCATACTTCCTCCTGTTGCAGTAGGCCGGGCACCGGGCCCGTGAGCGCAAAGGGGCTGCAGTTAACGTGCCGACCCCTTCTTTAAAGAGGCTTAAACAGGTGCTGCAGGTCATAGTCGCATTCGGCCCTTGTAAAACGTTGGCCTGGTACTATCGTCGATATGTGGCCAGGCGGCTTTTCGGAGTCGCTCGAGAAGTTCGCGTCTACATGGCTTCACTCATACGCTCATGTGCAATGAGCGGGACTTTCTTCGCCGGAGAATGTTTATGTTGCGCTCCCCCCGCACGCTCGTGAGCATCGCAGCCCTGGTTGGCATCGCTGCATGCTCGCCCGACAACACGCCAACAAGTCCGAACGTGGCGGTAAGTAGTGATCTAAGCACGGGCCAGACAATGCGCTTTCTTCACGCGAGGGTATGTCCGAGCGCAGAACCCGGTACCGCTCGCTGCCACTCCCTGGTGCGGATCGACAACGCAGCCAACCCGTTGGCGTCAAGCGGCCCAACTGGCTTGAATCCGGCCGACCTGGCGTCCGCATACAAGCTTTCTACGAGCGGCGGCGCCGGCCAGACCATCGCTATCGTCGACGCATATGATGATGCCAATGCCGAGAGCGACCTCGCTGTTTATCGCAGCCGGTTTGGACTGCCCGCATGCACAACTGCCAACGGCTGCTTCCGCAAGGTCAACCAAAACGGCGGCACGAGCTATCCGCGCGGCGACGCGGGATGGGCTGAGGAGATCTCGCTGGATCTGGATATGGCCAGCGCTATCTGCCCCAACTGCGGCATTCTTCTCGTGGAAGCGAGTTCGAACTCGTTCGCCAATCTCGCCGCGGCGGTTGATCAGGCGGCTGCGTTGGGCGCGAACGTTATCTCCAACTCCTACGGCGGAGGCGAATACTCCGGCGAGGTGAGCGACCAGTCGCATTTCAATCACCCAGGCGTGGCGATCACAGTTAGCTCCGGCGACAACGGGTATGGCGTGGAGTTCCCGGCAGCATCGCGGTATGTGACCGCAGTTGGTGGAACGACCCTCAGGCGGATTTCGACCGGTAGAGGGTGGAGCGAGACAGTCTGGAGCGGAGCTGGAAGCGGCTGCAGCGCATACATCACCAAGCCGAGCTGGCAGACCGACACGGGATGTGCACGACGCACTGTTGCGGACGTGTCAGCCGTCGCAGATCCAAATACGGGAGTCTCGGTTTATGACACATACCGTCTGCATCCGGGCGGATGGCTGGTCTTCGGCGGAACGAGTGTATCGGCCCCGATCATCGGCGCCGTCTACGCTCTCGCAGGCAATTCAGGCTCTATCAACGACGCATCATTCTCGTATTCACACACTGCGTCGCTGTTCGACGTGACTTCGGGAAGCAACGGCAGCTGTGGCAGCTCGTATCTCTGCACCGCGAAATCGGGTTATGACGGTCCGACCGGCAATGGCACGCCGAACGGCAGCGGAGCTTTTTAGCCTGGTCCATAACCTTCGCAGCAAAAAGCTGAAGTAGAACGGGCCCGGTCGATTCGACCGGGTCCGTTCCATTATGGAAAAGAAAAAGGCGGGCCCCGTTGGAGCCCGCCTTTTTCGAGTCAGCAAATGCTGGCTTAGAGCTGCATTGCGCATCCACCGCCACTGACGTTCTTCCAGTTCTGCTGCACGAGGAAGTTCTTTCCGCCCAGCGTGACGTTCCACGTGCCGTTGTACGTTCCCCAGGTCCAGGCGCACTTGTCGGCGTTCTCGTAGCCACGCGTGTCAAACCAGGCGTTGCCCATCATGTCGGTCGTGGTCTCTTCGATCTCGTGGGCCAGAACGCTGACTTCTCCGTCTGCGCCAGGATCGTTGTTAGGCGACGGCGACCCGTTGGTGCACGAGCCGGGATACGCGTAATCGTACGGCATCGCAGCGTAGAGAGCGACCTTCGAGCCCTGGTTCGGGACCGTTACCGTCGCATGTGTGTGATACCCGCAGTACTGAGTCCCGAAGCCGCCGCCGAGGTTGACCAGTCCAGCAGTGAAGATCAGATAGAGCGTGCTCGGGTCGTACGTAAGCGTGCCACTGGTGAACCCTGACTGAAGCATCGCGATCATCGCAGCATCTGAAACATTTTGCGATCCACTCGGTGCGTTCGCTCCGTTCGCCCAGAAGCCCGAATACGTGACCGAGTTCGCAATTGCGCGACCCGATCCGTCGGTATAGCTCGAGTTGATATTGAAGTACGCCGAACCTCCGAGGCTGCGAAGGAAGTGGCCGACTAGCGAACCGTCTGAAGTGCCTGCTCCCACCGAGCCGACCGCTGGGCCTCCGATATAGATCGGAGCCGAAGCCCAATAGATGGCGACAACCTTGGTTCCCGCCTGAAGCACCGGTCCACCGTGATAGCTAATGCCAGTCCCACTTCCAGGACGATTCTTTCCCGCCTGCGACTGTGCCTCAGCCGCATTCGACTTGAGCGGCATGAAATGAACATGCGGATCATTGGCGGCATCCGGTGTAACATTCTGGGCAAGACTCGGCGCGAGGTCCACGCCACTTCCGGATGATCGGTCTACTCCAGTTGCATCGGTACATGCGGTGAAAGCGAGAATCCCGGCGGACACAGCAACGGCGGTGGACAGTCTGTTCATCGACAAATCCTTCTGATAAGTGTGGCTTCGGCTTGCGGAACCCGCTGATATTATGTCAGGGACTCATAAAAGCCATAGCGAGTTTGGACAGGCGTTTTCCGAATCACCATTTTACCGCCGCCTTTGATGGGCCGGCGATTCAAAGAGAATCCATGATGTTGCTGAAAATTGCGATTGCGGTAACGACGCTTGCTTTTGCCTCACAAGGCCCCTCGCCTGTAATTACAGGCACCCATCCGGTCGCTCGTCCAGCCCGTGCCTCGGCCCACGCCAAACCGTCAAATGCCTGGAAGGGCTCGAGCGAGGACCTGTCGGTGGAGCTGCTGTTCGAGCAGGGTGTCGATTCGATCTACGCTCGCGGCACCTACACGGTCGCTCCGACCAAACGCGTCGGCTGCGGCGGTGAGACTCTTTACGAAAGCGGACGGTTCACGATGCGGGCGGCCGGCACTGAGCGCTCCTTCCGAGGAAAGCTCCTGTTCGACAGCGGCTGGACTCCACCGGTGACCGCCTCGAGGACGTCAGCAAATACGATCAAGGTGAGGATTCGGTCCGTCGATCGAGGAGCATGCGTGCTGACTCTTCACAGAGTACCGCGAAACAAGATCCGGCCTATACACTGACGGCTTGTTGCGGCCCGCGTGAAAGGAAACCGCGAAGCCGCTCCTTCATCGCGGGCCATTCAGTGTCGAGAACACTATAATAGACGGAATCACGGTAACGGCCGCCTTGTGTGAGAATGTTCCTGCGAAGCACTCCCTCCTCCACAAGGCCGAGCCGCAGCATCGCGTTGCGCGACTTCTGATTGAGCACGTCAGTCTTCAGCTCGACACGCACGCATTCCCAGACTTCGAATGCGTGCGTCATCATGAGAAGCTTCGCTTCCGAATTGACGTGCGTTCGCTGAAACGCGGGAGTGATCCACGTCCAGCCGATTTCGGTCTTTCGATTGGCAGGATCGATATTGCCAAAGCGGCTGCTGCCGATCACTCCGCCTGACGGCTTGTCGATCGTGACGAACGGCAGGGCGACACCCTTTGCCGCATCGGCCAGCGCCGCATCGATATAGCTCTTCATGTCTTCGCGCTTTGCTGCATTGACTGCAGTCCAGCGCCATAGCTCATCGAAGCCCCCAGCCAGAGCAAGCGCGTCCAGATGCTCCGCCGACATCGGCTCCATTCTCACCCGCTCTCCGTCGAGCGTGACCGGCTTCACTTCCATCGCTATCTGGTGATCGGGTTGATCGGATTGGGTGGAACAGCAGGATGAACCAGGTGGAATCCAGTCGCGTGCTGGTATGCGTTTGCGACCGCCAGCAGCTTTGCTTCCTCGAACAGGCCGCCAAGGAAAGTCAGTGATACCGGAGTGCCGTCCGCGCGAAATCCGTTCGGAAGAATTACGGCCGGGTGGCCCGTGAGATTGGTCGCTACGAGCTGAGAGAGATTCGCCGCGTTCGTCGGCGTGACTATTACGTCAAAGTTCTTCATCATCTCGTCCCACGCGGCAATCGCGGTCGTGCGCAGCCGGTTTGCGTTGATGTAATCCACTGCCGGAATGAACCGCGCCGTGCGGAACGTGTTCGCCCAATCGTTTCTGGTCTGCTGCACGAGTTCGCTGTCCCGGTTCGATCGCGTGAGATCATCGAACGCCGCCGCAGCCTCGGCAGTGAGAATTATTCGCATCGCATCGTACTGAACGTCCGGAAGCTCGACAGGAATGAGATTGACGCCCATTCCCTTAAGCACATCGAGCGCACGATCGTCGAAAATCTTCGATCCATGCTGGGTGCGCTTGGGATCGTTTGGATCCATCATCGGCATATCGAACGCGCTCTTTATGTATCCGATGCGAAGCTTCTTTGGCGAAAGTGTAGCATCCCAGTGGAATGACGCTGGAATCGCCATGTTGTCCTTGCCATCCGGGCCGTAGATCGCGTCGAGCACCAGCGCGCAGTCTTCGGCGCTCCGACAGAGTGGCCCGAGCTTGTCCATGCTCCACGAGAGCGCCATCGCGCCTGTCTTCGGGACGCGACCGTACGTCGGGCGAAGTCCGGTCGTGCCACACACTGTCTACGGCGATGAGATGGAGCCGAGTGTCTCGCTGCCGATCGCGAAACCAACGAGACCGGCGGCTGTAGCAGACGCAGGTCCAGCAGACGATCCGCTCGATCCCTGAGCGACATTCCACGGATTCCGCGTCCTCGCGCCGAACCAGATGTCACCCTGCGCCAATTCGCCGAGGGCGAGCTTTGCAACGAGGATTGCGCCAGCGGCGTCGAGTCGCTGCACGACGGTCGCGTCCTCATCGATCACCTGTTCCTTGTACGGCCCCGCACCCCATGTCGTTTTGTAGCCTTTGACGGCAAGCAGATACTTCGCGCCCCACGGAA
>JADGQR010000105.1 GCA_017881685.1 Gemmatimonadaceae bacterium
ATGCTCCGACGGCATTCCCCACATTCCGACTTCGCGGAGGCCAGGCGTGTCGACGACGAAACCATTGTCGGGCAGCGGATGCATCACCGCGCCGACAGTCGTGTGACGGCCCTTGTTCACCGACTCGGAGGTTGAGTCCGGGATACATGCCGTTGAGAAGTGAAGACTTCCCCACTCCGGACGGTCCGCTCAGCACCGATGTGCGTCCTGCAAGAACATCGTGCAGCTCGGTCAACCCGATGTTCTTCTTGACACTCGTGAAGTACAGCGAGTATCCGGCGGCGATGTAGTCCTTGAATCGCTCTCTCGTTTCATCGGGATCGACGAGATCGATCTTGTTGATCACTATCCTCGGCTCGAGGGCGTTGCCCTCGGCGATAACCAGAAATCTGTCGAGCATGCGGACATGCGGCTCCGGTTTCGCTGCGGAAAAGACGATCACGACCTGATCTACGTTCGCGGCGACGATGCGTTCACCGTGTCCGCCGCCGGGCATTCTCCGCGCGAGCTGCGATTTCCGGGGAAGAATCTCTGCGATCGCCCACGTGCCGCTCATCGTGTCCTGATCGAGAACCACGGAATCGCCAACGGTCAGCTTGGCTCCGGACTCCGCCTTCTTGAGACGGCCGCGCATCGATATCTCGAGCGTTTCTCCGTCGCTCGTTCTGACTTTCCAGATGCCGCCGGTACCGCTCATCACGATCGCGTTGCGATGCGCGTCAGCCCGGGCCGCCTCGCTCACTGAGCGGATTCGTCGTGCATGGCTTCCCACCACGGGCGGCCTGGTGCATCGCGCTTTTCAATTCCGCGATTGAGCTCAGCGAGCGCGTCATTGAGCAGCACCGCTCCCATCCTTGCGCGCGCTTCGTCTTCGCTCATTCCGTAGACGAGATATTCCGTCTCGACATGACCGGTCGCGACGGGATCGCCGATTCCCCAGCGCACGAAGAGCAGATAACCGGCGAATGGCTGCGACGGATCGCCTGTCTCATCCGTCATTACTTCCGCGCTGTACGACGTGCCGTCTGTCCCCTCGAATGCAGGCGGCCGCGCGTGCACTGCCGTGTAGCCGCCCACAGTGTTCGCATCGCCCTTGGAGTGATCCGCGGGGAGAAACTGACCCATGCTAGCTCTTGCTCCGGCCGACCATTTCCTTGATCACGTTGCCGGTGATGAACGCGACATTCGCCGGACGCTCGGCAAGACGGCGCATGAGGTACGGATACCACTGCGTGCCGTAAGGAACGTATACGCGCATACGGTAGCCTTCCTTCACGAGCTTTTCCTGAAGATCGCGGCGCACTCCGTAGAGCATCTGAAATTCGAATCGATCGCTGGGGATGTCGTTCTCGCGCGCGAATCGCTTCGTCTGGTTCACGATCTCTTCGTCGTGCGTCGCGATTCCCGGATAGTGTCCATCGGCGAGAAGAAGCTTCATGCAGCGAACGTATGATTCGTCGACGTCCTTCTTGTCCGGGTAAGCGACAGTCGCCGGCTCCTTGTACGCGCCTTTGCACAAGCGGACGCGCGCGGCAGCCCTGTTCGCGATCTCGACATCGGACGTGCTTCGATAGAGATAGCTCTGGAGGACGAGGCCGACGTTGCCGCGGTACGACGGAAAGAGACGCTCATAAAAGAGAGACAGTGTCTTCTCGGTGTATTCGCTGCTTTCCATGTCGAGGCGAATGAAGGTCTCGTACTCGCGCGCCTTGTCGAGAATGTTCTGCAAGTTCGACACGCAGAGATCCTCGGAGATGTCGAGACCCATCGCAGTCAGCTTCACCGAAGCGTTCGCGTTCAGCTTCCGCTTGCGAATCTCGTCGAGCATCTGGATGTACTGTCGCGCAGATTCGCGGGCCTCTGCCTCATTGCGAACGCTTTCGCCGAGTAAGTCGAGAGTTGCGGTGATGCCTTGTGAGTTCAGCTGCTTGATGGCGGCGAGCGCTGTTTCGAGCGTTTCACCGGCGACGAATCTGCTGGCGAAGCTTTTCGCCATGCGGTTGCTGCGGACGAACTTGAAGACCTGCGGCTGGGACGAGAGATATAAAAGAGCGTTGCGAAGCATTTTCTAATTATCGGGAGGAGGGAGCACGCGCATTACTGGAAATGCTCCCATGGGTCGGAGCTCGTGGTCGAAGTAGTTCCAGTCAACGAAACCATCTTCGCTCTGCGGCTCCAGCAGATAGACGGACATCGGCCCGTAGGGCAGCATGGCCACGTCCACGACGTAATAGGAGCTGGGTGGTGCGCCTGCGTAATCGCGCCATTGTCCTTCGAGGCGTGTTTCCTTGTGGCCCTGGAATGCGCGAGGTGAAGTAATCACGGAGTCGATTGTGAACTGCTGGAGACGACCGCGCAGTTTTCCGAGGTTCACCGGTCCAGGTGCGATGTTGATCCCGTGCAGACGGAGGAGCCGAATCACGGTTGTATCGCTCGCAGGTACGAGGTACATGATCGGCATGTCGGTCCACAGCGTTGCCTTGAAACGATCGTACACCGGCATTTTGACCGTTACGAATTTGCCGGTGCGTCTCCGTCCTTTGGGAACGCCTGCCTGAGTGCGCGTGGAATCCTGCGTTCGCTCCATGATCTCGGCGACAACGCCCTGCGAGTCCGGCGCAGCGATCATCTCCGTGCGGAGCGGATATTTGCGACCGGGCGGAATTACCAGGTGTGCTAATACGAGGCCTGTCCTCCCATCTCCACGATAGCTGCCATCGGGTTGGCGGAACAATTCCACTGACGCGGTATCGCGGGAAGGAAATCTCGTCCGCAACAGCACTGTGTGCTTTTCCGCTGCGAGCGAGAGAATTTCCTTCACGAAGGCGTACGTGGACGCGATGCGCCGCTCGAACGGATCGTGCGAGAAAGCTTCGCTCAGAATCGCGATCTTGCCTCGCAATCCGTAGTAATTCGTTCCGAACCGCGGGCGCGAATCGAACGTGTACCAGCCCTTCGACAGTGTGTCGTCGGAAAAGAAGTCGCCGTAGTCGAAAGTGGCGAAACCGTGCCGCGACTGCATTCTCTGCCGCAACACCGGCATGAGCGAGTCGCGGGCAAACATTCCAAGCGGCGCCGCGGGATTCAACGGCGGTGCGTACGTCAGCGCATATCCGTGAAAGCTTCCGTCGGTCGTGTGAAGGTCGACGAAGATTTCCGGATCCCACTTGTCGAACATTGCCAGCGATGCGCGCGTCTCGGGCGCCTCTGCCTTCACGTAATCGCGGTTGAGATCAAGTCCCTGTGCGTTCGCGCGCACACCGACCATCTCCGGACCGTTCTGCTCCCCTCGATTCACTTCCTGCGATGCAAACCGCTCGTTGCCGTCAGCGTTGTAATCGGGGACAGCAATCAGAATGATCGAATCGAGCACGTTCGGCCGAGTGGAGTTCGTCAAATCGCGCAGCGTCGCGAGAAGCGCTTCCTTTCCTTCAACTTCACCCGCATGAATGTTCGCCTGCACATAGACGATCGGACGGTTGAGCTTTCTTGCTTCTTCAGGCGTCGATACGCGTGGCCTCGACGCAATGACGTAAGGAATCTCGCGGCCTTCGTTCGTTTTCCCGATGGAGCCGAATACAAGCTCCGGGCGGCCATGCAGCGAGTCGAGGAACGCCATCACATCGCTGTAATGCGACGTTTCGCGATAGTTCGTCCGCTCTGCGCGTGTGCGTGGTCCGGGCGACACACTACTGTTGCCGATCGCACCGCTCGTCGCGCACGCTGCCGATGCAAAACACGCGGCAAACGCAAACCTCGAGAGATTCCTGAGCGTCACGATTCCGGGTAGAACCGTTCGCCGCGCCGCGCCATCGACAAGAGCAACTCCGCAGGCTCGAACCTGCCAGGGAACCGATCGTTCAGATCTTCGAGCTGTCTCACGATCTCAGCGACACCGATACTGTCGATGTACCTGAATGGCCCGCCGCGGAACGGCGGGAATCCAAAACCAAACACTGCGCCGACATCTCCATCTCTCGCCGACCGTATGACGTTCTCGGCCAGACAACGCGCGGCTTCGTTGAGCATGGGGAGAATCGTGCGGTTCTGAATCTCCGTCGCCGTCATTTCCGTGCGGGCCTGAAGCTGCGATCCGCTCGTCGCATTCGTTTCGCGAGCACCAGGCGCAAGCAGTGCGTAGACGCTCTGATCGACGTCGCCTTTCTTCCCTTCTTCGTCGTAGAGATAGAAGCCCTTCTTCACCTTGCGTCCGTACCGGCCCGATGCGACGACTGCCTGCATCGATGCGGGAGGCGCGAATCGCTCTCCGAACGCCTCGTGCATGATCTTGCCGGCTTTCGATCCAACGTCGAGTCCGACTTCATCCACGAGCGTGATCGGACCGACAGGAAATCCGAAATCGGTGAGCGCCTTGTCGATCGCGTCGATGGCAACGCCCTGGTCGAGCAGTCTGCCCGCTTCGTTGATGTACGGCGTGAGAATGCGATTCACGTAGAAGCCCGGACCGTCGCGCACGACGATCACTGTCTTTCCGAGCTTCTTCCCGTACGCGACAGCGCTCGCGGTAATCGACGGGTGCGTCCGCTCGGCCGTTATCACTTCCAGCAGCGGCATCTTCTGAACCGGCGAGAAGAAATGCATGCCGAGCACGCGATCTGGTTCCCTGGCTGCTTCAGCGATCTTCGTGATCGGGATCGTGCTCGTGTTCGACGCGTAAATCGCGGTCGGACGAATCACCGCTTCGGTTTCCTGAAGAACCTGGTGCTTGACGTCGATGTCCTCGAACACCGCTTCGATCACGAGATCGACGCTCTCGAAACCCGAGTAATCAATCGTTCCGCCGAGCAGCGAGAGCGTGTCGGACATTTGCGTGCGGGTGATCTGCTTCTTGATCAACCGCTCTTTCAGGATTTCACGAACCGCGCCGAATCCCTTGGCAACGCGGCCGTGATCGGCATCCTTCATTCTGACGACCGTTCCCTGCTGAATCGCGATCGATGCAATGCCGGCGCCCATGAATCCGGAACCAAGAATTCCAACCTTGTTGATCGGCATCACCGACGCTGCGTCAACTCCGTCAACGCCTGCGTCCTTCTTCAGCGCAGTTGTCGCGAAGAAGATGAAGATCAGCTGCTTCGAGACTTCGGTCATCGCCATCTCGCCAAAGAGACGAGCCTCTTCGCGATAACCTTTGCTCGGGCCGCTGTTCAGACCCGCGGCGACTGCTTCGATTGCAGCAAGCGGCGCAGGATAATGTCCGCCAGTTTTTTTGAGCGTTTCTTCGCGCGCTTTCTTGAGAACGATCCGGCGGCCCGCGGGATTCTCATCGAGAAGGAATCCGCTCATTCCGCCGCTGTGCTTCACATGACGGCGCGTTCCCTCGGCGATCTCGTGCGCGCGCTGAATCGCGATCTTCCGGAGAATCGACGGATGAACCATCTCATCGACGAGTCCGATCTGAAGCGCCTTCTTCGCGCGAATGTTCTTGCCAGTCAAAATCATGTCGAGCGCAGCGCGCACTCCAATCAACTTTGGCAGGCGTTGCGTTCCGCCAGCGCCGGGAATCAGCCCGATCTGCACTTCGGGCAGAGCGAGTACGGTCTTCGGATGATCGGTCGCAATTCGATAGTGCGCAGCGAGCGCGAACTCGAGAGCTCCGCCCAATGCCGCGCCATGAATCGCGCAGACGAGCGGCGTTCTCATCTCGTGAATCGAATCGAGCAGAAGCTGACCCTCGTGACTCAGCCGCTCAGCTTCAGCAGCCGACTTCAGCTCGAGGAATTCGTCGATATCCGCGCCGGCGATCCAACTGTCCTTCTTGCCGCTGAGTAAAACGGCGGATTTGACGTTTAGATCGCGTTCGAGTCTGTCGAACAGCGCGACGAACTCGTCCTTGAGCCCACGATTGAACTTGTTGACCGGAGAACCCGGCATGTCCAGCGTGATGACAGCGACGCCGTTGAGGACCTCAGTCGTAAGTGCGTATGGTTGTGTCATGCGTCGCGCTCCACGACCATCGAGAAGCCCATGCCACCTGCTGCACAGACGGTCATCAATCCGAATTGACCATCGCGGCGCGCGAGCTCATTGAGAAGCGTGACAGTGATTCTCGAACCAGTCGCACCGAATGGATGTCCGATCGCGATCGAGCCGCCCATCACGTTCAAGCGAGACAGATCGACTTCGCCCACCGGATGCGTGAACCCGGCGCGCTCTGCCCAGTACTGCGATTCGAATCCGCGAAGGTTGGAAAGCACCTGTGCGGCGAATGCCTCGTGCATCTCGACGAGATCGATGTCCTTGAGCGTCAGTCCCGCGCGAGCAAGTGCAACCGGCGCTGCGAGAACCGGCGCCTGAAGCAGCTGCTCACCAGGGTCGAGCGCCGCGTACGCATACGACTTGATGTAGCCAAGCGGCTCGTAGCCGAGCGATTTGGCTTTCTGCTCGCTCATGAGGAGAACGCAGGCGCCGCCGTCTGTAAGCGGCGACGAATTTCCAGCGGTGACGCTTCCATAACGTCTGTCGAAGACGGGCTTCAACGCCGCGAGCTGCTCGTAGCTGGAGTCAGAGCGGACGCCATTGTCAGCCGATACTACGCTTTCGTATTTCGGCGGCACGTAGACCGTCATCTCCTCCGCAGTAAGTCGCCCATCGGCGGTTCCCGCAGCGGCGAGACGATGCGACCTCAGCGTGAAGTGATCCTGATCCTCGCGAGAGATGTCGTTCAGCTTCGCCATCTTCTCGGCCGACTGTCCCATGGTCTCGCCTGTCGACGGTTCGGCGATCGCCGGCGTGATCGGAATGAGATCCTTCGGACGAACTCGCGCGAGCGCTTTCATGCGACCGGTGAGTGTCTTCGCTTTTGACGCGAGAACGAGCGCTTCCGCCATTCCCGCAGAGTGAAGAATCGGAACGTTCGAAAGCGACTCGGCACCGCCGGCGATTGCGACGTCGATGTGACCGAGTGCGATCTGATCAGCGGCGTCGGTGATCGCCTGGTTCGCTGATGCGCATGCGCGGCTGACGCTGAATGCCTGCACGCCTTTTGGAAGCAGCGGCATCAGCGCGATTTCGCGCGCGATGTTCGGAGCAACCACTGAAGGGATCACCGTTCCGAACACCAGCGCCTGCACTTCGCTGCCGCTGAGATTTGTTCGCTGGATCAGCTCGGCGACGCAGAGTTTGCCGAGGTCGATCGCTGAGATCGATTTGAACGCTGTGCCCGCTTTTGTGAACGGGGTTCGTACTCCAGCGACGATGGCGACACGACGACTATTTCCGAACGTGGGCATACAAGGAACTTAGGCTGGGTATGGGTATCTTTCTAGGATGCAGCGCTCCTTCGCGGCTCTCGAATCGACGATGTTCGACGTGCTGGTGACAGGCGGCGGCATTACTGGCGCTGGAATCGCGCGCGATGCCGCAATGCGCGGGCTCAAAGTCGCCATCATCGACAAGGGTGATTGGGGCGGCGGAACGTCGAGCCGGTCGTCCCGGCTGATCCACGGCGGGATCAGATATCTCGAGCACGGACAGATCGGTCTTGTCAGGGAATCGGTAAGAGAACGGGAAGTTCTCCTTAGGATCGCCCCGCATCTCGTGAAACCACTCGAATTCACCTGGCCTGTGTACCGCGGCGCGCGATTGCCGAAATGGAAGCTGAGAGCTGGTCTCATCGCTTACGATGTGCTTGCCGGAGTCGGTCGGCTCCGACGGCATGACGCGCTGAGTGTCAGCGAAGTGCTCGAGCACGAGCCGTGTATTCGCAAAAACGCGCTCGTCGGAGGTGCGAGCTACTACGACGCATCGACGGACGACAGCCGGATGACACTCGCCAACGTGCAGAGTGCTGTGTCTCACGGCGCAGTCGCGGTCAACTACGCGAGAATGTCTTCGTTGACAGAGTCAGCGGGCAACGTTGACGGCGCGGTGATCGAAGATCGGCTTGGCGACAACAAGGCTCGCGTCCGCGCGAGATGCTTTGTGAGCGCGACAGGACCGTGGCAGGCGCAGGGAACCAAGGGCACGCACATCGCGGTCGCGAGGCATCGCATTGGCAATCGGTCCGCCGTCACGCTGATCTCACCCGTCGACGGTCGAGTGATGTTCGTGATTCCGGGCGGCAATCTCGCGATTGTCGGAACGACCGACACCTTCACGAAAGAATCGCCGGATCAGGTTCGGCCAACCGAGGCAGACGTCGACTATCTCCTCGCATCGGCGAACGACTATTTCCCCGAAGCTCAGCTCAAGCGCGACGACGTCGTCGCCGCGTGGTCGGGAATTCGTCCACTCGTAGCCGCTCCGCCGGGCGTAGCTCCGTCCAGCATCTCGCGCGAGCATCACATCGACATCGGCGCAAACGGAGTGATCACGGTAAGTGGCGGAAAGCTCACCACCTATCGCTCGATGGCCGAGGAAGTTGTCGACAAAGTTGTAGAGGCGTTGAAGGACAGCACGTCGAGGTGCAGGACCTCCGAGGAAGAGCTTCCGGGCGGCGACCGAAACGCGCGGAGAGCAGCGCTCGAGTCGAGCGAGCCGTCACTCGCTCGCTCGGTCATTCACGGTCTTCCCTACACCTGCTCGGACATCGCGCTCGCGGCGACCGAGGAGATGGCCGTCACCCTCGGTGATGTGATGGTGCGCAGAACTCACATCGCGTTCGAGCTGGCCGATCACGGCGTGTCGTCAGCGGACTCTGTTGCCGGAGCGATGGCCGGCGTACTGGGTTGGGACGCAGCTACGACCAGCTCGCGAATCTCCGAATATCAGAGAGAGGCTGAGCGCCTTTTCAAGTTTCGTGAATCGTCCTGATCTTGACGATCCTGAGGCGGCGAATCGTCGCCGGAAGCTTGAGAATCGTCGACTCACCAACAGCTCTGCCGACCAATGCCAGACCGATCGGTGACGACATGCTGACGTGCCCGTCCTCGAACTCGACGGAATCGCCGAACACCAGGTTGTAGGTCTCCTTCGTTCCTGTCTTCTCGTCTTCCACAACCACTTCCGATCCGAGTCCGACCTTGTCGGTCGGGATTTGTGCGATGTCGATCGAAGAAAGCTTGCTGAGGCGCTGGCGGAGCTGACCGAGCCGCGCCTGAACGAACTGCTGCCGCTCGAGCGCCGCTTTGTATTCGCTGTTTTCGCGAAGATCGCCGTGCTCGACGGCTTTGCGGATCTCGGCCGGCAACGTGACGTTAAGCTCATACTGAAGCTTCTCAGCTTCTGCGCCGAGCTTTCTCTTGAGTTCTTCGATCATCTGGGGATACTGCCTGAGGTGAGTAAAAAACCCGAGCGCCCTTCCGCTTGGACGGGCGCTCGATATTTGAACCTAACCAAGCATTCGGGAGCCGCAATCGTGGGCTAGGAAGCGGCCTCCGGGACAGCGGTTCGCCTGATGGTCGTATCCTCCTGTGCTCCGTATGCACTGATTACCGCGTGGGCGGCCTCGGCTGGGTCGTCGGTAAGGATCATCAGGTCGATGTCCCCCGCGGAAATCTTCTTTTCGGCGAGTACGCGGGTCTGGAGCCAGCGAAGCAGTCCCGCCCAGTAATGACGGCCAAAGAGGATGACCGGGAACTGGTAGATCTTGCCGGTCTGAATGAGCGTAATTGCCTCGAAAAGCTCGTCGAGCGTGCCGAATCCGCCAGGAAAGATGATGAACGCCACCGAGTACTTGATGAACATCGTCTTTCGGACGAAGAAGTACCGGAACCGAACGAGCGTGTCGACGTAAGGGTTGGCTCCCTGTTCGAATGGCAGCTCGATGTTGCATCCGATAGAGCGACCGCCGGCGAGATGCGCGCCCTTGTTGCCGGCCTCCATGATTCCCGGGCCCGCACCCGTAATGATCGAAAATCCGGCCTCGGCCAGGAGTCGGGCGACTTCTTCGGCAGCCTTGTACATCGGATCTTCGGGCGACGTTCTCGCGGATCCGAAGATCGTGACGCCTTTCTGAACCGAAGCCAGCGTATCGAAGCCTTCGATGATCTCGCCGGTGATACGCAGCACGCGCCACGGATCGGTGCGAGTGAAATCCGCTCCAGGCGAGGGCTGCTGAAGCAGTTTCTCGTCTTCAGTGACGAGCGAATCGCTGCGAATAGCGTCGTCTACAAGGCGCTTGTCTGAAGCGCGTCGCTTTGGCACCTGAGACGGAGGAGTGCGGCCGGCCATTTTATGGCCCTCCTCCATTCTCTCCCTCGTCCCAGCTCTGGCTCCCTGCTCGGCTGACGCTCTCAACTGAGAGTCAGCTTTCTTGCCTGTCGGCGTGCGCGGATGTTTTTGGCGAGGCCGCCGTGGCTTGGCCGGTGTAGATGGGGTATCGGTAGTTTTCTTTTTCTTCATATACATGACTCTAGCAAGATGAACCCTTGCCCGTAATAGTCCTCGTCGCTGATGGAGCGCGGCCCGACATCCTTGCAAGTGCGATGCGACGCGGAATTGTTCCGTCACTCAAGCGCCTGCGGGATGATGGCGGCATGTACACCATCACTTCGGTTTTCCCATCGGTGACGGGACCGGCTTACGCGGCATTTCTGATGGGCCGCTTCCCCGGGCCAATCGGGCTGCCCGGGCTTCGCTGGTACGACCGGGAGAGAAGAACATCCCGTCTGCCAGGACATTCGCGCAGTTATGTCGGCCCCGAGATGCGCCTGATCGATGGCGACATGGATTCGTCAGCACCGACAGTGTTCGAGCTCGCATCGTCGAGCCTTGGCGCACTCAACGTCATCAATCGCGGCCTCGATCCAGCGAATCGGGTTGGACAAGGTCTGCGATTCATCGCGCGAACGGCGAGAACGCACTTCAGCGGAAAAGTCGGCGGCTGGCTGGCGATCGACAGGTACGTTGCGGAACAGGTCGCAGAACAGATCCGCATCAGGCGGCCGGATTACGTTTTCGCTGCGCTCACCGGTATCGACAAGACTTCCCACTCAGAGGGTCACGGAGGAGCGTACGTCGATCATGCCCTCAAGATTGTCGACGACACAGTGGCCGAGATACGCGCCGACGCCGAGGAGCGCGGGACGTGGAATGCGACGCATCTGTGGATCGTGAGCGATCACGGACACTCGCCCGTGCGGCAGCACGACGATCTCGCCGGATTTGTTCGCCGGATGGGATTCAGAACGATCGCTCACCCGTTCGTCTACTCGCCCCGCGCCGAGGCAGCAGTGATGGTTAGCGGTAACGCGATGGCGCACATCTATCTCGATCTCGGTCGTCGCGAGAGACCGTTTCTTCCGGAGATGGACGAGAGATGGCAGCCACTCGCGAAGGCATTGGCATCACGTGATTCCGTTGATCTCATGATCGTTCCTGTGGGTCCGGGTGCTTGCGACGTGTACGGAAACGGACGCGGACATGCGAGAATGGACTGGGACGACGTCCACATTTCGTATCGACCTGTGAGCGGCGATCCGTTGACCCTCGGCGAGCGGGCAAATCTCACGCACGATGAAGCGTATGATCTGACCTTCGACACCGATTATCCGGATTCACTCGTGCAGATTTCCCGGATCTCCGATTCGCCGAGGGCTGGCGAAATCATTCTGTCGGCTGCCAGGGATTGGGATTTTCGTTCGAAGTATGAACCGATTCCTCATTTCTCGTCGCACGGAGCGCTTCACCGGGAGCACATGCTCGTTCCTCTTGTGACGAACAAACCACCGGGTTCAAAGCCGCGACGGACAGTCGATGTGATGCCAAGTGCGCTCGCTGCTTTGGGGATACCGATTCCCGCGGGTCTGGACGGCAGTTCGTTCCTTTAGCATATCATCCAGTGAGATGCTCATCGCAACTCTGCTGCTTCAGCTTGCGACGATCTCGTCGCTGCAGACTGCGCCGCCCGCGATTGTTCCGCTCGCGCAGGAGCCATTCGGCGTAAGGTTATTCGACGATTCGGTAAAGCATCGCCGGCCGAAGGCGATCGAGGTCAGCGACGCGTACGAGCTGCGTCTGCGAATCCACCGTTATGGCAGCTATGTCATGCTGCCGCTGTTCGCGACTCAGTACGTGCTGGGGACAAAGCTGTTGAAGGAGCGCGAGGACATCGTGAGCGGCGCGCGGACCGAGCCAGTCAATCACACGTTGAACCGTGCGCACCTGTACACAGCATTGGGTGTCGGAGCTCTGTTCGTAAGCAACACCACGACCGGCCTGCTGAATCTCTATGACAACAGGAAAAATCCCGATCATCGCAAGATCAGAACTGCGCACGCACTCACCATGTTGTTAGCCGATGCGGGCTTTGTCGTGACGGGGCGCATGGGCATCAACGGAAAGAACGGTACGGTTCAGGACGCGCGGCGGCATCACTGGGTCGCTGTCAGCTCGATGGGTATCGCGACGATCGGCGCGTCGATGATGTGGTTCATCGACCACTGACCTAGGTAGTGAACTCCACCGGAGTTCCAGTCGGGATGGCGTGAGCGAGAAGTACCGCATCCCAGTCGGTCAGTCGAACACAGCCGTGCGAGCTGGCCATCCCGATCGTATCGGGATTCGGCGTTCCGTGAATTCCGATGTGCTCTTTCGACAAAGCGATCCAGACAAGTCCAACCGGCGAGTTCGGTCCGGGCGGAAGGCGGGCACCCGGCTTCGTGTCGGGCGCGAGCTACTACAGGACCGGCTTGCGAATTGAGCTGCGAAGCGGTTGGAGTCGCGTTCACGGCGACAGGGTTGACATCCTCGATGCTGAATTCGTGAGGCGCGGCTGTTTCTGTCGGCTCAACCGGATCGATATCGCCGGTGGAAACCGTGCTGCGGCCTGCGCACGCGGCGATTGCCATCGCGCTGCCGAGAATGCAAAGAATCGATCGAGTTTTCATTCGACCTCCTGACAATCACAATTCAGGAAGCGTACCGCGGCGCAAATCACCGAACCGGACCCTTCATTTCTACCGTCCATCCGTCGCCTGCTGCTACGACAGCGCCGACATATGCCGGCCCCAGATCGAGCATTCCCGTTTTGAATTCGGTCTCATCGTCCGCCTCGATTCCCGGGCGCCGCGCCATTCGCGATGAACCCTTCCAGCTGCCGAGTCCGCGCCAGACGCTCGCTCCGCGAGCTTTGGTTCCTGCTTCGCGACGAGTCCAGACCGACAGAAATGCGCGGATCATATCTTCAGGAGGAAGCGCTTCCAGCGAAGCGTGCTCTTCGGGAGTAAAGAATCGCTTCGAAACCTGAAGCGCTCGCTCGATGTCGCGAACTCGCTCCATGTCGATGCCGACCTCCCGGCCTGACGTGACCGCGATGAGTCCAAGCGCGCCCGAATGCGTGTTGTTGAAGAAGATCTTCTGCGGTCCGCGATCCATGAGCGCAGGCTTTCCGTCGCCAACGACCGTGAAGTGGATGTCCGGCGCTGTCACGCCGGTATAGAACGCGAGGACTTGCCGCATTCTGCCCCGCGAAATGACGTACTGCCGGTAGCCACGCGCGTCGATGAAAGCTTTCGCGCGAGTCTGCTCTCCCAGCGAGAGCAGATCGTAGAGGATTGCCATCTCGTCGTCGGACAGATCGAGAGGCGCTTCCCACACGTCGACCTTGTCGGGCGCGATTTCAATCAAGCGCGATGGTCTCCACGCTCGCCGCGCCGTTCTCGATCGTGAGGCGAGCGACCGTTGGGAGCAGCTTGAATCGCTGTGGGCCGGCGGCGCCGGGATTCACGATGAGCTGATGCCCGAGGCGCGACACAAGCTGCCGGTGCGTGTGTCCGTAGATCAGAATATCCTGGCCGTACACAGCCGCGAGGCGTTCAGGAGTTGGGCTGCCGACCTCATTGCCGTGGCTGACGTGGACAGTCATGCCGGCCAGCTCCATCACCACCTCGTTGGTCAGGTTCGGATCATGCTGATCGTCCGTGTTGCCATAAACCGCGTGTACCGGGGCGATCATGGCCAGCTCCATGAGGATGTCGTCGCCACCAACATCGCCGGCGTGGAGGATGAGATCGACTCCGGCAAGAGCCGGATGAACCGACGGACGCAGGAGTCCATGGGTATCCGATATGAGTCCAACAACTGCTCGATTCGGCTGACTGGTCATCTTCTCTATATTACCTGAGCGATGTCATGGTCACGACTTTCCCTTGCGCTTGCCGTCCGGTCGCTGATTCGACCGGGACTGGGAATTGACCTGATCCGCGTCGCGTGGCGGTTTCGCAAGCGCGGATGGTATACGCGGTTTCCGTTCCTCCCGCTCCCCGACCCAACGTACATCCGCTGGCGGATGTACACCGCGTACGGTGACTACAACGCAATTCCGCCTGCTCGCGACGTCGAGCGCTACGCGCGCTGGGCGGTGAAATGACCGCTGCAACAGTCGCGGGACCGACCCAGGGCCTGGCCGCCCTCATCAAGGCTCAGGCGTACGGGCTCGGGTTCGATCTCGTCGGCATCACGCGACTCGGTCCGGCCGAGACGGCTCCAATGTTCGACGACTGGATCTCGCGCGGCTACGCCGGTGAGATGTCTTACCTCCAACGCTGGGCTGACAAGAGACGCGATACGCGACTTCCATTTCCCGGAGCATCCAGCGCAATTGTCGTGGGCCTGAATTACGGTGGCACCGCCCCTCCCGGTCCAATCGCACGATACGCCCGAGGCGACGACTACCACGACCTGATGTGGGAGAAACTCGACTCGCTGCACGACTGGATCTCGACAGCTACAGGATCACCGATTTCTGGAAAATCCTACGTCGACACTGGGCCCATTCTCGAGCGCGACCTCGCCAGACGCGCCGGACTCGGCTGGTTCGGAAAGAACACGAACCTGATCAACCCCGGACTCGGCTCATTCTTCTTCATCGGCGCGTTGTTGGTCGACCTGGAGCTCGAGCCCGACACTCCGTTCGAAGCGGACCGTTGCGGAACGTGCACTCGATGTCTCGACGCATGTCCAACCGATGCATTAATCGCCGAACGCGTTCTCGATGCGACGAAGTGCATCTCGTATCTCACAATCGAAGCCCGCGGAGCGATGCCCGTCGAGCTTCGCGATAAAATTGGTTCGCTGATCTACGGCTGCGACATATGCCAGGATGTGTGTCCGTGGAACCAGAGCTTCTCGCGAGACGCAACGTTCCCGGAATTAGACGCTCGCACCGCGCTCGCATCGAATGATTCACGCACGATAGCGCGGGAGATTCTCGGTCTCGACACGGAAAGATTCCGCGCAGCGTTCAAGGGATCGCCGATGAAGAGGGCGAAGCTCGCCGGATTGAAGAGAGACGCAGCCGTTGCGTTAGGGAATCAGGGCAACGCAGATGACATTGCGGTGTTGACTGAAGCCGCAGCGAGCCCTGATCCGCTCGTGAGCGAGCACGCGTCGTGGGCCCTTGGGCAACTCAAGGCATCAGTGAGACCCTAGGGCGCGTCGCCGTCCAACTCGCGCGTCATTTCGATCATCGTGCGCCGGAAGCCGGCGCGAGCGAAAAGCCGTTGCGCGGTCTCGTTCTGCTCTGCAGTCGAGAGCACGATCTGTGGACAACCGCGTGTCTTGAACGCCGCAAGCGTGGCATCGAGCAGCATTCGACCAACTCCTTGCCCGCGATTGGCTGGATCCACCACGATGTCGTAGAGAATTCCTGCGGGTCCTCGCAACGACATGTAGTCGGGTCCCTCGACGCCTGCGTAGACATAACCAATCACTTCGCCGTCCTGCTCGGCCGCGAGGATGACGATGTTCGGTTTATCGAGCTGTGTCCCGAGAAACGAAGCGTATCCGTGTTCGGTCTTCGGCGTGGCCGCGATGAAGCGATCGGGATCGAAGTCGTGGTGCGTCCTGACGAGGAGCGCGCCAAGTCGACCGATGGCCGGAAGATCCCTGGAGACTGCTGGACGGATTTTCATCAACGGAGTCCGGTGTCGTGACCGCTCGTCAGGCAAAGCCCGTCTTGCGCGTTCGCAAGCGGTTCATATATGGTGCGTTCGCGCCTGCCTGGCTGCAACTGACATCATGGAGAGCGCATGCAGCATGACCGAAGAACGATTCGGGACGGCTTGGTTGTCGGCTTCATCGGCTACGTATCCGTAGCGCTTTTCTACAGCGTGTTCGACCTGCTCGCATCGCGTGGCCAACTGTACACCGTGAACCTGCTCGGTAAAGCGGCGTTCAGAGGGCTGCGTGATCCGTCGGTGCTGATGTTCGCGCAGGATTACGACATGCGCGCAATCTTCGCGTACAACGCGCTTCATCTCGCAATCGCGCTCCTGATCGGCCTGGTCGTCACGAGTCTCGTCGGAATCGCAGAGCGCACTCCTTCGCGAGTCGGACTGGTACGGATCGTGATCATCGCCGGCTTCTTTGTTACGGTGACGATAGCCGGAGCGCTCACTACGCCGATCAGGCCGTTGCTTCCAATGTGGTCGATTGTCGCAGCGAACGCGCTGGCCGCCATCGTCGCTGGCTCCTATCTCCTGAGAAGGCGCCCAGGCTTGTGGAGCAAACTGGCGCTCGCGAGCTGAATTCTCCCGCATTCCCTGCCGGGCTTCGGCGATCCGCAGCGAGGGAGCTTCAGAATTCAATCATGACCTGTTGTTGTATTGCTCGTCGCTGACCTTTTCCATCCAGTCGACGGCTTTGCCATCCAGCGCTTCGTTGATGGCGATGTGCATCACCGGGCCGGATCTCCTCGATCGATCCGCCTTCTCTCTGGGCAAGGCCACTGCCAAACGTGACGATCAGCGTCTGACCGAGTGGATGCGTGTGCCACGCAGTGCGCGCGCCGGGCTCGAACGTGACTGCATTGCCAGCCGCCCGCGCCTGCGCGGTTGTCGGAAAGAGTGGATCGATTCGCACTGTTCCAGTGAACCAGTCTTCCGGGCCTTTCGCTGACGGCTGCGAGCCGCTTCGTGTGATTTTCATTCTGACCTCCTCTCTTGTTTCATATATCAGCGGCCGACGCGTGCCTGTAAATGCGCCGGATACCGATCGCCATGAACGGTGATTGCTTTCACCGCCGCATCGATTTCGCGAAGGTCGCTCGAGGTGAGCTCAACAGCTGCTGCGCCGACATTCTCTTCCAGGCGATGAAGCTTCGTCGTGCCTGGTATGGGCACGATCCACGCCTTCTGCGCGAGCAGCCACGCGAGCGCGATCTGCGCCGGCGTCGCTTTCTTGTCCGCAGCGATGCGCGTCAGCAGACCGACAACCGTCTGATTCGCCTTGCGATTTTCGGCCGAGAAGCGCGGAACGATATTCCGGAAATCGCTGCTGTCGAACGTGGTGGTCTCGTCGATCTTCCCAGTCAGAAAGCCTTTGCCGAGGGGGCTGAATGAGACGAAGCCCATTCCAAGCTCCTCGCACGCGGTGAGCACGCCGTTCGTTTCGGGCTCCCTGAACCACAGAGAGTACTCACTCTGAATTGCAGCGACTGGCTGCACGGCATGAGCGCGACGAAGCGTTTGCTCGCCAGCTTCGGACAGACCGAAGTGCTTCACCTTTCCTTCCTGAATCAGCTCCTTGATCGTGCCGGCCACGTCCTCGATCGGAACGTTCGGATCGACACGATGCTGGTAGTATAGATCGATCGCATCGACTCTCAGTCGTTTCAGCGAACCCTCCGTAACCGCTCTGATATTCTCGGGCCTGCTGTTTAGGACCTGCTGCTTCGGATCGGCACTGAGGTCGAAACCAAACTTCGTCGCTA
>JADGQR010000106.1 GCA_017881685.1 Gemmatimonadaceae bacterium
CTGATGACGTATGAGAATGAGCGTGCGATGTTCGAGGCTTACCGCCGCAACGCGTACGTGTCGACCGGCATCATTCAGTGGATGTTCAACAACGCATGGCCGTCGATCTACTGGCATCTTTTCGACTGGTACCTGCAGCCCGCCGGCGGATACTTCGGTACGAAGAAGGCAAACGAGCCTGTGCATGCGATCTACTCATACGATGACAGATCGATTGCGGTAGTGAACAGCAACAAGCCACGTGCGGCCGTTCGTGGCGTGCGACTCAAGGCGCGGATATTCGGAATCGACGGAACGCAGAAGTTCGTGCGTGACACCGTGCTCGACGTGCCCGCCGACAGCAGCATGCGTGTCTTCTATCTGCCGCAGCCGGCGGGGTTGACCGCTAATGCAGCCGGAAATGCGAGCTACTTTGTCGATCTGCGTCTGACGAATGCGCAGGGGCAGCCGCTCAGCACGAACTTTTACTGGTTGTCCACCAAGATGGATGTGCTGTCGGATTCGTCCACGTGGTACATGACGCCGACTCAGTCGTATGCTGACTACACTCAGCTTCGGCAAATGCCGGCTGCGACGGTAAAAGCGTCAGCAAGATTCACGAGCGGAGGTGGAGCTGGGCACGCGAAAGTCACGCTGACCAACACCGGGTCGAACATCGCGTTCTTCATTCGGCTTCAGGTCACGGGACGTAATGGTGAAGAGGCGTTGCCGGTCACGTGGGATGACAATTACGTGTCACTCCTTCCTGGTGAGACCCGCGTGCTTACGGCGTCATACCGGGTGCGCGACCTGGATGGCGGATTGCCGAGGGCAGCTTACAGTGGGTGGAATGTAGGTCGCGTAATCATTCATTAGTACCCATACGCTACTAATCGTAAGAGGATTGAGGAGTGTCGTACGCTGGGCTCCTATGGAAGTATTGCCATCTTGCCGCCCTTTGTCGTCTTCGGAACTTACCGGGATGGCAATTCTTCCATAAAAAAGCCCAGCGTACGACACTCCTCAATCCTCCCTTGTCGCAGCGCCTTCGCTCTTCCGTGTCTAAGAAATCCGCGTAATAAAGCCCTCGTTTGTTACTCAACCTGCGGGCGACGAACGATTACCTCGTCGTTGCCGCTCTCTCCACGCTTGATCGAAACGCTGTCTTCGGGCGCGACAGGAATTCGCTTCTCTGTGACCTCGCCATGAATATCGCGTTGCGGAGATGCGGCGGCCGCATTGATGTCCTTGTTCTTGCGCGACTCGAAGAAGCGACGATCGTCGTACGCTTCGTGATCGTAGAACCCACGACCGACGGGCCTGTCACCTTCAGCGGCTGCAACGGCTGTAGCACCCGCGGCGCCAGCGGCGGCTTCACCCAATGTGAAGTGACGTCGCACTTCCGACTCGTAGGATCGCGTCAGACGGCCATGATCGTACGCCGGAAGAAGGCTCGCACGCTCGGCGGTCAATGGAAGCACTACGACGTCGCCTTCATCGGCAAAGCGGGCTGACCCAATGGGAACGAGAACGTCACGATCGCCGTGGGTCGCAGCTATCGCGGACTCGAGCCGCACGTCGATGTACCGCGTGCGCATGCCGTCGAGATCCACGAGAAGATCGTGAACCTTGCCGATCTTCGTGCCGTCGGTGGAGTCCACGCGCCAGCCGCGGACGTCCTTGTAACCTTCCGATATCTGGAAGTCCTTCAATTCGGATAGAGGCGCGATCTGCGCTCCGTCTTCCGTTCTATAGTTCTTTGCCATTAGATCCTCTTGAAATGCGAACTGTAGCTGAGCGGAGCTGAAATGCTCGCTGATTGAAGCGCGGGTGTCGTGCTCGATGTCGTCGTGCCTGCCGTAGCGTTCTTGTTCGTCCACCAGTACCAGCAGGCCCCGAGCAGTACGATCACGAGCAGAATCAGCAGCAGGGGTACAAGTGAGCGGCGCGGTTTGCGCTCGATGGGAATCTCGGCCATGGGAAAACCTCCAGGAGGGGACGACACTACTTCATAGATGTACTTGTATCATTGCAACCGCCGTTCCCAACCGGCGGTTGATCACAAAACCGACGCCGAATTCATGTTCCGGCCGAGCTTGTGGACGTTGCCAATGGATGGCCCGCGGGCGATCATGAATTGCATGATTGGCCGCCGCGACAGACCGATCGCGATTTCTTCCCCACGAATTGAGCAGCGTGGCGATGTCGTTCGTGTCACAGCCGACGTAGATGGATTGCCGCTCTGGTTCGAGTCGGCCGACGCGCGCCTGGTACCGTCGATCGAGGCTTTTGCCTCGACTCTGCTTCTGACGTCACAGCACATGGGGCGAACGCTCGTGCTCGAGGAGGCGGTGAGCGAAGCGTGGCGCAACAACGTTGCGGCTCTCCTTCCAGTCTGGCGGCGATGGTGGGGCTACGAGATCAGACAGCCCGTCTGCGACACGCGCCCAGACAACAATCCGCCCCGCAACGGAACTGCCCTCATGTTCAGCGGCGGCGTCGATTCATTCTATAGTCTTCTCGCCGGACCTCATCCGGACTTTCTCGTCTCGGTTCACGGCTTCGATATCAGGCTCGACGACCGGGAAAGAGCGACGGCATTGAAGAGCGCTCTCAGAGAGGCAGCAGGCGCGCAGGCATGTGTTCCTGTTCTGATCAGAACGAACTGTCGTGAGCACCCTGCCATCGGCAGGTCACGGTTGTGGGAGCGGGCACACGGTGGAGCACTCGCGGGGATCGGTCATCTTCTGTCGGACCACATCGATCGGCTCGTTGTGTCATCCTCATATTCGAATCCAGTCAAAGCTGCATGGGGCTCGACTCCGCATACCGATTCACTGCTTGCGGGTGACGGTTTTACCGTCACTCACTTTGGTGGTGACTGGCAGCGGGAGGACAGAGTAGGGGCGATCGCCGGCAACCCGCTCGTGCGGAAGCATCTTCGTGTCTGCTGGGAAAACAAAGCTCCTGTCGGCAATTGCTCTCGATGTGAAAAATGCGTCATCACGATGATGCACCTGGCGGAGCATGGCGCTCTCGACGAGTTCGATCGCTTCGATTCGACAGTAGTTCTGGCCGAGAGAATCGAGAAGCTGCCGTTGGTGCAACGCGAGCTCAAGGTCATGTCGCGCATCGCTGCGCGGGGACTGCTCGAGGAGCGCGCCGCGAAAGCACTGGATACTTTGCTCAGACGATCGCGCCGGGCGACGCCGCTGTTTTCGGTGAAGTCACGATTTCAAACCATTATCGACAGGCACCTCAATCTCGAAACGATATGACCAAGCCAAATACTGAGTGGTGGCAACGAGGCCCCGTCGACGGCGTCCCGGCAGTTCTTCAGCCCGTCGCACACATTCTTCTTCAGGTTGGAGAAACCGCTGACGAGCTGGTCGAGAATCTGACCGAGCCCGAGTGGAATGCGCGACCCGCCGGGGTGGCGTCGTCGGCATTTCACGTTCGTCACATCACCGGCGTGATCGATCGGCTGTTCACCTACGCCCGCGGTGAGATGCTGTCCCCTGAGCAGTTCACTGCGCTGCGATCGGAAGGGAATCCGATGGTCGCCGGCGACGTCCCCGCGATAATGAGCGCGTTGCACTCGCGAATCGAAGCCGCGGTGAACGAGCTACGAAAAACTGACGTTGCAACTCTTGGTGACTTTCGCGAGGTTGGCCGCGCACGGCTTCCTTCGACTGTAATTGGCTGCCTCGTCCATGGAGCCGAGCACGCGATGCGTCACATTGGGCAGCTTTCGGTCACGACACGGATCGTACGGGCGGGGATAACTTAGATTCTGATCGCATATCGTTCACGCGTTGCAACATTGAGGAGTGAGGGAACATGGCACAGCGTGTCGGTCTGATCTGGCTGGGGCTCGCCCTTCTTGGCGCGGGACTGCTGGCTCATCTGCTCTCGGCGCAGGCAATCGGCGGGAGCTATGTGGCTTACAGAGATCACATCCTCGGCTTTGTTGGCTTGACCGTGGTGACGGGCGCCGTCATATGGGCTCTGGGATTGCGGTTCTGGAAAGGTCGCTACGACATCACGCTGCTCGCCCTCGGCATTCTCCAGGCGCTCATCGGCCTTTTTGTGTGGATCAACAGGTTCAGCGTTCACGGGTGAAGATCCCTGATCGGCCGAATTACATGCTGAGCCCAATTGCCAGCAAAACCGAGTAAGCCAGGGCGAGCATTGCCGCGCGCGGTGTCATCGGCATCAGCTCGCTGAACTTGTCACGCGTAATGACGACTCGCGTTACCAGATATGCGAGCGGCAGCGTGAGGAGCGTCAAGAGCGTCCACGCGCTGAGATCGAGTCGCAGCCAGAACCAGAACGGAGCGACATAGGCCAGCATCACCAGCGCAATGAATTCCGCTCGGCTCCATCTCACGCCAAAACGAACGGCGACAGAATTCTTTCCCTTCACGACATCGAATTCCCGATCGCGGATGTCGTCAATGATGAGAATACTGGTCGTCAACGCACCGATCGGTATGCTTACGGCAAATGCGATTGCGGGAAATCCAGCTTGCCAGCTTGCGGATCCAGGTACGGCTGCTGATTGCACATAGTAAGTGCCGACAACCGACACGACGCCGAAGAAGAGGAAGAACAACGGATCGGCGAGCCCAATCCGGCCAACAGGCCATGTCCCGGCGGAGTAAGCCCAGCTCGCGAGAATGCTAAGAATCCCGATCACGATGACAGGTACGCCGCCGATGTAGACGAGATAAACGCCCGCCAGTGCAGCCAATCCATAACACGAGATGATTGTCGCTTTCAGTCCCGACAACGTGATGAGACCTGTACTCACCGCCTCGACCATCTCCGGATGTTCGCGATCGTCTGGTTGACGGACGAGATTCTCGTAGTTGTCGGTCACCACGCCAGCGAACTGAATCAGCCATCCGGCCAGGAATGCCAGCAATGTCGGCACGAGAGCGAGAACGTGGTTGTGAATCGCCAGGCCGATCGCAACAATCACAGGAGCTGCGGCCGTTGGAAAGGTGTGGCCTGGATACAGCAGCTTGCGCGTCCAGACCTCCCGCCTGGACCAGGAATACGCCGTCGTCATATTCGTTTTTTGCCCCCGATTGTCTCAGAGAACATACCCAATCCATTTTTGGCGGCATAACTTCGTGAGCATCAGACCCGACCTTCCCAATCCGGAGCCCCTATGAAGCGTATTTTCTGCCTTTCGTTGTTCCTTGTCGCGACTCCCGTCATGGCTCAGTCGCACGGCCCCGTTGCCACAGCATCCGCCGTCTGGTCCCAGACGATCGGCAACATCATCAAATCGGCCGAGCAGATGCCGGAAGCGAAGTACTCGTTCAGGCCGACGCCGGAGGTTCGGTCATTCGGCCAGCTCATCGGACACGTTGCCGGCGCCCAGTATGTCTACTGCTCAGCCGCACTCGGCGACAAGCCGGCGAGCGAAGGCGACATCGAGAAAACGAAGACTTCTAA
>JADGQR010000107.1 GCA_017881685.1 Gemmatimonadaceae bacterium
ATATCGCTACCACGGGCTGCTCAAACGCCTCCTGAGTAGACTTGATGGTCAGCCGTCGATACCCGATAACACGTTGGGGGAGTGGCAGGCACAACATCAGACCGTCAATCGACAGTTGCTATCGGTGTTACGGCGATAGACGGTATCCTCCGTCATTTGTCAGGCCTGATGCTCAGGCATGACTGTGTTTCGACTCGCTGAGGCTCAGAAGGACGATACCAAGCACGATGCACGCGGCGCCGACGATCTTCAGCGCAGAAAGATGCTCGCCGAAAAGCAACGCGGAAAGTATCAGCACTGTGACCACGTCGAGATGCGAAACGGCGAAGGCCGGGCCGACTGGGGCGTGTTTGAGCAGCGTCATCCAGGTAAAGAACGCACCGAGGTAGCCGGCAATGGCGCCGTAAATCCAGGGGCTGGCGACGGCGGCTTTCAGCCACACGCTCGTCATGACGAATTCACCGGTCCGGTGCGAAGCCAGCTTGAAGGACAGCTGTGTCCAGGTATCGACGAGCACGAGCGCACTGAATCCAATCAAATAGAATCGCGCGCGGCTCATGCGAAACCTCCCGCGAGCGCTACTCCCACGGCAATCAGCGACATTCCCGCCAACCGCAGTGCGTCAAGGCGTTCACGGAACAAGAGCCTGCCGGCGAGCATCACGACGACGACGTTGATGGAGCCGATCAACACGGCCTGCGACAATGGAATGAGCGACAGCAGAGCAAGCCACACGGCGAACTCCAGGCAGAAGCAGACGATGCCGGCCCAGAGCCAGGGCGAACGGAGCATGCTCTTCCATCGCTGCAATTCGGTTTCGCGTTCCGTCACCGCGGCGGACTTGAACGTAAGGCGCCCCGCAGTGTCGAGGAAGACGCTCGCGATCCAGAGGACGATGGCCAGATTCGACATGGCGAATGTCACGCTCCTGGCATGTAATCACGCGCGGCGTGCGATCAAAACGGCATTCGTTCCCCCGAACGCGAATGAATTGGACATGACGCAGCGAACATCCTGATCGCTTCTCCCTCGGCCGGGGACATAGTCGAGGTCACATTCGGGATCGGAAACTTCGAGATGGGCCGTGGGTGGTACTCCTTTGTAGTGCATCGCCAACAGGCTGATGACGAGCTCCAGAGCGCCGGCACCGCCCAACAGATGGCCATGCATCGACTTGGTCGAGCTGACAGGAACCCTGTAGGCGCGGTCGCCGAAGACTCGCTTGATCGCTCGCGTCTCGGTCACGTCATTGAGGGCAGTCCCGGTTCCGTGAGCGTTCACATAGTCGACGTCGGCAGGAGTGAGACCTGCGTCAGCGAGAGCCAGCTCCATCGCGTGAGCCTGTCCATCAACGGAGGGCTTTGTGATGTGCGAGTGATCGTTGCTGGATCCGTAGCCGACGATCTCCGCATAGACTCGCGCTCCCCGCCGGATGGCCATCTCCCGTTCTTCAAGTACGACCATGGCCGCGCCTTCACCAAGGACCAGACCGCTCCTATTCCGCGCGAACGGCCGGCATGAGGCGGCAGGGTCAGAAGGATCAGGAACAGCCAGAATGTGCATCGCCTCCCAGGCCTTGAAGAAGCCGAACGTAAGAGGAGCCTCAGCGCCGCCTGCAATCATGACGTCGGCATAACCATGCCGGATCTGACGGCATGCCTCGCCGATGGACACAGACGATGACGAGCAGGCGCACGAATAGGTGAGGTCAGGGCCGCCCAAACTATGCTGAATGGCGATATGAGCCGCGGAAGCATTGTTCATCACCTTGAGCACGGTCAGCGGTTTCACGCGATCCGGATCGCGCAGGAGCAATTGAGCGAAGGTCTCCTCGAGCGCATTGGACGCGCCCATACCGGTGCCAAATGAGACACCGGATCGCGGTTTGAGGTCATCGGTGATCTCAATTGCGGCGTCCTTCACCGCGGTTGCGGCGGCGGCGAGTGAGAATTGACTGACGCGATCGAGGTGGTCGAGCCTCTGTGACGCGGGAAAATAAAGCGCGGGATCGAATGCAACACTTCCGGCCACATTCGTGTCGCGCCCCTTCGGCTCCTCCGTGGTGACTTCACGGATTCCCGACTCCCCCGCCATCAGTCTGGAAAACAGAGAGTCAGGATCGTTGCCCAGCGGAGAGATCACGCCGAGCCCCGTGACGACGACCCGTCTCACGTCACTGACCGCCCGCCGGCTCAACCGGCGTTTCCGGCGAAACGAGACTCTGAATGCTGTCCACGATGTCCTGAACCGTGGCGGTCTTCAGCCCCGAGCCACCGTCCTGCGGAATTCGAATCTGAAACTCGTCCTCAACGTCGAACAACAGCTCAATCAGGTCGAGCGAGTCGAGCCCCAGGCTCTCCAGGGTAGATTCCGGAGTGATCGTTTCCGCCGCCAGCGAATATTTCTTTCCGAGAATCCCCTGGACTCTCTCAAATGTCGTGGTCATCGTGGGTACCCCTGCCTGCTCTACTCCATGCACCGCGCTCATACGCGGACGGAATAGATGCTTTCCGTTCCTGCAATTGCTGTCTGAATGCGTCTGAAGAACTCCGCCACCCGTGCGGCAACGTCGTCCTTGCGCTTGTCGAGGGTGAGCACATGATACGTATCGTCGACATAAAAAGTCTCGACCTGATCGGAAGAGACGCCCGCGGCAAGGAAGGTGGCATTCTTCAGGCTGGCCATGTCGTCTTCCGTGGAGTGAACGATGAGGAGGGGTGAGACGATCGTGGTGAGGTCGCGCTTCACGGCCCTGATGAGGCGAAAGGTCTCGCGAATCGTCACGCCGGGAAATTCGGAGTAGCCATACTTCTCGGGCATGCCCGCGCTATCGTTCTGATAGACCGCGGCGATCACGTTCCGGATCCGGTCGTCCTTGATGCCATAAGGCGCAGGCTCGTGATAAGACCAGAAATAGCGAAGGGGCGAATAGATCGCCAGCGGCAGCAGGAACCGTTGTCGCAGCCGTGGCACATTCCATCCGTCATAGAAAAACGTTGCTGACAGCGTGGCCACACCCTGTATGCGGTCGGGATGGTCGGCTGCCAGCTTCAACGCGAGCAGCGCGCCCATCGAGAGGCCCGACACGAACAGCGTGTCGCACTCCTCGCCCAGCCGTTCCATGGCAGCCTCGAGCGAGGCGTACCAGTCCGACCAACGGGTCTGCTTCAACTCTTTGAGCGTCGAACAGTGGCCGGCGAGCTGGGGACAGGCGACGCTGAAGCCCTGAGCGGTCAGTTTCCTGACGAGCGGCTTCATCTCCGCCGGCGAACCGGTGATGCCGTGAACCAGCAGGACGCCGGTTTTTCCGCGCTTCTCGAAGATTCCGTAGCGACCTGGAAACATGCTGATCCGTTCAGGCCTCAGGCCGCACCGCAGCGGTGGAAGAGACTCTCCAGCAACTCGACGCCGAGATCAATCTCATCTTCTGTGATTTCAAGAGATGGTGCAAGTGTGAAAACATTCTTGTAGTAGCCGCCAACATCAAGAACGAGACCAAAGTTCCCGCCGCGCGCCGGAATGTCACCTTTCAGCCCCTCTTCGAAAATCGCGTTCGTCAGTTTCTGGTTGGGAGTGAAACCGTCTTCCTGACACATCTCGATCCGCATGGCCAGCCCCAGCCCGTCGACATCGCCGATCATGCGCCACCGCTTCTTCAGTTCCTGCAGGCGGGAGAGGAAGTACGCGCCCTTCGCGTTCACCTTACCTTCATAGTCGGATTCGGACACCATGCGCATGACCTCCAGCGCCGTCGCCGTGCCAAGGGTGTTGGAGGAGAAGGTTGAATGCGTTGAGCCCGGGGGAAACTTCTCGGGGGAGATGAGACCTTCGCGAGCCCAGATTCCCGACAACGGATTCAAACCGTTGGTGAGGGCCTTGCCGAACACAACGATGTCCGGCTGAAGCCCGAAGTGCTCGAACGACCAGAACTTCCCGGTCCGATGGATGCCCATCTGGATCTCGTCGACCACGATCAGGATGCCGCGCTCATGGAGGATACGAGTCAACTCCTCGAAATAGCCTTTAGGAGGAATAATGTATCCGCCGGTCCCCTGGATCGGTTCGATGTAGAAGGCAGCGAACTCACATTGGGAGGCTTTGCTGTCCCACACGGAGTGGTATTCGGTGTCGAACAACTTCTCAAACTGCTTGACGCAGTAGAGTCCGCAATCCTCGGGCTTCTTGTCGTAGGGGCAGCGGAAGCAATAGGGAAACGGGATGAATTGGGCACGATCGGAAAAATGGCCGAAGCGGCGCCGGTAACGATAGCTGGAAGTAATGGCCGACGCGCCGAGGGTGCGGCCGTGATAACCGCCCATGAAAGCAAAATTGAGGTTCTTTCCCGTGGCATTGCGAACGAGTTTAAGAGAGTCCTCGACTGCCTGCGCGCCCCCGACGTTGAAATGGACCCTTCCCTTCACGCCGAGCCGGTCTTCCATGATCTTGCAGAGCGCTTCGGCGAGCTGCACCTTCTCGGTGTGCAGGTACTGACAGGCCAGTTGCGGGAGCGTGTCGATCTGGCGTTTCAGCGCATCATTCAGCCGCCGGTTCTTGTAGCCGAAATTGACGGCGGAGTACCACATCTGCAGATCGAGGTAGGGCGTGTCGCTTTCGTCAAATAGATAGCTGCCGTCGCAGCGGGAAAAAATCTTCGGCGGATCCGCGTAATGAACGGTGTCGCCGTAAGAACAATAGCGGCTGTCTTTCTCGATAAGTTCGGCTGCAGTCAATGACTGTGCAGTAGTCTGATTCGCTAGTTCTTCTAGGGTGCGGCCAGGGGACATTCCAACTCCTTCAAGGGCATCTCACGAGGCTGAATGTTCCATCCCCTGATGACGGCCAGGACATCGGCGAACGAATCGAACGCGATATGGTCGATATTTTCTTCCCGGCAAAACCGCAGCAGAGAACCCTTTGCAAACACGTAACTGGCCTCGCGCGCGATGCATTGGTCGGAGCGCCCGTCACCGATCAGGACGGTCGTGAGTCCCCTGCCGGCGTCGACCGCACGCGACACGGCGCACTTACACACACCGCTCTTCACTGCGCACGTTGCATCGGTGTAGGGAAACGAGATGTCGAGGCCCCCGGGCCGGAATCCGAGTCTGTTCGCATAGACCGGTATCGGCGGAATGTCGAGCTTCTGCAAAGCCTGCCGGATCGGATAATCGAGACCGTCGCTGACGATTGCCAGCTCGGCGAATGTCGATGCAAAACGGACAAACGACGGGAACGCCGGATCGATGGCCACCGACTTGAGGAAATCTTCCAGAACCGGGCGATCCGCCGACACAAGAGCGATTTGGCTCGCCATGCACTCCCGGGAGTTGATTTGCCCGTTCACCCACTGTTCTTCGATCCGGCGCCATTCGGGATCGGCGAACCTCTCGAGGAGGGCGTCCACGGTATCTGTCGGAGCGACGGTTCCGTCAAAGTCGATGATGAATAACATGGGGGAGTGTTGTCTCGAAGAGTGGTGAGCGCGATGTCGTTGTGAAACCGGCAAGCTGAGGTTGGACGTTATCACGGCTTCCCGTGGCGTCGGTTATACCATCAGGATCGGGCCCGGCCGCTCGCAACTTGATGAACGTAAAGTAAATCGCGTAAGAGCGATGACGAGGCGATCTCGGCGAACAGGAAGAATCACTTTGGGGCCATGGCGTGGGATATCGGCGTCGGCGACGACCTCATCGTCCCTTCGGATACCTTCATCGCCAGCAGGCTGGCGGTTTCGTACACCGGAGCGAGCGCCTCCTCGCGCCAGGCATCGCTCGCGCCGTCACGTGCGAACACGCTCCCGTGATTCGTATCACATCCCTCGAAGCACCCATGAAGGACCGTGCGCTCCGACAGGGGACTCTCATGCAATCAAGGATCAGCGGGACGCTCTGCGCCTTTCTCTTCATCGTCGCCACGTCGCTGAACGCGCAGAACACGGACCTCGAAGCGCTTTCGGGACTCAAATTCAACTTCGGCAACCCCGGCGCACGCTCGTTAGCGATGGGCGGTGCTTTCATCGGCCTTGCCGACGATGCCTCGGCTGCCGAGGCAAATCCGGCGGGTTTGACGATCCTGCGCAAGCGGGAGATTTCAGTCGAGCTGCGAAATACCATTACATCCCAGAGCTTCCCGGTCGGTGGAGTCTATCCATTCATCAACGAGAGGGACTTTCCTTCGCGACAATCCGCGATCGGGTTTGCGAGCGCGGTTCTGCCGTTCCATCACGCGGCAGTCGCGTTTTACTACCATCGGCCGCTGCAGTTTCAGAACAGCGTCAATGTTGTCGGCAAATACGCGACCCCAACTTTCTTTCTGGGACCGAACGGACCGCTTTCCGCCGATGAGTGCGCGCGCACCCCAGGATGTCAACAGCACCAGGTCTATCCGTACGCAGCCAGCGCCGATATCGACCTGAGGACCTACGGCGGCGCAGCCGCGTGGGCATGGAAGGATCTGTCGTTCGGCGTCGCCCTTCGGTATCAGGTCTTCCGCGAGCAGGCCACCACCAGTCGCACGGATCTCGATGTGAGCGGCGCGCCGACCTTCGTCGTCACGCAGACTCATGGCAACCGGATTTTCGGCAAGAGCTCTAACAACGATCTGACGTACATCGTCGGCATGAAGTGGTCGCCATCGACGAAGCTGAGCGCCGGTGCCGTCTTCAAGAAGGGCGCGAGCTTCCCCGCTCCGGTGTTCGCGGGAGCTCAATCGACCGGGCAGACGGCCGGCCCGACGATGGTGGGAGTAACAGACTTTCACGTTCCCGATTCTGCCGGCGTCGGCGTTTCGTACAGGCCACTGTCGAACATCACATTGAATGCGGATCTCGTGCGCGTGCGCTACTCAAGCCTGACCGATCACTTCATCTCGGTGATCGAGTACGGGACGGGAGACGCCAGCGGCGTCGAAGGCCTGGCCGGTTACGAATCGCACGACGGTACCGAAGTTCACGCCGGCCTCGAGTACTTCATCCTGGCCAGAGCGCCAATCGCCATAAGGGCCGGATGGTGGCGCGATCCACCTCACTCGATTCATTACGGAGCCCCTTTGCGGGCGCCGCACGATGTTGCCGCGGCCATCCTTTTCCCCGACAGAAAAGGAGAGAATCACTACTCCGTGGGAGTCGGTCTCGCCCTCCCCGCATTCCAGATCGATCTCGCCTACGACACCTCGGAGACGCTGAAGCAGGCCGCGGTTTCTGTGGTGGCAAGGTATTGAAAGGTCGCAGAAGATACGAGCGAAGGATCGGTGAATACGCATCGACGGCGTGCCGTGACGAGTTTCGATCTCCAGCCCAAGCATGGCACCGCTCGTAGCGACTGACGATTCCCCAATCCTCATGGAACCCGTATCCTTTGCCCATGAGCACCCGGACCCTGCTCCTTCAGCTGGCCCTTCCTCTCGCGCTCTTTTCCATGG
>JADGQR010000108.1 GCA_017881685.1 Gemmatimonadaceae bacterium
GCAGCCCGCGCTGCAGGCTCGGAAGAAACTGCGCGTACTTCGCCAGCCGCTGGCTCCACGCCTTGTCCTTGATCAGGACGTACGCCTCGTTAGCCGCCTTGTAGCCGAAGAGCTCGTCCTCATACGTCTCGATTGGACCGATGATGATGTCGAGCGTGTTGTTCTTCATGTCCATCCACGCCAGATCGCTCGGCTGATAATTGTCGTCGAGAAGGGCTTTCGACCGCAGCTCGAGGTACTTCTTCAATCCCGGATCCTCGGCGAGCGCGGCGGCTGCCTTGAGTTTGTCCGATGCGATCTGATTCTGGTGCTTGAATGCTTCGTGATAAGGAACTGCTGTCAATGAGCCGTCCGGAGTACGGCGAACGAGTGTATAGAGGTTCTTGAGCGAGTCGGCGTGAGCCTTCGAGCTCTTCTGGAGCGAGTCCTCGAACTCGGCCTTTGTCATGTCCTTCGGGTACAGATTGGCTCCCGGCGGACGGGGACCTACCTCCGGAACGAACGGCGCGTTGTTGTCGAGCCGATCGTAGGGACCGTAGTTGATGTCAATGAATCGGCGAACCCCGGCATCACTCACCTGCGACATCAGTGAGTCGCGTGATCCATAGGTCTGCTCCCAGAAGATCGGATCCATTGCCTTCGCGGCATCGATCAGGAGGGGGAGCATCTGCCGTTCCTTTGGTGTGAGCGTCGACGTATCGGCCGCGAGCTGAACGGAAGTGTACTCCGACGTCCGTCGTTGCATGTCGGGAGAGCCAGTCGTGGTCGCCCTTGCTGTATCGGCTGAGGATTGCGTCGCAGTCTTTTCGCACGCAGACTGTAAGAAGCAGGTAAACGCTGCGAGAGGCGCGAGCAGTCGGATGATTCTCATGCCACATTCTCCATTAGTGCAAAATCGTTTTGTTCCTATCTTCCGGAAATGACAGGCGACTCGGGTGACGATATGCGATTGACCTTTCTCCCGCTAGGAGAGCATGCCGATGAAACAAGCCTTGTTCGTCCGCAGGTCCGCGTCCAGCGCTTTCTTGCTTCTCGCCTTTCTTTCTAAAGAAGGCGCATCTCAGCAGAGCGTTTCAGGGAGTATCGATGGATTTGTGCTCAGCGACGGGAAACCTGTCGCCGGCGCGAGCGTTCACATCACCCGACTCGACGGCACGAGTCCGTTCGATGCAACCAGCGATCCAGCGGGCCATTTTGCGATCGGGAGCGTGCCGCCAGGCCTGTACCGGCTGACCTCGAAGCGTCTCGGTTTTCGGGAAGCGCAGCTTCCCTCATTTCGAATCATCCCGGGCCAGACGGCAAGTGTTCGAGTTGCGCTGACCGCATCCGCGACTCAGCTCTCGACAGTCGAGATTCGAGAGAGCCCCACCGACATTGATTCGCGCTCGACCGAGCTCGCGCAAAAGATTCGCGTCGATGACGTGAAGCTCGTACCCATGGGGCGAACGGCGACAGATCTGGTCGCGCTGGTTCCCGGAACTGCGAAAGCGTTTGTATGGGGCGGCGCAGGCGCAGCTGCGAACAACTATCAGCTCGATGGCATCGCGATGAGTCATCCGGGAACCGGCGGAGACTTCATTGCGCCGAGCATCGACTGGATTGAATCGCTCGAAGTGAAGGGTCTGGGTGCGGGTGCGGAGTACGGCGATTTTCAGGGCGGCATCATCAACGCGATCACCAAAACAGGCACCAACAAGTTACAGGGTGCCTTTCGAGCCAACTACATATCGCCGTCGCTCACTTCAACGAACATTCTGCCCAACGAAGAGGGCGCAGAGCAGACGATGCGTCGCGAGTTCAGCGGCGAGCTGAGGGGCCCGATCATCAAGGACCGGCTTCAATACTTCATCGGTGGAATCGTGGTCGACAGAAACGTCGCTGTCCCCGATCTCACGACAGTCGATCAGAATGATCTTCGCGCCGTTCAGCAGAATTACCGGGACGCCCGCGGAATTGCCAAGTTGACGCTTCTTCCGTCAGCGCGTGATCGCATCGACCTGCTTGGCAGTCGCACTCGCGGAACGACCGAGCACGCCGACATCACCGGGCTTGACGATCCATCCGCGTCGACACGCGTAGTGGCGCCGACGACTGTCTATGAGCTGGGTTGGACTCACACCGGAAATCAGGGCACGCTCAACGCGCGTGTTGCAGGATACAACGCCAGTGAATCACACCTCGGATACGCAGGTGATAACGTGCCGGGCATCCAGGTATATCGCCTTGGACGACAGCCGCTTTTTCAGAATTCTACGTTCAACGAGCGATTCAAGCCGACAAGTATCGGCGGCAACCTTACATATAAGAGAGAGACGTCGTTCTCCGACGCTTCGAATCAATTCGTCGTCGGGATGGATTATCGGCGTGGCACGTTCCGGGACGTGAAAACGCGTAACGGCGGGCTGACGTGGTTTCCGTATCCGGATTCGAAGACCGGATCGGTCGATGTGACGAACGCGCGGACCTGGCCTGACGTTGCCAGCGAGTGGGGCGGTGAAATCCATCTCGACTCGGACGTCGAAGATGCCGCGTTGTTCGTTCAGGACTATCTGACTCCAATGCCGAATCTGACGATCAGCGCAGGCGCGCGACTGGGCAGATGGACCGGCTATCTCACTCCGCTTGATTCCGCCGGCGGGAGGTTTCTTGCAGCGAGAGCGCAGGCGGTCGATCCGCGCGTTGGCATCTCGTGGGACATCGGCGGACGTAACGACTTCGTCGTGAAAGCGCATTTCGGCCGCTATCACCAGGGAATGAACTCGGTATTCTTCGACCGCGCGCAGGGCGCGAACGTCTACAGCAACGAGCGCTTCTACCTGCAAGGTCCCGACCTGACCGATCCACGTCAGACTTTCACTCCGGCCCAGCGAGATGCAAACATCGACACGTTCACAGGATTTTCTCCGACTTACCTCGAGTCGATCCTGAACGAGGCCGGAAAGGTCGAGAACTATCGCCAACCTTATGTGGACCAGTGGCTCCTCAGCGCAGAAAAGAAATTCGGTCCGCACTGGAAAGCGGAGATCTCGTACGTGAATCGCGTGAACCGCGACATCGTCGGGCTGGTAGACAGAAATCGCGCGACCAATTACAGCAAGCTGACGAACGTCGCTGTAAAGGACCGCGCAACGAGCTCGACGATCTACGATGAATACGGCGTCGACCTCATTCTACCCGTGGTCTATGTCGCCAACAACGACCTTCGGAATGAACTGATTCGCCGCCGCGACAACTTAAAGCCATTACCCCCGGTGCCCGGGTTCACTTTCGCGGACATCAATACGCTGACGTGGAATCCGGACATCGCGCTGACGACGGTTCCGGGAGCGAAAAGAACCTACGACCAGGCTTCGCTGTCGATCGTGACAGAGCAGCCGACCTGGAATGCCTCGCTGTCGGTGACTGCGACCCGACTCGAAGGAACCGTTGGCGGTATCACCGGGTTCGGAACGACTGGAACCAGTTTTTCCGCCGGTTCAGGCGTTCGTCCCAATGAGGGAATCAATCTGGAAGGACGTCTTCCCAACGTGCCCGCGTTCGACGTGAAGCTGTGGATGAGCGGAGACCTGATCTACAATTTCCGCGGCGGAGTTTTCGGGACCTACACACTGGGCCAGTATTTCGAGCCTGTGTTTGAGTTCACGCCGCGGTTCCGCCTCCAGGCATCCGACAAGACGTTTCTCGACGATGCTCTCTTTCACGGCGTGCTCGGACAGTCGATCAATCTCGAAGAGCGCGGGGCGAGAAAGTATCCTGGCCACGCAAACGTTGATCTCCGTCTCGAGCGAGTCTTCGCGCGGACGTTCTCGTTCACCGCTGATCTGTACAACGCGCTCGGGTCGGATGCGATCATCGAGAGAAATCTCACCGTGAACGACCAGGTGACAAACGATCCAACTTCAGTTTTCGGAGCGCCGCGCCGGAGAGTCAATCCTCTGGCCCTCCAGGTAGGCCTGCGGCTGGAGTTCTAAGGCGCCAAACAGATAACCGTTCGCCTGCAGCGATACGGCTCCGCATCGCGTACTGTCATTGACACGTACGCGTTGCGCGCCGTAGCGTATTCTCATCCCCTTCCCACAGCTGATGACAAATCGTCGCGACTTCCTCAAGACATCGGCAGCAATTGCCGCGGTAACCGGTGCTCGAGCCGCTTTCGGACAGCCCCTCGGCGCCACCTACCTTCCCCCACCGTCCTCCGACACTGCGATCGACGATTTGGCGCTCGAAGCGCTGAACGCCGCGCAGGCCGCGGGAGCCTCCTACGCAGATGCTCGCATCGGCCGGTACCGAAGACAGTTCGTCGCAACCCGCGAGCATAACGTCACGGGTGTCTCCGACAGCGAGTCATATGGTATAGGCGTCCGCGCCCTGGTCAACGGATCGTGGGGCTTCGCTTCGACGAACGTGATGACGAAGGACGGCATCACCCGCACAGCGCAGGAAGCCGTTCGGCTGGCAAAGGCGGCGCGAACGATTCAGCGACGCCCGGTCGTGCTCGCTCCAGTCTCGCCGGTCAAAGGAACGTGGCGTACACCAATCACGCGCGATCCTGTTGACGTTCCGATCGAGGAAAAAGTCGCGATGCTTCTGGCTGCGAACGAAGCAGCACTCAAAGTTCCGAAGATTCGCTTTGTAAACTCAGGGCTTCAGCTTCTTCGCGAAGAGAAGACTCTGGCGACGACCGACGGAACTCTCGTGACGCAGACCTACGTGCGCGTCGGCCCCCAATTCTCCGCAACGGCAATCGGCGACGGAGATTTTCAGTCCTACACCGAAGAGCTTTCGCCTCGCGGATCCGGCTGGGAATACATCGAATCCCTCAACATGCCCGGTAACGCCGAAAAGTGGGCGTCGCTCGCGGCCGAGAAGCTGTCGGCGAAATCGGTGGAAGTCGGCCGCTACGATCTCATCCTCGACCCGACGAATTTGTGGCTCACGATCCACGAATCGATCGGACATCCGACCGAGCTCGATCGTGCGATGGGATACGAAGCCAATTACGCCGGCACCTCGTTCGTCGCTCCGCCCGAAAAAGTCCTCGGCAAGCTTCGCTACGGCCAGAACTTCATGAACATCCAGGGCGATCGCACTCAGGAAGGATCGCTCTCACGCACCGCGTGGGATGATGAAGGCGTTCCGGCAGACAAGTGGCTCATCGTGAAGAACGGCGTGTTCAACGACTATCAGACCACGCGAGAGCAGGTTGCGTGGATCTCGTCAATTACGGGAGTCAAGAAATCACACGGCTGCTCGTTCGCGGACTCATGGTCGAGCGTGCAGTTCCAGAGAATGCCAAACGTTTCGCTGCTGCCCGGCGAGAAAGACATCTCTCTCGACGACATCGTCGCCGCAACGGACAAAGGAATCGTCATCAAGAATCGCGGCTCCTGGTCGATCGATCACCAGCGATTCAACTTCCAGTTCTCCGGGCAGGTCTTCTACGAGGTGAAGGGCGGAAAGATCACCGGCATGCTGAAGGACGTTGCTTATCAGAGCCGCACACCGGATTTCTGGAACAGCATGGACATGATCGGCGGGAAGAACAGCTACTGGCTCGGCGGATCGTTCGGTGATGGAAAAGGAGAGCCGGCGCAGTCGAACTCAATCAGTCACGGTTGCGTGCCTGCACGCTTCAAACAGGTCAACATCGTCAACACAGGGAGAACAGCGTGAGGCCCCGCTCACTTTTCGAGCCCACTGCGGCTGATAGTCTCCTCACCGCCGATCAGGCGCGGGCACTCGCTCAGCGCGTTCTCGGAATGGCGAAGGCCGATGAAACACGCGTCGGCATTTCGAGCGAATGGAGCGGCAATACCAGATTCGCCGGCGGCGAGGTCACGACATCGGGCGAAAGCAACGACACTACCGTGTTGGTCACGAGCACGATCGGAAAGCGGCGTGCATCGGCATCGACGAACGTTCTCGAGGAAGATTCACTGAGACGCACGGTCGACCTGGCCGAGCGTCTGGCGAAGCTTTCGCCCGAAGATCCGGAGATCATGCCTGAGCTCGGCCCGCAGACGTACACTCCTGTCGCGGGGTTCATCGACTCGACGGCTGGACTGAGTGCGGAAGCGAGAGTTGCAGCCGCCAAGCGTCTGATCGACAAAGCAGACGACACAGGCCGTGCTGCGGGCAATGTCTTTGTCGCGGGTTTTCTAGAGGCAAATGCCGGCACGCGAGCGATCGCGAACAGCAAAGGACTTTTTGCGTATCATCGTTCCACTGATGCGAATCTTTCGGCAACAGTGCGAACGCCTGATGGTACGGGCTCGGGTTGGGCATCGGCCGGCGCGCGCAGCTGGGGCGCCATCGACCCCGCGGCACTTGGCGCGCGCGCGGCGCAAAAGGCAGTCGCATCGCGCAATCCCACCGCGGTCGAGCCCGGGATGTACACGGTCGTGCTCGAGCCACAGGCTGTTGCCGATCTCATCCCTCTTCTGGGCGGCGCGTTCAACGCTCGTTCTGCCGACGAAGGAAGAAGTCCGTTCTCGAAGAAGGGTGGTGGAACGAAGATCGGCGAAAAGATCGCCGACGACAAAGTCACGATCTACTCCGATCCGGCCGACGCCGACTTGCTGACCGCGCCGTTCGACGGCGAGGGCTTCCCGCTTCAGCGCAGAGCATGGATCGAAAACGGAATTCTGAAGAACCTCACCTACTCGCGATACTGGGCGCAGAAGCAGGGCGTGCCGCCGACTGGCGGCGGAGGTGGTGGCGGAGGAGGCGGGGGCGGTGGTGGTGGTGGATTCGGCGGTGGATTTCCTGGCGGCCTCAAGATGCTCGGCAGCAACAAGTCGGTTGACGATCTGATCGCCGGCACGCAGCGCGGAATTCTCGTCACGCACTTCTTCTACATTCGCTCTCTCGATACGAGAACGGTTCTGCTGACAGGTTTGACGCGCGACGGAACGTTCCTCATCGAGAACGGCAAGATCACGCGCAGTCTGAAGAACTTCCGCTGGAACGAGAGTCCGCTGTTCATGCTGAACAAGATCGAAGACATCAGCCGCGCAGAACCGACTGCGGCCGGACAGGTGATGCCCGCGATCCGCGCACACGATTTCAACTTCACCTCTCTCTCGGACGCGGTTTAGGCTTGCGGTACATTCTCAAGCAGAAGCTGTTGTCGTGGGGTGACGACTTCTACATCCGCGACGAGAACGGGCAGGACGTTTATTTCGTCGACGGAAAGGCGTTCACTATTGGGGATCAGCTGTCGTTTCAGGATCTTCAGGGAAATGAGCTCGCGTTCATCAAGCAGAAGGTTCTCGCGTGGGGCCGGACCTATGAGATCTATAGAAATGGCGTCATCGTAGCGGTCGTGAAAAAGGAGCTGTTCGCTCCGTTCCACCACACTTTCTACGTGGACGTTCCGGGACCGGATGATTTGACGGCTGTTGGGAACTTCTTCGATATGGAATACACGTTTACCCGTGGCGACAAGGTCGTCGCCACGGTTTCCAAGCAATGGCTTACACTCGGCGACACCTACGGCGTCGAAGTGGCGGACGGCGAGGATGACATCTTGATCCTCGCCAGCGCCGTCGTGGTCGACATGTCCTGCCACGGAGATGGGCGACGGCGGTAGATTAACATGATGGACATTTATCTGACCGCTCTCGCCCTTGGTGGTGTCGGCCTGGTCGGAATGGCCGTCGGAGGTTTTGGACGGCACGGTCACGCCGGACACACGGGCCATACTGGTCATGCCGGACACGCGGGTCATGCACACGGCGGCGCGCAAGCTGGGCACTCGCACGGCTCCGCTTCGTCCGAAGGCCCGACGAATCCTCTCGTCGCGCTCATGTCACCGCGCGTTCTGTTCAGCGTTCTTCTCGGTCTCGGAACCGCGGGGACCGTCCTTCAAAACATCCTCAGCGGACCACTTCTCTTCTCGGCTTCGCTTGGAATCGGAATCCTCTTCGAGCGATTGCTTGTTGCGCCTCTGTGGAACTTCGCGTTTCGCTTTGCGTCGAACCCCGCTGCAACTCTCGAAGGTTCCTTGATGGACGAAGCGACGGCAGTGACGACATTCGACAAGAATGGACAGGGTCTGATTGCCGTCGAGCTCGACGGGCAGATGGTACAGATACTCGGCACGCTGCAGGCGGGCGACCGGGAAATGAACGTGAAAGTTCCAGCCGGATCGAAGCTACGGATTCAGGACGTGGACGCCGCACGTAATCGCTGCACCGTCTCTCTCATATGAGAGTGACGAACGTTTCAGGAAGAAGGAGCTCAACATGAACGGATTCGCATCGGGCGGCGCGCTGGTGATCGGCGTAGTCGTCTTTGTGCTTATAGCAGTACCGGTGATCGTCGCAAAGTTCCTCCGCAACGTCGAAGCCGGTGAGATTCGACTCGTCAGCTGGCTCGGCGGCGGAACAGTCATCTACCGCGGTCCCGGGAAGTCGAAGGAAATCCCCCTGCTGACAACCGGCACGACGATCTCCAGCAAAGTCATCAATGTAGATCTCGACATCACCGATCAGACGGCTGACATCGACGAGACCGGTACGCCGCGCCCGATCAAGGTCCGAGTTCTTGCCAGCGCGATCGTGTCTGTCGGAGACAGCGACATGCTGATCAAGACTGCCGCTAACCGCTTCTTCTCGAAGAAGGAAGCGGATCAGATCAACACGCTGACTGATCTTCTCTCCAGCTCAGGCCGCCGCGCGATCAATCTTCTGACGCACGACCAGCTTTTCTCCGCCAAGGCGACGCCGTCTGCATCGAAGTCGCTGCTCGGCAACTCGAGTCCGGTTCTTCCAGCGAAGATTGCGCCTGCCCCGATCACTCTCCACGAGGGTGACGCCACGGTAATCGAGGACGACGACGATCCGCTCGCGGTGATCATCAGAAAGGCCTGTTCGCGCGAGCTTACTGACCTTGGTTTGATCTTCAACTCGCTCAACATCAAGATCGTGCAGTCAGAAGTAGCCGAAGCCCGCCGCAGACAATCGGCGGCTGAAGCGCAGGCAAACGCGGAAATCGTATCTGCAAACCAGGCACGCCGAGCGAAGGAAGCTCAGCTCGACGCCGAGCGGGCGATTTCAGACAAGCAGCGCGAGCTCGAGCAGACGAAGGCGGCAAACGCCGGACTCATCGCGCAAGCTGAGGCAAAGCGACAGGAAGCCGCGGGACTTCAGCGTACGGCAGAGCTCGACGCGACGCAGATCGCCCAGGCGAGAGCTGATGCTGCAATCGTGCGGCTTCAGGCAGAAGCATCCGCCGACGCCGAAGCGATAAGAATCCGTCGCATCGCTGACGCAACGGCAGAAAGCATTCAGAAGGTCAATCAGGCGATCGCGGCGGGCGGCGAAAGCTATTTCCGTTATCGCCAGATCGAGATGCTGCCGCAGATCGCTCCGGCGATTGCAGATGCACTCGGTGCCGCAAGACTTATCACAATTTCCAGCGGAGAGACCGGTGCGCCTGAGACAACTGCGAACAACATGGTCAGCGTCATTCAGACCGTGCTGGCAGCGCAAATGGTCGCTAAAGGCGGGATTCTTGACCGCGACAGACCCGCTGAGACAAATGGAGCGCAGCCGGTGAGAATCCCGCCTGCGCAGGCGCCTCTGGCACCGCCGTCCGACGCCGACACGCCACTCCGGAAATGGTGATTTAGAGGAACGAGTTGGGCGCCTGCTCGGTATACATCCAAATCGGCAACTGGCTCGTACAATTCGGGAACAGCTACGGGGGAGCAGTGGCTGTTCGCACAGTTCTCCCAGACTTCAAAGGACCGGACAATGAATAAATCTTTCGTTCGAGCCGCGCTGGCCACGCTCGCAATAGTTGCAGGCTTTGTTTTTCTCACCCGCTCCAGCACTGCTCTCGTCGCTGCACCGTCAACAGTGCCGGCACCTGCAGTAGACAACGCACTCGCCGCTGCGCCTGGACAGGAGATGGCAGTTTTCGCCGGCGGGTGCTTCTGGGGAATTCAGGCAGTATTCCAGCACGTGAAGGGAGTGAAGTCGGCTGTCTCAGGATACGCCGGCGGAACTGTGGCCTCACCTTCATATGAAGAAGTAAGCACTGGCATGACCGGACACGCAGAATCGGTAAGAGTGATCTTCGATCCGTCAAAGGTCACGTACGGTCAGCTGCTCCGCGTTTTTTTCTCCGTCGCGCACGATCCGACGCAGCTGAATCGCCAGGGACCCGATGTGGGTACTCAGTACCGCTCGGAGATTTTCTATACGTCTGACGCGCAGAAGCGCATCGCAGCCGCATACATCGATCAGCTCGGCAAAGCGAAAGTGTTCAGCCGTCCGATCGTTACGAAGCTCGAGCCGGCCGCAGCATTCAATGTGGCCGAGTCATACCATCAGAACTACGCGACGCTTCACCCGGACGATATGTACATTCGCTTCAACGACGCACCGAAGGTCGAGAACCTCAAGAAAGAGCTGAGCCAGCTTTACAAGCCGGAGATATCGGCCTGGCAGTGACCGAGAGACGACGAAAAAGACCAGCCTGAATAAGGCTGGCCTTTTTTTTCGTGGGCTTTCTGGAATTACCGCGATAGTGGCGCAAGTGCCGCGTTCGATGGCATCGGCACGGCCATCGTATTCTTGGGTTTTGAAGATCCCATATGGCACGTGACGCATGACACTTTGTTGAAATCCTCGTCCAGCTCCTTGACGTTCGGGAGCCGCTCCGTGTTGATGTAATCCTCCATCGACTGCATTTCGCGAGCGACGCGTTTGTTCTTCCGCGTGTCGCCGTCGAACTGACCGATCACATGACAGTTCGCGCATGTCATTCCGAGCCCACGCCCGTAGATCATATCCATGCTTCGGACGAAGTCTCCGGCGGGCATTTCCTTGAGAAGCTTCACGTTCTTGAAAACGGTTCCGGCCGGCTCCTTCTCGTGGCCGGCGATCGCGACGAGGATCGAATCGACCAGCTTTCGCCGGATGGTATCCTGCGCCATCGGGTTGGGTGGACGGCGGCCGGCAGGTCCGCCTGGGCCACCTGGGCCTCTCTGGCCAGCAGGTCCGGCAGGCTGCTGGGTCTGAGCTGGCGCACCGGTAGTCGCAACGGTGCCCTTCCCGACCGGCGAAGGCTCACTCGAAGGGGGCGGAGTGCATCCCACGAACAATGCTGCAGAAATCAGGGCGAGCTCAATTCTGGACCTTCTCATTCAACTTCCTCAGGGCGTCGATTGGATTCTGATGGCGATCTCGTAATCGCATACGCCGCAACCGGCGGCGCCGTTGAGAATTTAAGAAGGTCGCTCGGGTATGCGACAGGCGCCGCGAAGAAGTAACTTTGCGATCGGCCGCTGAGCGACGGAGACGGAGCCATCATGGACGGACAAAAAGTAGTGCGCGATCGCGATCTGATCAGACCGAGCATCATTGCGGCCGGCATCGTCATCGCGGGCCTTTTCATCGGAGGCGGCTTCGCAAAGTCGCGCGAAGACAGATTCGTAACCGTCAAGGGAATATCAGAGCGAGAAGTGAATGCCGACCTCGCGATCTGGCCGCTTCGGATCGTCGCCGCCGACAATGATCTGGCAAAGGCGAACGCCCAGGTTCAGTCGAGTCTCACTCGCATCAAGGAATTTCTTTCATCGAACCAGATCGACATCTCGCAGTTGCAGCTTCAGGACTTCTCGGTCACAGACGCTCAGACGAATCAATACTCCGGTGGAAGCACTTCAGGTGCACGCTACGTCATCAAGCAGACTGTTGTCGTTCGCTCGACAAGACCCGATCTCGTGAGCGCTGCAAGCCAGCGCGTTTCAGAGCTGGTCAGCAACGGAGTCGTCCTTTCGTCGGGTGGTGAATATGGCAATGGTGGCCCGACGTTCGTCTTCACCGGACTGAACAAGCTCAAGCCTCAGATGATCGGCGAAGCGACAGCACGCGCGAGAGAAGGGGCCGAACAATTCGCGAGAGATTCCCACAGCTCCATCGGCGGCATTCGTCGCGCGAGCCAGGGAGTATTCGAGATCCTGCCGAGGGATCAGGCGGAGGGAATAACTGAGGCGAGCCAGATAACGAAAACCGTGCGTGTCGTTACAACTATCGACTACGCATTGAGCCGCTGAGAGAACAATCTGACGGGACCGGTCCAGGGCATGGTAAACCCTCAATCCAGCCCCGGAGTCTAAAAGTCGGCACTTCAATGAGAATCATGACCCTTCGCCGTCTTTTATTCATCATCGCAGCTGCCCTCATGCCATTGGCAGCTCCGCATCTTTCGCAGGCGCAGACGGCCGATGTGATTCGCGGCCGAGTCACGGGCCCTGACAGCGCAGCACTCGAGGGAGTTGTCGTTACCGCGACCTCGATTTCCGGAAACGTCAGTCGCACCGCGAAAACCGATCGCAACGGCCGGTACACGTTGACGTTCCCTGCCGGCGACGGCGACTATATGGTGTCGTTCGCATCGCTTGGTTTTGCAGCAAAGCGATTCGAGGTGAAGCGCTCGGCGGATGAGGACATACTGGTTGCCGATACACGCCTCGCCCGCATCGGCACGATTCTCGACCCCGTCAGGGTCACCGCGGAACGACAGAAAGTTCAGCGCAACGACGTTCCGCCGGACGTCAGCGGAACGGAGAAATCTCTCAACAACTCCGCAGTTCCTGCGAATCTGATGGGCGATCTCGCTGCTATGGCGGCTTCCCTTCCAGGCGTTCAATCCGTTCCAGGCTCTGATGGATCCCCCGACGGCTACTCGGTGCTCGGACTCGGATCAGATCAGAACAACGCGACGCTCAACGGGATGAACTTCGGCGGATCGAGCCTGCCGCGCGATGCATCAGTTTCGACTTCGCTGATCACGTCGCCATATGACGTTTCGCGCGGCGGATTCAGCGGCGCACAGCTGACCATAAGAACGCGGCCCGGCTCCAACTTCATGACTCGCGGAATGAGTCTGAACGTGGACGCACCGCAGCTTCAGTGGACTGATCGTGCCTCACAGTCGCTCGGCCAGAAGTACAGCAACTACTCGCTGGGGGGTGCACTCTCGGGGCCGATCAAGATCGACAAGTCCTTCTATAACATCGCTTATCAGCTTGGCCGCCGATCGAACGATCTTCAGTCTCTCCTTAACACCAATGCGGGCGGGCTGCAGGCGGCTAGTGTGTCTGCCGATTCCGTAACTCGTCTCCTCTCGATTCTGAACAACGCAAAGGTTCCGCTCAGCGTTGGTACGCCACCTACGGATCGCATCGGCGACCAGGGCTCTCTCTTTGGAAGTCTGGACTTCGCACCGCCGTCCTCCACTTCGGGACAGGCTCTCAACATTTCCTTCAACGGCAACTGGGCGAAGCAGACGCCGTCGTCGATCTTCGCGACTGAGCTGCCTGGCCACAGCGGAGATCGAACGAACTGGCGCGGCGGTGTTCAGGCCCGGCAGAACATCTACTTCGGAGTCGGGATTCTCAGCGAGACGTCGCTCGGTGTAAGCGCTTCGAAGAACTGGGGTACGCCGTATCTCCAGATGCCGGGTGGAGTGGTTCGCGTGAACTCCGATTTCGCCGATGGAACGAGTGGCGTTCAGAATCTCATCTTCGGCGGCAATCAGTTCCTCAACAGCACGACGACGACAAACTCTGTTGGGTTGCTCAATCAGCTGTCGTGGTTCAGCACGAACAACAAGCATCGCCTGAAGATGACGACCGAGCTGCGGCGCGACGGCTCGATGCTGGAGCAGGCCAACAACACGCTCGGCACGTTCTCCTTCAATTCTCTTTCCGATCTCCAGGCATCGAAGCCGTCGGTGTTCACGCGCCAGCTCGGCTTCAGAGACCGCGACGTGAGTCAATTTGTCGGAGGACTATCTCTGGGCGACTCATGGAGAAAGACCGACAACCTGCAGATTCAGTACGGCATTCGCGCGGATGCCAACCGATTCCTGAATACTCCCGCGCTCAACTCCAACCTCGAGTCGATATTCTCGGTTCGGAACGACGCTGTTCCCAGCAAGCTCTACTTCAGCCCGCGCGCAGGTTTCTCATGGACATACGGACAGGCGCCGCAGATCGCCGGGTTTGATGGAGCGTTTCGCGGTCCGCGTGCAGTGGTGCGCGGCGGCCTCGGCCTGTTCCAGAACACGCCGGGAACGAATCTCGTTGGAAGCGCGCTCGACAACACAGGACTGCCAACCGGAGTGCAGCAGCTGACGTGCATCGGAGCCGCGACGCCAATTCCCGACTGGGCCGCATACAGCGCCAACACTTCATCGATTCCGACGACGTGCGCTGACGGGACGACCGGAACAGTGTTCTCGAGCGCAGCGCCTGCCGTCTCATTGTTCGCGAAGAATTACGAGGCTCCGAAGAGTGTTCGCTCGAATCTCCAGTGGAGCGGTCCGGTAATCGGCAACAGGTTCAGCGCTCAGATCGAAGGCACGTATTCGCTCAACCTGAACCAGCAAGGCATTACCGATCTCAATTTCAACCCCACGTCGCGGTTCACGCTGGCGTCGGAGGGCGGACGTCCGGTTTACGTGAATCCTTCAAGCATCGTTCCGACGACCGGTGCAACTGCCGCGCAGGACGGCCGCACGTCGCCATTGTTCTCGCGAGTCACCGAGCTCACGTCAGATCTGAAATCGCGAAGCGGCCAGGCGAGAATCACGTTGTCGCCAACGAGCTTCACGACGAGCCTAAGCTGGAGCCTGTCATACGTCTATTCGAACGTGCGCGAGCAGTTCAGAGGATTCACGAGCACAGTGTCGAACCCGCTCAATACCGAATGGGGCCGCTCTTCGTTCGATTCGCGTCACCAGATCGTTTACAACGTCGGATACAACTTCTTCGATTTCGTTAGCGTGAACTGGTTCGGCCAGTTCCGCTCCGGATCGCCATACACTCCGATGGTTGCTGGCGACATCAACGGCGACGGTTACAACAACGATCGTGCGTTCATTCCGACGACGGCCGATGCCGATCCGGTTCTTGCCAGCGGAATTCAATCGCTGCTCGACAAGGGCTCGAGCAGCGCGAAGAGCTGCCTGCAGAGCCAGCTCGGAAAGCTCGCTGGCAGGAACAGCTGTCAGGCACCGTGGATGTCGACGGCCAACATGTCAGTGTCGTTCAATCCAATCAAAGTCAGGATGCCGCAGCGCGCGACGATCTCGTTCCAGGTATCGAATCCACTCGGCGCGGCTGATCTGCTGCTTCATGGGTCGGACAATCTGCGCGGGTGGGGGCAGCCGGCGAATCCGGATCCACAGCTTTTGTACGTACGTGGCTTCGATCCTGTGAGCCGCAAGTACAAATACGAAGTGAACCAGCGTTTCGGCTCGACCAATCAGGCAATCGGTGCGTTCCGTCTGCCGGTTACGCTTACCGCAATGATGCGCTTCGACATCGGACCGACGCGGGAGAAGCAGATGCTCACGCAGCAGCTCGATCGCGGCCGGAGAACGGAGGGAACCAAGCTGCCCGAGATCATGCTGAAGGCGATTTACGCGAGCGGCGGGATTCCGAATCCGATGGCCACGATTCTCAGACAACAGGATTCGCTTCACCTGACCGGCATGCAGGCCGATAGCCTGGCAACCATGAACCGCACCTACACAATCAAGAACGACCAGCGTTGGTCGCCAATCGCGAAGTACTTCGCCGACCTGCCGAACGCATACGACAAGGACGAAGTCTACAGTCGGTACATGGCGGCCCGCAGAGCGACGATCGATGATCTTTCCGAGATCGGCCCGGCAATCAAGTCGCTCCTCACGCCTGAGCAGCGCCGCAAGCTTCCGTCGTTCATCGCAAGTTATCTGGAGCCGAGGTACCTCGCGTCGATCAGAGGTGGCAGTGCGACGTTCACAGGCAACTCGGGTTTCGGCGGCTTTGTTCCATTCAGTGGCGGCGATGCTGTATTCGCCGGCGGTGGCGGCGGCGGGACGCAGACCATAATAATCAGCCGTTGAAATGAGATTTTCAAATGATGTTTCCCTATTTCCTGATGGAGTCATGAGAATCGAAATGCGTTACTTGACGATGGCGTTGCTGGTGATGACCGCGGCGAACGCCTGGGCACAGCAACGACCACCGATAAGACAGCTTGGCGCAACGGTCGGCAAAGCGACGGAGACCTTCGTCAACGTCACTGCCGTGCGTCCCCTTTCCAACGGGAACGTTCTGGTGAACGACCCTGGTGGACGCAGAGTGCTTCTGTTCAATTCGCAGCTCAACAGCTTCACGCTCGTGGCCGATTCCACCAGTGCGACTGCGAATGCGTACGGCGGCAGAACCGGCGGACTCGCCCCTTTCAAAGGTGATTCTTCGCTCTTCATCGACCCATCGTCGCTGTCCATGCTGGTAATCGATCCCACCGGAAAGGTGGGACGCGTCATGTCGGTGCCGCGCGCGCAGGACGCGGGAATGCTTTCGGGCCAGCTTGGCAATCCGGCATTCACGCCTGACGGAAAGCTTGTCTACCGCACCCCGCCGCAAATTCAAATGCGCGGGTTGGCCGGAGGCGCTCTCCCTGGCCAGCCGGGATTCCAGATGCCGGATATTCCAGACTCCGCTGCGGTTGTCAGGATCAATCTGGCGACCCGCGCGACCGATACGATTGGCTATATCAAGACGCCCAAGTTGAAGATGGACGTTTCACGTGATGACAACGGCGGAACGAGAATGACGTCGCTGCTGAATCCGCTGCCCGTCGTCGACGACTGGGCGATGACTCCCGATGGTGCGATCGCGTTCGTACGCGGCAAGGACTATCACGTGGACTGGGTGAATCCTGACGGCTCGAAAGTGTCGTCGCCGAAGATTCCGTTCGACTGGCAGCGCATGACCGATGAGGACAAGGTTGCGTTCATCGACTCAGTCAAAGCTGCGCGCGCGCGACAAGGCGCAGCCGCGCCAACAGCTGTGGTGACGCCGGGCGTTGGCGGAGCACCCGCTCCAGCGCAGGCGCCCACCGGTGGTGGAAACCCTCAGGTCTTTGTGTTCAGCGGACCCGCAGGGTCCGGTGCTCCGGGCGGCGCGCAGCGAGGCCCGACGACGACGATACAACAAAACTTCATTCCTGCGAGCGAGCTTCCCGATTACAAGCCGCCGTTCTTCGCGGGCTCCACACGCGCCGACACGGAAGGCAATCTCTGGATTCGCACGATTCCGACGAGCGCGATTGCAGGTGGCCCAGTCTACGATGTGATCAATCGGAAAGGCGAGATCGTCGATCGTGTGCAGATTCCGACTGGACGAACGATAGTGGGCTTCGGACCAGGCGGCGCCGTGTATCTCGTCAACCGGGACGGCGCAACCATGACCCTCGAGCGGGCGTCGGTGAAGTAATGGTACGGGCCTCTTAACGAGAGCCGCCTCGAATGGGGCGGCTCTTTTTCTTGCCATGCCTCCCGCTCTCACAATCACCCACGCTAGTTTTCAAATAACCTCAATCCCCACCTCATGATTCGGATTCCACGTGCCATCGCGCTCACAGCTCTCGCCTCGACAATCGTGCTCGCGAACGGTTGCATTTCTACCGACATCACCGGCGGCACTTACGCGACCGTCGAAGGGACCATATTCGCCTCGTCGCTCGGAGTCGATCTCACACAGTCGACCCGCACAACCAACGGAGCCTACATCCGCGACATCAGCGTCGGCACAGGGGCGCTTGTCGCCACCGGACAGATCCTGAACGTCAAGTACAGCGGATGGCTCTCGGACGGAACGTTGTTCGACAGCAACGAAACCCTCACTACGACCTTTCCATTTCACCTGGGAACGCATGACGTGATTTCTGGTTGGGACGAAGGAATCCCGGGCATGCACGTTGGCGGAAAGAGACAGATCATCATTCCACCAGCGCTCGGTTATGGCCTGTACGACAACGGACCGATTCCCGGAAACTCAGTTCTCGTCTTCAATGTCACGGTCGTATCTGCTCAGTAGTGTCGCCGTTACTTGCGTGCGCTGAACGAACTCTTTGACGCGCTCTCGCATTCAGCCTTTCGCGGGATTGGAGTGGACGCATGTTGTTGCGGCAGTTCATCGTTGGCTCGAAACGCAGTGATACTCGTCTGCCATCGGCGCCATGCTTAGGTTTGCGGCTCGCCGCTCGTTCGAACGCAAACCCGCCCCGCCGCGCCACTCTTGATGTCAACCCGCTTTTCGCTCTTCTGCTTGTTCGCTTCGCTGAGTCTGCTCAGCACTTCCGCTCAGGCGCAGCTTCGCCCCCTCGAGCCAATTCCATGGCGATTGTTCGAAAGGAATAACACCGCTGCTGCCGAGGTGGGCGGATCTCGCTTGTTCGACCAGCGCGCGTCCCTCGCAGGGACGTCAGGCACTCTCACCGAAGTCGCAAATTTTTCTCTCGTATGGCGAACGGGCCGCGTCGCGGTCGAGGCGGCCGGAACCGCTCAGAGATTCTTCCACGAGAACTCCAGATTTGCGAGCCCGTATCAGGATGTCGAGCCGGCACCTGACGGCCGCCGTCACGATTCCGGTGACTACCGCATTTCGACGGTGGTACGTCTCACACCGGACTCATTTCCGTTCACGGGCGTCGTCCGCTTTGGGACGCGGCTGCCGACAACCGATAACACGACAGGCCTGGACCGCGACGCCACCGACTTCTTCACTACGGTCGGAGCGAGCGGAGGCAACGAGGTTTTCAAGATCGCGGGAGAAGGCGGGGTTGGTATCCACGGAACCCGGGAGCAGCGCTTCGAGCAGGACGATCTCTTTCTTTACGCGGTTCGCGCCGAGATGCGACTCGGCTTATTCAACCCCGAGGCAACGATCCTCGGCCAGGAGCACGGCTATGATCACGCCGCGATTCGCGGGGTCGAAAACCTGAGCGAGATGAGGATCGGCCTCCGCCTTGGGAACCGGAGATGGTTGCGGGTCGAAGGCGTCAAAGGACTGACGACGTTTTCCCCGTCGGCCGGAATCCTTCTGACGGCCGGTCTCGTACTTTAATTCCAGAATCATTCGGCGAGTCGCCTGATCCGCATTCGCCATTCTTTCTGTAATTTTCATCGAGGGACGAGTCTTCCGTCGTCCGATTAACACCGGGATTAACCGATGCCGTATCAAACGCCAGCTCCAAACGCTCCGGTCGCCGCACCTACCATCACGGTCAACGGGGAAGTACTCACGACTCCCCAAGCCACCTTCCTGGCGTTCAAGGCCCAACGCCGAGAGCTCAGCCGGCAGATGGATGCGCTTCAGAGCTCTAGGTCCGAGATCTCTTCTCAACTTCAGGAGCCAAACGTTACCGGCGCCGACAGGAAGGGACTCGAATCTCAGATCACTTCGGTAGATTCGCGCATCGTCGACATGCAAAAACAGATATCCGACGCCGATGCTCAGGTTGCAAAGGCAGCGGCGATTCCGGGCGCTGCGATCGACCCGCCGTTGCCACCTCGCAGCGGTCCGCCGGACGAGGCCTGGGTGCTCGGCGGAATGTTCATCGTCATCGTACTGCTGCCGATCTCGATTGCTTTCGCTCGCCGAATCTGGAAGCGCGGTGGCCAGGTCGTCGCGGCATTTCCGAAAGAGATCGCCGACAGGATGACGCGCGTCGAGCAGGTCGTTGAAGCAACTGCGATCGAGGTCGAGAGAATTGGCGAAGGACAGCGGTTCATGACTCGCGTCCTCACAGAGAATACGGCCCACGGCCTGGGACTTGGCGCTGGCGCACAGGCCGCGATTTCGCCTCCCGGAGAGCTTCGCCGCTAGCCGTCATCAGACGCGATCAGGCAATCATTTCTGGTTGCCGGGCGGCGTCTCAATCGTTGGTTAGACATGATGAAGCTCTACTCCTTTCTCGGCGCAACCGCCGGCAGCTATGCCGGATGGTACCTCGGCGCGCCGATGGGCTTCATGACCTCATTCATGTTGTCGATGGTCGGGACCGGATTCGGCATTTATGCCGGTCGCCGGGTCGCACAATACTACGGAGCCTGACGCGAAGTCAGGCTCGAGGATCAGTCGACCATTATCTCGACGTCTTCCACCGCGTGACCACGCTTGAGGAAGAACACTAGCGGCAGAGCGAAGGCGAACAGCAGTGCAACGAGCACGAACACGCGGTTGTATGAGAGCACCGCCGCCTGACGCGTCACCGTAGCGTCGAGGAGCTTCAAGGCCTGCTCTCGCGCCGTCGCGATGTCAGAGCCGGTTCTCGCCATCATCGCCGCCGTCACGCGGGCAAGCCAGGCGACAGCCGCAGCATTCGCTTGACCAGCCTGCTCGGCCAGGATCGCGTGATTGCGAGTAATGCCTGAAGTCAGCTGTGTCGCCGCGATAGCGATGCCGATGCTTCCGAAGACCTGACGCGACACGTTGTACAATCCAGTCGCTGCCGTAATTTCAGGCTTCGCGATCGTCGACAGGGCAGCCGTGCTGAGCGCGACGAAGATCAGGCTGAATCCGACGCCCTGCATCACCTGGGGCCAGAAGATATCCCAGTATCCGATCTGACTCGTCAGGTGCGACAGCAGAAAGAACGACACACCGGTTACAGCGAGTCCACCTCCAACGAGAATGCGAGGACCGAGCTTGTTGTAGAACCTTCCGCCGATCGGCATGATCACCGCCATCGCGAGACTTCGCGGCATCATCGCCAGGCCAGACTTGAGTGCGGTGTATCCGAGCAGGTTCTGAAGAAACAAGGGCAGGAGAAACAGACTTCCGTTGAGCGCCATGCCGAGGACTCCACCGAGCGCAGTGGCGGAGCTGAAGGAGGCGTTTCTCAAAATGCGGAGATCGACTGCAGGTCTCTCTATCGTCAACTCACGCCACACGAAGAAGATCAGGCCCGCGGCTGCGAGGACGGCAAGACGAATGACGTATCCGGACTGGAACCAGTCATTGCGCTCGCCCGATTCCAGCATTAGCTGCAGCGACCCGAGCCCAAGGATCATCAATCCGAGTCCGGTCCAGTCGATCTGGCCTTTGCGTCGAATCAGATAAGACGGATCTTCGACGAATCTGCTGACGAGAAGAAGGTTGATGATTCCGATCGGCACGTTGATGAAGAAAATCCACGGCCACGAATACTTGTCGGTGAGCCATCCCCCAAGCGTCGGACCGAAGGCGGGTGCGAGCACGATGCCGAGTCCGAAAATGCCCATCGCCGTTCCCTGCTCTTCCAGCGGAAACGTCTCACGCAGGATCGCCTGAGAAACAGTGAGCAAAACTCCACCGCCGATTCCCTGAAGCATGCGGAAGAACACCAGCACAGGGAGCGAGCGGGCGAGCCCGCACGCCATCGACGCAAGGGTGAACAGAATGACGCTCAAAAGATAGAAATTCTTTCGGCCAAACCGCTCGCTCAGCAATGCAACGAGCGGCATGATGATGACGTTCGCGAGAATGTAACCAGTGACGACCCAGGTGATCTGCTCGATCGTTGCGCCGAGCGTTCCCTGCATGCTTGGAAGCGCGACGTTGAC
>JADGQR010000109.1 GCA_017881685.1 Gemmatimonadaceae bacterium
GCGATCGAATCTGCGGACCGCCGGCTGTACTTCGGCAGACTACTATATGAAGTAAAACTGCGACGCGGCTGCTCCATCGAGCAGTCGATGATATGGATTCGCGGCCGCTCGAAGCTGCAACGCGCGGGTCTCAAGCGCCTGGTTCCCATACGCAGCATGAAAATCGGGCGAATGATCCGCGCCCTCGAACCGGAGTCGCGATCGAACGCTGCCGCATTACAGGGCCGCTGACGTGAGCCGAACGCGCGTACTGATGACCAACGCGACGAGCGACGCGGGCCTGTCCGCCGCGCGCGCGCTGGCCCGCGCAGGCTACGACGTCAGCTCGGCAGATGTCGTGGCCATGCCGTATGGCGTGAAGTCCCGGTTTATCAGTGCCCATCACGTTCTGGCAAACGGCACTGCCGACGCCTATGCGGCTTCGTTGCTCGACGTGGTTGATCGCATTCGCCCCGAGGTGCTGCTTCCCCTGGGCGCGCAGTCGACACTCGGAAGCGCTGCGCTGGGCGAGCGATTAAGCGCGATGACGGCTCTCAACGTTCCTGATCGCGAAGCGATCGCTGTTGCGAACGACAAGTCGGCATCGATGGCCAGTCTCGATGCGCTTGGGATCCCCTGCGCGCAAGTACACTTGTATGCCGACGCCGTAACAGCGTTGTCAGGAGATCCGGCGCTCACCCTGGTCGTGAAGCCGAGAGCGAACGTCGGTGCGGCGCGCGGCGTTCGCTACGTGAGAACTCCAGGCGAGCTCGACGATGCAATCGCTGCCTGCCGGGCCACCTACGGCGAGGAGTTGATCCAGGAGTTCGTGCCCGGTGGTCCGGAGACAATGAAGACGGTAGTGCTGCTCTACTCACGCGACAGTCGTCTTGTTGCTGCGTTCACAACAACGAAGAAACGACAGTGGCCGACAACTGGTGGTCTGACCGTAGTGGGCAGAAGCACTCGTGATGAGGCAATCGTCGAGCTGGTAAGGCCATTCTTCGAGCATTGGAAATGGAAAGGGCCGGCAGAAGTCGAGATCAAGCGCGACGCGCGGACAGGCGTGCACAAGGTGATCGAGATCAATCCGCGATTTCCGGCGTACTTTCGATTTGCTGATCGCTGCGGGCTCGATCTTGCGACGATCGCTGTGCGGCTCGCGCTGAAGGAAGACGTAGCGCCTCTCGATTATCCGGCTTATCGCGTTGGCGTGACGTACGTGAATCCCGGATTGCTGATGAAGAGCGCAGGCTGGCACGTTCGTCGTACAGGTATGGCCGAGGTGCCGCGGATCATCACGGAGTTCGGTGCGGGGTTTCAGTGCGCAGTGGACATGCTTCGCGATCCGCTTCCGCTGCTTGGTCGTACTCTTGGCGACCTCAAGCGCAGATCAGGATCGGCGAAGAATTAGCCTCGTTTTTCCGGCGCGGCGGCCCCGCATTTGTCAACGACGCCACTCAGCTCCCGGGCTGACATTCCCCGCCTGATCCACCGCCTGAACGATCACGCGGTCAGATCCACTCGGCAGCGCCACAGTGTGATCTGTTCCGAACAGGATTCGCGTCGTCCATCCGTCCGAGGCATGCGAGCGAACTGCCCACCACCTCGCTGCCTCGCCACTCGCCGGCGTGATCTGAAGTAGATCCGACGCAACCGAGATCGACGGACTGTTCGGCGGAACAGCATCGAGCCACGGCGATGCAGGCACGAGCGCCGCATCTTTGTACAAGTCGCTCGAAAGCGTCGTTGCCAATCCGTTCTTCTTCAGCGTCCAAGTCGCGTTGTAGAGAAGATTTCCCGTTCCAGTAGTCCGCTGACGAGTTGCGCGGATCTGATCCGGAATCTCCGTCAACGAGAACTGACTCGAAGTCCCGTCCTGCACGCGATAAGTCGCAAGTCCCGGCCACACATGCCGGCCCGCCGTACTCTGCGCGAGCCACCAGTCGAGAAGAGCGGTGTAACTCTGCGGAGGCGGAGTAATCGCCCAGTAAAGCTGCGGCGCGAGGTAATCCACCCAGCCCTGCTGAAGCCACTTCCTCGAATCGGCATAGATGCTCGCGTATGCGTCGAGTCCGCTGATGCCGGTTGGATTTCCCGGACGCCAGATTCCGAACGGCGAGATGCCAACCTTGATGGTCGGCTTTATCGCGTGCACTTCGCGATACATTCTCACGACGAATCGATCGATGTTCGCGCGGCGCCAGTCGGCGAGTGCGCGTCCGCTGCCGTATTTCGCGTAAGTCGCGGAATCGGGAAAAGGAATCGGCTTTCCGGCATTGTCGTTGACGACGTACGGATAGAAGTAGTCGTCAGCATGAACTCCATCGATGTCGTACCTGCGCACGATGTCGGAGATCACCTGCATCGAATGATCCTGCACGTCGGGCTCGCCGGGATCCATCCAGATATCAGACGCGTACACGCGAATCAGATCGCGCCGGATCTTGAATAGATGCGGCGCAACCATCGTCGTGGTGTCGGATGTGTTGCCGCCACGAAACGGATTTATCCAGGCATGCAATTCCATTCCGCGTGCATGTGCTTCCTGAATTGCGAACGCGAGCGGATCGTAGCCGGGACTCTGTCCCTGTGTTCCGGTCAATAGTTTGGCCCACGGCTCGAGCGACGACTGATACACGGCGTCACCCGCTGGGCGGACCTGCAATACTATAGTATTGAGCCCGGCCGCCTTCGCCTTGGTGAGAATATCCACGAGCTCGGCCTGTTGCTGCGCGGTGGAAAGGCTCCGCGAGGACGGCCAGTCGATATTGGCAACCGTGGCGATCCACATTCCGCGCATCTCGCGCTGAATGGGCGGAGCTGCGGTATCGGCGGGGTTTATTGGCGTCGGCGTAGTGATGTCGGTACCGGATGCGCAGGCGGCAGCGCCGGTCAGGCAAACAAGAAGAGCCCCTCTGGACAAACTGCACCGCGATATCGGGAAGAACATTGCTGGATTACTGCCGTATCAGCTCGACTCTCCGGTTTCGTGCGCGCCCAATATCGGTGTCGTTCGGTTCCTTCGGCTGCGATGAACCGAACCCGTTAGTAGTGAGTCTCGACGCATCTACCTTGTACCGCTCCACCAACGCCTTCTTCACAGCAGCGCTTCGCCGCTCGGACAGATCGCGGTTCGACGCGGCGGTGCCCACACTGTCAGTATGCCCGTTGATGGTGAGCGTCCACTCCTTGTTCGAGGCAAGCGCTGTCGCGATCTCGCGAAGTATGGGCTCTGATTCCGGCCGGATGGAGTCACTCGCGAAATCGAAATAGATGCCGTACACGTCTATGCGCCTTTTCTTGGCGAGCTGCTCCTCGATCTCTCCAGGGAAGGACACTTTCGTGTAAGTAATGAAGAAAGTGATACCGGGCATGTAGTAGTCAAGCATGAGCGGGAAGCGCTCGTCGTCGAGCACCTTGACCCTGATCAGGTGGTGCTTCTGGTCATCTCTGTAGGTCGCCTCGATGGTCGGCACTTCGATCTTCTGGTCATTGACTATGATGTTGAAAGTGCCCTTTCCTTCGGACTTCAGGATCCCGTCTACGTCATCCTCGGACGTGGGCGGCTTGTCGATGATGTCGATGTACCGATGCCTGACTTCTCCGGTCTTCTTCAGCGCGGCAAATGACGCAGTCGAGAGGCTGAACTCGAGCGTTCCACTTATGACCTCAGGAGTGTTCTGTTTTTCTCCTGTTTCGTAGACATACGAGTCGCGGAGATCAGTGCGACAGATGCGCCGCACCCAGGTCATCGTCTTATGCGATCGCCCAATAGGGCAGCTGCCTGTGATGAGAACGCTGCGAGCATCGACTGCAGTCACCTGGTTGAGACACTCGTGATCGTAGTCACCATCATATGCCCTCCAGTTGTGCGAGAGTGTGAGACCCACTTTCAACGGGATCAGAGCCGACGCCTGGGCCAGGATTTCCGCCTCGGCGCCAGGCCCGGGATCCGGGCAATCGCCTCCGATGGTGACGCCCTCTACTCCCTTCAGAGGACCAAGCGGAGGCGGGGCATTTTTTGCGCTCGTGTCGTTCGCAGCCGAGCTCGATGTCGCTACAATTTTGGAGCTGTCTCCTGGTGCCGACTTGTTACCGTTCGCGGCCTGCTTGTCGCCGCTGCAACCGGCGAAAATCATTGCAGCGATGAGCGCCGACAGTACACCGCTGGTTTTCGATGATTGCACGCGGAGTGTTACCGCTTCCCCTAGAATTTGCACAGCATATCCTGGTCTGGCTTTACGCGAGTTGTGTCGAGCTTGAATATTTCCTTGTCGGCGTCGCCAACGCTCTGGCCAAACGCTTTTGCCGACACTCCAACATTTGCGGCCATGTGAAGATCGGTGCGTGTGCACGGCACCATGGCTGAACTTCCACTGTGACTGGTTCCAACACTAGTTGTCAGCTCGATGTACGCCGCTGCGTTGCTGCCCATCGCGGCGTCCACGATATTCTTGGCTGTCACCTGACTCATCGGTGAAGCTTTGATTTTTGCGAGCGCTTCTTCCCCGAATGTCTTCTTCACCAGGATATCGAAATAGTTGTCGGCCTTCTTGGCCGCGTCGGCCATGCCGTCAAACTTTAGAATCTTGCTGACGCCGATGCTGAGCTCTATCCGCGGCATCGCGAGCGCCACCACAAGGCCAATCGGCGCGCCTGATCCGCTTTCGGATTCGCCGAGCTTTAGATCTCCCGTAAGCTGACCGTCGGCATCCACCGTGCCTTCCTTCGCACCGAAGTGTTGATATCCGTCCCAGGTTATCCGAAACCCGCCGCGGCTGAATTCGTAACCAGCTCCCAATGCCGGCTTGATGATCACGGCTGAGCTGATCTCGAGAA
>JADGQR010000110.1 GCA_017881685.1 Gemmatimonadaceae bacterium
GGCAAGAGATCTCCCGGCCGTTACGATACTGGAGTTGCCGGAGCTCCCACTGAAGCGGGAGAGATCACCCGCAAGCTCGCTCCCACTGCTCAGCGCAATTGGTGGATTGCTCATCGCCATTGTAATCGCTTTTATCCGCGAGAGAGTGGCCGAGAGCTCAGCGGCGGCGACGCCGGCATTCGAGTACTACACGGAGCTCAAGCGGGAAACGATACGCGGCCTGAGAAGTCCGTTCGGACAATCCGACCGAGCTCGCGGATCGCGCCCCGGTGGCTGATGAAACCACATCATTCAGTGTCGCTGTAGCCACTGCCGGCAGAACTGACGAGCTTGCCGACCTGCTCACTTCAATCGAGAGATCGAGCATCAAGCCGACGGCCGTCATTATCGTAGATCAAAATGCGGACGACCGGCTTTCGGACATTCTGGCGAGGTTTCCCAGTCTCGGCATTGAACACCACAGGGTTCCTGTGAGAGGCCTGTCGGCAGCAAAAAATTACGCGGCGAGCGTAGCGTCCTCCGCAATTCTCTTTACCCCGGACGACGACTGCCGCGTTCTTCCCGACACGTTTCAGATCATGATGGACGAGTTGAAGCGCACGGGTGCCGACGCCGTTTTTGGACGATGCTTCGATGAGACGGGCGCGGATAGTGTGACGCGCTACGTGAAAACTCCGGGTTGGCTTGCACGCGGGCGTTTCGAAGGCATGTTCGTCGAGCCTGCGACTGCAGTTCGAACCCAGCTCGTGAGGCAAGTGCCCTTCGACGAAACCCTGGGCGTGGGAACGTTTCACGGGGCCGAGGAAGGATATGACTGGGTGCTTCGCCTGCTTGCAGCTGACAAGCGTTTGTATTTTCAGCCCGCAGCCCGATTTTTTCACCCGCGAACTATTGTCGATCACGGCTCACCAACATCGCTGCGCCGTGTTTTCACGTATCGGTGCGGCTTTGCGCGAGTCTGCAGGAAACACGGGCTATGGGGCAAGTATGCGCGACGCATCGCTCTCGTTTCCGCCGGAATCGTGGCGTATCTGATAACGGACAGAGGCAAGGCGCGTTACTATCTGGCCGAGCTCTCGGGACTGATCGCCGGTGCGATAATCGAGCCTTGAATATCATGCCTGCTCTGTCAGCTCGATGATGGTGCGACGCCGCACTCTCGTTTTTTTTACGCAGGTTTATCCTCCAGATCCCGCTGCCGTGGGCCAGCATCTCGCCGACGCAGCCGAGGAGCTTGCACGCCGCGGAAACCACGTGATCATCTTCACGGCAGATCGCGGATTCGATGATCCGTCACAGAGATATTCATCGGCCGAAACGAGGAACGGCGTTAGCGTCCGGCGCCTGCCTTTTGGATCTTTCGGCAAGAGCTCGATTGCCCTTCGGCTCGCGTCCGGAATTTTTCTGATGATTCAGGAAGTGTGGAGAGCTGCATTCCTGAAGGAAATTGACGCAGTAATCGTGAGCACTTCGCCGCCGGTAGGTCCGATTGCGGCTGTGGCGCTGTCGCGACTTCGGAGAATTCCGCTGAAGTATTGGCCCATGGATGTGAATCCAGACCAGATGGTCGCTCTTGGTAACATGGACTCGAATTCTCCGGCCGTGAAAGTATTCGACTGGGCTAACAGGATCGTGTTGCGACGCGCGTCTGCGATCATCGTTCTCGATACGATGATGGAAAAGCGTCTCTCGGCAAAGGCGGACATTTCAGGACGCACCACCGTCGTCAGGCCATGGGCGCCGGAAGAGCCGCTTGAATCGATCAGCCATGCTCAGAACGAATTCAGAAAAGAGCATTGCTTCGGCGACAAGACAGTAATCATGTACAGCGGCAACCACGCGATGTCTCATCCACTGACGACAATTCTCATGGCTGCAAGACGGGTGCGCGACGACCCTCGACTGTTGCTCGCTTTTATCGGCGGCGGAGTCGGTAAGACAGAGGTTGACGCCGAGGCCACCATCGCCGAGCCGGCGAGTAACGTTGTGTCGCTGCCGTACCAGGATCGTAGCGTGCTGCCGCAGTCACTTTCTGCCGCTGACGTGCACCTGGTGAGTCTTGGCGATACGATGCCCGGAATTGTTCATCCGAGCAAGATCTATGGAGCGATGGCCGTCGGGCGCCCTATCCTGCTCCTCGGGCCTCGTGACAACCCGATCGCTGAGCTCCTCGAGCGCGCCGACATTGGATGGCGCGTATCACATGGCGATGTTGACGAGGCAGAGCGTGTTCTTCGCGCGATCGCATCGAGCTCTCGGAGTGATCTTGCAGCAAAAGGCGAACGCGCGCGAGGTCTTCTCGAGTCAATCGGCAACCGTGACGCCTCTTGCGCGCGCGTGTGCGACATTCTCGAGGAGTAGCTTTGAAGCGTCAGTGTACCCGCATGTCGGGGATACCTGCGGTGAGCTGCCCAATTCGGAGAGAAAGTGATTGAGCGTCTGGCAGCGCGCGGTTGATCAAGTCCGGCACCAGCCCTGAAACGATCAGAGAGTTGGTTGGTGTCGACACGTGACTGCTGTCGGTCATGCCGGCCAGCTTGATCATGAGTGGGATCCTTCGATCGACCGGGCCGCCTTGGGCCGGTTTCGACCGCCAGGAGTGATCAGTCGTGACGATGAGCGTGGTGGTTGCCCATGATCTGCGGTCAGTCATTTCTTTCCTCATCCGTCCAAGCACTTGGTCTGCCAGCGCGAGATTGCCCAGATAACCTGCATTGCCGAGGGAGTTGACCACGAAACTTCGGGATGCCTGATCCCAGACCCATGGTGCATGTGGAAGGGGCAAGTGGAGAAGAACAAGGGAATAACTGGAGTCGCCAGCCAGCTCGATAGCCTTGTCCACGACAACGCGAAGCCGCGCAATGTGGGCGCGACGGGCGCTGAATGGCAGCAGGCTTTGAACCTGTTCACTTGCCGCGTGCCAGAAGCCTGCGCTGTCGACATCGATGTCCTGCCCGGCGACGAGCGGAATGGTTTCGCACACGTCGACCATGGCTGTGAGACGCAGGCGGCAGTACGGCAGCGCAAAACCAACGAGCGCGGTGCGCGCTCCCATCTCGGCCGGTTTCGTGAAGATCGATGTCGCGGTGTCGCTCAGCACCCGATTCCCGTTCTGAATGCGTGCGACAAACGAAGTCGCATCGAGCGGCCGGAGAGTCAACACTCTCCGCGCGAGCAGGTACGAGGGCATGGATTCGAGAGTATTCGGGCCGGGTGAATAGGCCGAATCAAAAGTCACCGATGTCTTCCGAAAGGCGTCGAACTGCGGGAGAGCCAGAGAGGACGGGCGCCTGGCGAACGCTACTTCATTATCCATCTCGTCGAAAACCACGATGACGACGCGCCCCACACCGGGCAAGCCCGCGTGCACGGGCCTCGGAAGAAGTTGGAAGGAATTGAAATTCATCGTTGCCAGAATCCAGAGCGCACGAGCCAGCACGTAGATCGTGAACACCGAAGTGCCCAGAAGCAGTTGGCGGTACCAGCGACTGAGGGGTGACACAAAGCGGAGAATCACCGCGATCGCCACGACCATCACGATGATCATTACGGCCAGCCCTGGCGTATGACGAACGCCGGTCCACAAGCCGAGGATCATCGGCCATTTATCTTCGTTGGATTTTCGAAACTCATTCAGAACGAGCACCGTTGTCGCGAGCAACGCACAGTTCAATACGTAGCGGATCCCGGCCGGTGCACGCCTGGCGACAGGCGAAAGAGCCATCATGATGACACCGCCGAAGACAACAGCGGCGATCGCGGCCAGATAATGATTGCGCGAGTATGCCAGGTAAAAGCCAAATGGGCCCGGCGCGGCGAACAACAACCGCAACACATCCATGTACAGGAGACTGACGAGGGTGCATCCAACGAGAAAATCCTTCGCCGCCTGCTTCTTCTCCTTAGCGCGCGTTCTTTCGGAGGACATAGGCTACGCGTTCCCCGCTCGGCAGCGGCACCGATCGCAGAATGTCGAACCGCCGTCTGCAGGCATTTTCGAAGGTCTCACGAGTAAGGTCAGCATAGAGGGAATCGCGACCTCTCGCGAGTCGTCGAAAAAGGGGATCACCTGGAGGAACAAATTCAAGCGCAACGGTGTCTCGGGTCAATCGCGCGAGCAGGTCGACAATGTCCGGGAGGCGGATGCCGTTGGTCGCGAGAAGATGATGGATGACAGCCATTGCCAGAACCTGGTCGAACGCTCCCTCGGCTCTGTCGAGGAAAGATGGCAGCTCGCGATTCATCCAGCCACGACTCGGTGTCGGTGACGCGATATCGACCACGAGAGGAAGCACATCGAGCGATTCTCGCGACGCTCTTTGAAACAGTCGCTCTATGACGCGGTAGTCATTGTCGATTGCGACTACTCGAGCTCCGTTGGCAGCGGCCATGATCGATAGCTCACCGGTGTTGCATCCGATGTCGAGCACGGTTTTCGGCTTCATCTCGCTAACCGCAGACGCTACGAACTGACGCTTCGCGTCGAAGTAGGCCGGACTGTGGTGATCCTGAACGTATCCGGTCCATGATGACTTCGGATTGGCGCTGGGGCCAACGGCGTCGAGGGATTTCCTGAGGCCCTTGAACATCCGCCTGAGAACATATTGCGCCTGATCAGCGGGCACCGACCGTTTTGGCGGGGCTCCGTCTGCGGCCACTGATCCGGAACGGCTCAACAGGGTGGCAACCGTGACGTGCCACAATCCGGGGCCGTGGAGACGTTTCCCCATGGGAACCAGATCTCTCGCAACCTCGGGCTCCACGCCTTCGCGCCCGATGCTGAAGACCGTACGCAGCGGCAGGCCGGTTGCGTTTGTCACCAGCAGTGGAAGAACGAAGGTGCGAAAAAACTGTGCATATGGCAGCCACAGCGGGTCGTGTGGATCGCGTTGCTCGATGGAAAGCAAGTCAACAAAAACTGGCTGCGAGCCACGAAACAGGACATTCGCAGGTGTCGCGTCCTTCAGGCCCCTCCCGTCTTTCAGAAGGTCGAGTGCCAGGTCCAATGTCAGGACTCCGGCTCGGTGCAGCATTCCCGGGGACCATTCCTCAGCCGAAGAAGGGAAGAAAACCCTGTCGTGGCGCCAGATCCCGCCCCAAGTCTCAGCACCGAGCGCTTCTACAAATTCCTGATTCTGCCGGTACGCCTCGAAGTCGGGCTCGCTGAGCTCGGTACTGTCAACGATCGCTCCGCGAGAGCTCCACGTCCGAACCGTCGGCGAGTCGAGAAAGCTTCGCAGATCGGCAGCATGGGAGGCGCGAACAAACCTTAGTGGGATGCCACCTACAAAACGAAGCGCGCCGCCTGGATCCCTGAACGACGCGCCCTGAAAAGAATGCGAATCTTCACTCGAGCCACTACTTCTCGTCATCTCTGTGACTTCGGAACCTGTGGTAGAGACGGCTGATGCTGCGCCGAAGCGTAAATCCAACGCCGACCACGGTCGATATAACCAGCTGCAGAAAAAGAGATGTAGCCCCATGGTCTATGTACACGGAACACTTGAGTTTAGTGAAAAA
>JADGQR010000013.1 GCA_017881685.1 Gemmatimonadaceae bacterium
AGACCACAGAGCAAGCAGCTTCGTGGCGAGAAGTTCCGAATAGAAACAGGCTTCCATACGAAAGCAGTCCCGTTCCTATGGGGTTAACCACAAAAAACGGGACTGCTTCGTTTGGGATGATGCGTCTTAGGGAAAGGACGTCGCCATGCCCGCTTGCTCTGTGGTCTCTGTGGTCTCTGTGTCAAATAGCAGTCAGAGAAACCGGAAACCTCTACTGACGGCAGCGATCGTTCGGATTCCCCTTCGGCTTGTCGACGACAACAGCGTGATCGAGGTTCGCCACTCGCCAGGCGACGTCGTGCACGAGCTGCGCGACGCGGGCGAAATGGTTGTAGTCGATGTATTGCGGCTCGTCGGTAAGCATGTGGTAGTCGCGATGACCGCCCGTCGAGAAGAAAGTGATCGGAATGCCCCACTTTGCATACGACCAGTGATCGCTGCGGCAATAGTACTGATTCGGATTGCCCGGCGTGTCGTACGAATAATCGAAATTGAATCCGGCGTGCGTGTCGTTGTTCACCTGTTCGACGATGTCGCCAAGCTCGGTGGACAAGCGCTTCGATCCGATCAGCTGAAGGTATGACGGACCACCATTCGGGACCGCATCGTCAGCATCGCCGCGACCGATCATGTCGATGTTAAGCTGAGTGACGATCGAATCGCGCGGAACGGTGGGATGATCTGTGAAGTAACCCGAGCCCCACATTCCCCGCTCTTCGCCCGTGTGCCAGACAAAGATGATTGACCGCTTCGGCTTCACCGGTGCTGGTGCGAATGCCTGTGCAATCTCCAGCAAGCCAACCGATCCCGTCCCGTCATCGTCGGCGCCGTTGAACACGGAATCCATGCGCGGGCCACCGTGCGCTTGACGGAGACTGTCCTTCAGGAAGTTGATTCGTGCCCACTCTTCTTCAGTCGGCACCTTTGGAGCGCCTTCCTGGCCGCCTGGTCGCGCAACTGTGTTGAACGCGCGAAGGGAATCGTGTTCGACGGGATTGTGGTTGTATCCGATGTGGTCGTTGTGCGCGCCGATCGCGATGTACTCGTTCTTCAGCTTCGGATCGCTGCCGGTAAGAATTGCTATGACGTTGCGTCCGGGACGCGGCGCTTCGGTCTGATGGATGTCCATCGTGATCGTGCTGCCGAGTGCGCCCTTCTTCAATGAAGAGAGCGGCGCGCCGAACAGGGCGTCACCGGCTGAATTTGTCGCGCTGATCGAGAAGCCGCCGAAGCGACCTGTCGGCGCTGCCGCCTGGGGCGTGCGAAGAGAGATGGCCGTTCCCTGAAGCGCGGGACGAGTGACGGCTTCGGGTAGCTGCGGACCACGCAGTGTGATTGTCGTCAGTGCACCGGCGATCGACGCGCGGTAGCGCTGGAACCCGGGAAACTGCGCAAGCGTGCGAAAGCCCACGTTCGTCGGGTTGGATTGCAGGACGAGGATCTTTCCAGCGACCTGCGCGCTGTCGAGGAGACTGAGTGTGTCGTTCTCCCTTCCGCCAAAGATGACCTGTCCGCTGGTTGCCTGAATCGGCGCACCTGACGCGACGAAATCGCGTCCGGCGACGAGTGTCGTGTTACCGGCCTTGATGGTGCTGGCCGGATCGAGGATGCGCGCGTAAACCGGAAGATCCTGGAAGTACGTTCCGTTGTCGCCTGCGGGCAGCAATCCGATTTTGCGGGCTTCGTCGGCGATGTACTGGGTCCCCTTGAGATTTCCTTCGAAGCCGACCTGGCGGCCCATCATCGAGTCGTCAGCGAAGACGTAAAGGCGGCTCATCAAGTCGGCCGGCGTAATCGCAGGCGACGTTTGACGCGCCGTGTACTTGAGGGGCAGGTTGCCGACCGGAACGACGGCTGTCGAAGGAGCGCCGGTGTTCGACGTGACGGCGGAAGAGCAGCCGGCGAAGAGCACGACAGCAATTAGCGGCCGGAGGAGGCGGCGCTGAATGGGGGCGTTGGTTTTCATTTACCCAGGGAGAACGTTTGAGAAGCGTGACGCTCTCTATGGTACTCCCTTTGCCGCCGGATTGTTGAGTTGGAGGCGGGTATGGGCGGACACTACAGGTGCCGGTAACGGCGGACACTACACGGGCCGAGTCACACTTCGATGCACTTCCATACTCGGGCCCGACAAGTCAACGTTCACGCATGATCGCTACAAACAGCCATCCGGAAGTACACATCGAGTATCCCGACTGGGTGAACTCGCTCGTCAAATGGGACATCCCATACAATACGCAGGAAGATCGCATGCGTCTCGCGATTGCCGTATCGCGAATGAATGTCGAGAAGGACACCGGAGGCCCATTCGGAGCGGCGATATTCGAATCGGAGACCGGCCGGGTTGTGGCTGTCGGAATGAATAGCGTCGTGCGTCTCTCGAATTGCACGCTCCACGGCGAGATGGTCGCGTTCATGATGGCTAACCAGCGGGTCGGATCGTTCTCGCTCAACTCACCCGGTTTGCCGAAGCACGAGCTGTACACGTCGTGCGAGCCGTGCGCGATGTGCCTGGGCGCAACGTTGTGGAGCGGCGTTCATCGTGTGGTCTACGGCGCTGCGAGAGAAGACGCATCGCTTCTCAAGTTCGAGGAGGGGCCGGTTTTCCCCGAATCCTACAAGTATCTCGAGGATCGCGGGATCACGATCGTGCGCAACGTTCTTCGCGAAGAAGCGCGCGCGGTGTTGGAGCTTTATCGCTCGCGGAGCGGAAAGATCTACAACGGATGAGATCGAAGGCGGGTCCGGCACCTGTCCTATCCGCCTTTACCGGCACCTGCCCTGCCCGCCTTTACCGGAACCTGAAGTACCCGCCTGGTCTGTCGCCTTCCGCGCGAACGAGCTTCGATGCTAACCTTGTGTCGTGAAGCTCTCGTGGCGTAGCGCGCTCTTTTGCAGTCAGCTCGCAGCGGTCGTCGCATTTGCGGCGGCCTGCGATCGCATTGTTGATCCAGCATTTCCGCCGACTGCCACTCAGTTCGTTCCTCCGCCCGTGTACGACAGGTGGTGGACGATGACCGAGTCGTGCTCAGGCGTCACCGGATCGCTGTCAAAGATCTCGTGGTATGTGGTGCCCGGCGTGACCGAATTTCAGTTGAGAGGCCAAACGGTTTCGGGATACTGGACGGAAGGCAGCAACAGTATCGTCATCGCCGATTCGTCCCGGCTCGATGGAAGCGTCGTTCGCCACGAGATGCTTCACGCATTAATCAAGGGATCGGGTCATCCGAGATCTCAGTTTCTCGGGAAATGCGCTGGCGTAGTCGTCTGTACCGCTCAGTGCGTCACTGATGCCGGACCTGCGCCGACGACGAATCAATCCGCTGTTACCGTTCCTTCCGATTCGATCGAGGTTTCGGTTCAGCTCGTGCCTGACCAACCGAGCGTCACGATCGATGGCGGGGTTTTTTCACTTCTCGTGACAGCCCGAAATCCAGCGACACACCCGGTCAACGTTTTGCTTCTGGGCGATGCCGCCAGCGGCCTGCAGTCATTTTCGTTTCAGATCAGGGCTTTCAGCCCCGGTTTCCACATCGATGGAGCACTTCGCCTGGGGGATCCGTCGATTGCTGCATTTGCCGCTGGTGAAACCAAGAAGCAGTACTTCGATTTCGTAATCGGGACCGCGCTCAGAAACAGAACTGTGTCGCCCGGCATCTACAGAATCACCGGCTGGTACGGCAATCGGTCAGGTGTGCTCACGCCCATCACGATCGCTCCACCCTGAACAGGATCCACAATAGATGACCGTTAGTCACGACCCGTCGGTATTTTCCGACGTGCAGGCCGCTCTTCGCGAAGCGAACATTGCATTCGCCGAGGCTCATCAGGGCGAGGGACCGGGACGCCAGCCGGTGCATACCGTGTACGGTGGCGCCCAACTTTTCGCGGCCGATTCTGTTCCGAAGCTTGGTTCGATCGCGCTACGCGCGATGAATCAATACATGGGAGATGCCGCAACGATGGGCTCGGCGCTCGGCATCGCCGATCATCCCGCACTGGGAACAATCGACAAGCGGGTTCGGGACAAACTCGCGCGCGAGCCGATTGAAGACTTCCGCATCGATTTCGAGGACGGTTATGGAAATCGCCCCGACGCCGAGGAAGATCATCACGCCGATGTAGTCGCGACCGAAGTAGCGAAAGGAATGTCGGCCGGCACGCTTTCGCCGTTCATCGGGATGCGGGTGAAGCCGCTGAACGAAGAAATGCGCGTTCGCAGCACTCGCACGCTCGACCTCGTCGTCACGAAGCTCGTCGAGACCGGCGGTCTTCCGGACCGGTGGATCGTCACGATTCCCAAGGTGACGATCATCGAGCAGGTCGAGTACACGGTTGCCGTGCTGAAGCAGCTCGAGCACAAGCTGGGTCTCGCAGATGGAAGTCTGTTGTTCGAGCTGATGGTCGAGACGCCACAGATAATCATGGACTCGAAGGGCACGTCGATGCTCGCGCGCGTGCGTGATGCCTCGGACGGACGTCTTCGCGGTGCGCACTTTGGCACGTACGACTATACGGCTGGCATCAACATCACCGCCGCGCACCAGAGAATGAGGCATCCTGCGTGTGACTTTGCGAAGCACTTCATGCAGGTCGCGTTTGCAGGTACCGACGTCTGGCTCTCCGACGGATCGACAACAGTCATGCCAGTTCCGATTCATCGCGCAGCTGCTGGCGGAGCATCGCTGACTGAAAAACAACTGGCCGAGAATGCGGTGAGTGTCCACGCGGCGTGGAAGCTTCACTTCGACGATATCAGACATTCGCTCGCCGGCGGATTCTATCAGGGCTGGGATCTTCATCCGGCTCAGCTCGTCACGCGATACGCCGCGCTTTACAGCTTCTTCCTCGAGGGAATCGACGCAGCAGGCGTGCGTCTCAGCAACTTCGTCGGGAAAGCCGCGCAGGCGACGCTCATTGGCGACGTGTTCGACGATGCAGCAACGGGCCAGGGACTGCTCAACTTCTTCCTCCGCGGCATCAACTCGGGCGCGATCACTGAAGAAGAGGCACTGCAGATGACCGGCCTGACGGCCGAAGAGTTCAGAGGCCGCAGCTTCGTCAGGATAATGAAGGGAAGAGCTTGAGCGGAAACACAATCGAGCTGCTCGACCTCGTCGCGCGATGGGTTCACGTCATCGCGGGAATCATGTGGGTCGGCAATTCCCTGCTCTTCAACTGGCTCGATCGCAGTCTGGTTCCGGCCAACGCCCCGGGACAAACGAAACAACCGATCGGAACGATCTGGCTGCTTCACAGCGGCGGATTCTACTACGTAGAAAAAACTCTCCTCGACGGAGAGGAGATGCCCGCGCCACTTCACTGGTTCAAGTGGCAGGCATACACGACGTGGCTGACGGGTGTCGCGCTGCTGATCATCGTCTACTATGCCGGCGGCCGCGCTTCGATGGTCGATACGACTACCGGCCTCAGTCACCTCAACGCCACCCTCGTCGGAATCTCCGCGATACTCGGCGGATGGATTCTATACGAGGTGATGCAGAGATTCGTCGCGCCGAGGGCGCCGACGGTCGCCGCGATCATCTGGGTCGGGGCGTTCATTGCGATCGCGATCGAGTTGACTCGCGTGCTGAGCGGACGCGCGGCGTTCATCCACATCGGCGCAATGCTGGCGACGATCATGGCGGGAAATGTTTTCTGGACGATCGTCCCCTCACAGCGCGCACTCGTTGCATCAGCGTCCGGCGATCACGGAGCGGATCCGGCGATCTCGGCCCGCGCCAAACGCGTTTCGATCCACAACAACTATTTCACGTTCCCGGTGATTGTCTTGATGGTGAGCAATCACTTCTCAGGCGTGTACGGACACCGTCTGAGCTGGCTCCTTCTTCTCGTACTCGTCGCGGCGGGAGTCGCAGTGAGGCACGTGCTCAACATCCGCTGGGCGTTCCCCCAGTGGAAACCGGTGCTGGCTGCTGTGATCGCCGCCAGTGTCCTGTCGTTATGGGCAATCATGAGATTTGGAACCGTGCCGGCTGCCCAGGCGGAAGTTGCGGCTGGTCCGGTGACGTTCGAGGAAGCACGGCACATCATCGACCGTCGATGCGCTGTCTGTCACTCGGCGCGTCCCACCGATCCGGCATTTCCGGTGGCGCCCGTTGGCGTAATGTTCGACACTCCTGAACAGATCGTCGCTCGCGCGGCCCGCATCCGCGAGCGCGCGTTCGTCACACGTACAATGCCGTTCGGCAACAAGACAAACATCACCGACGCTGAGCGTGCCATTCTCGGGCAGTGGGCCCTTCAGGCAACCGGTTCGCACTAGCTAGCTCACTCCGTCGGGACACCGGAGCTATCTTCTGGAATCCCGGGGCAATCGCACGTGACTGAACTGCTCGACACGCTTCAAAAAACGCTCGGCGACACGTACGAGTTCGTGCGCGAGCTTACCGGCGGCGGCATGAGCCGGCTGTTCCTCGCAGAGGACAGGCACCTCGGCCGCAAGGTCGTGGTGAAGGTTCTATCCGAGCAGGTCGCTGGCGGCGTGCGGATCGAGCGCTTTCGTCGCGAGATCCAGGTGTCGGCCCGATTACAGCATCCGCACATCGTGCCGCTTCTCTCATCAGGCGAAGTCGAGGGGCTCCCGTATTTCATAATGCCCTTCATCGAAGGTGAGTCGCTCAAAGTTCATCTTCAGCGAAGCGGCGAGCTCGCTATTCCCGATGCCGTCCGTCTGTTGGGGCAGATCGCATCGGCGCTCGCTTACGCGCACAAGAACGGCGTCGTTCATCGCGACATCAAGCCGGACAACGTGCTTCTCTCTGAAGACATCGCCGTCGTCACCGATTTCGGAATCGCCAGAGCTGTCTCCGATGCAACAACGCGCTCTAGCGGCCTCGCGCTGACGTCCGACGGATCCACACTCGGCACTCCGGCCTACATGGCGCCCGAGCAGGTCGTAGCTGATCCGACAATCGACCAGCGCGCTGACATCTACTCATTCGGTGTCGTCGCGTACGAGGTGCTCACGAATACGCCGTTGTTCTCGGCGCGGGGACAGCAGGCGTTGATGGCGGCGCACGCAGTCACACTGCCGGAGCCGATCCAAAAGCGTCGTCCTTCGATCCCAGCGCCTCTCGCGCAGCTCGTGATGCAGTGCCTCGAGAAGAGCCGCGCAGACCGGCCGCAAACGGCTCAGGAGATCATGCGGAAACTCGCCACCTGGGATGATTCAGGCGACACGATTCCGACAGTTTCAGGGACGGTAGCGGCAACTCCTTCGGTGACTGCTTCCACGAGTGTTCCCGCGTTGCCAGCTGGTACGCCCCGCAAATCGCGAGTTCTGATACCGGCGCTCGTTGCAATCGCAGTGCTCATCGCGGCAGCCGTCTATTTCTTTGGACCGGGCCTTGTGCGGTAAACTCGGGCTAGCTTCCGCGGTAAGTGGAATAGCCGAACGGGCTCAGCAGCAGCGGAACGTGATAGTGCTCCGATGCCGAGTGAATCCGGAACTTGATCTCGATGTCGTTATAGAAGGTTGGCCGCCCCGACTTCGAGAAATAATCCGCAACCGAGAACGACAGCGTGTAATCCCCCTCGGACAGCGATGAATTCTTTGCGAGCAGATCGCGAACACGCCCGTCTTCGTTGGTCTCGCCGGATCCGATGAGACTTCCATCGCGTCTCAGCGTGACTCGAATTCCCGCAGCCGGCTTGCCAAGCGAAGTATCGAGAACGTGAGTGCTGATCGTGCTCATGCGGGCTCAGTTCCGATGAGCTTCTTCAGCCTGAGCTGAGTGATCTTGCGCTGCTCTTCGGCTGCAACGCGAATCTCGGTTTCGGGATCGTTCTTGATGCGCTGGCGAGCCATGTCGAGAAGCTCGCGGGCTGTTTTGCCCGTCGCGAACACGACATAGATGTATCCGAACTTTGTTTCGTACGCGCGATTGACGAGCGACATCTGATCGTGGACGCTTGAGGACGCGAGCCGCGCTCTGGATTGTTCACCTTCCGCCCAGTCACGCGCACGAGCTGTCTGTTGTATTGTGCTCTGATTCTCACCGATGCGCGGATGATGCTCGAATGCTTCGCGCCAGTCATTCCTGGTTGCCGAGCTCCAGGCGTTGTCCGCCGCGTCAAGCAAGTCCTGTTCTGACTTGTACGGCCGCCGCGCGACCATCGCCGACACCCACGCGCTCGCACCGCAGCACGACCTGAACAGCTCGGCCGCATCCTTTGCTGGAAGTGCGTTCAGCTCATCGAGAGATACCGTCACGTTTCGCTCGCTCGGCCAAGCAGCCGAAGCCGGGCTACTCCGCCGTCGGGATAGATATTCAATCTCACGTGAGTGGCCGTGTGTGGGGTGGTTACGTCGAACGTGTGACGAGAGTGGGGCTGAAGCGGAGAATTTGCAACAAGCGATTGCCAGTTTGCCTGTCCGGGATCCGGAGACTCGCCGGCATCGCACCACTCGAGCATGCAGCTGCCTGGCGCGTTTCCCTTGAAATGATCGGTGTCGATCTCGACGCGATCGATCTCTCCGCGACGTGCGAGCTTCACAATGCTCCAGTCGTGCCCGGGGCCGCGGCGGCGGCGAGTTTCCCATCCGTCGCCCATGTGGGTCGAGCGACCGGGCAGAATGAGATTCTGCCGATGACCATAGTGCATGTCGCTGCACGACACCACGTAGCCGCCGTTCTCCATCGCGGCGAGATCGACTTCACGGTGTTCGCTGAAGATCTCTTTCGATGGAACGACGATTCCATGGACGCGAAGCCTTGCGACTCCTCCGTCGGGAAAAATGTTGAGCCGCAGATGCGTCCCGCGATCGAGATCGCTTCCAATCGCGAACTCGTTCGTCGTGTTTCCTTCGAGCTGCGTTTCTGGAAGCAGAGACGTCCACTGTACCTCGTTGCCGCTCAGCCACTCGGCCGACGGCGTTCCTTCGACAGTTGCTCCATCGATGCTCGCCCGCTCTGGATAATTCCCTGTGAACCAGGATGTATCTATCACTATTCCGTGAACTTTTCCGGGTGCGCCGAGCCGGATGATCGCCCAATCGTGTCCGGCCGAGCGTCGTCTACGCGTTTCCCAGCCGTCCATCCACTTTCCGCGCTCCGTGTAGACGCCTTCGCGCCACTCGGGAACGCTGGGCTTCAGAAGCGACTCTTTTGGCGCAAAGAACTCGTCGTTTGCGGCGACGACTGCTCCGCCAAGCCGCTCGGATGCGAGGTCGATCAAATCAGTGAATGAAGGCATTGATTGTCGAAGGTCAGTTCTGCTGCGCGCTGAAATTAACCTTTTGCCCGCCTACGTACGTCGCGACGACCTTTCCAAGCAGCTCACGGCCTGAGTAGGGCGTGAGATGCTTGCCGGGCGTTTGCGAGCACTTCGCATCCGGATCCCAGACAATGATGTCGGCGTCGTATCCCTCGGCCAGCCGGCCTTTTGTCTTGTCGAGTCCGGCGAGACGCGACGTCGCGGTGCTCATCCAGTGCGACACTCGCTCAATTGGAATCCTGCGAGACTTCGCTCCAGTCCACACGGCCGAGAGCGAATACTGAAGCGATGCGATTCCACCCCAACAGGATGAAAAGTCGCCGCCGGTTTCCTTGAGCGACGGAATGCACGGCGAATGGTCGGACGCGATCAAGTCGATATCACCGGCGATCAGCGCGTCCCACAGTGCTTCACGCTCCCCAGCACTTCTGATCGGTGGCGCGCACTTGTACTCAGTCGCGCCATCGGCAATCTCCTCGGCCGCAAACGTCAGATAATGCGGACATGTCTCGACCGTCAATGGAAGTCCTTTCGCTCGGGCTTCGCGAACGATGTCCAGCGAGCTCGCCGAGGAGAGGTGGACGATGTGAAGCGGCGTCGGACACCATTCCATCAAGCGCACCATCAGACTTATCGCTGAATGTTCGGCTTCGACGGGACGTGAGGCGAGATAATCGGAATATTTGCGCGACGGCATGCACTGCCGGATCAACGCCGGATCCTCGGCGTGAACCATGAGTGGCACTCCAAGCTTCGCGAGAATGGGAAACGCGATTCTGAGATCTGCTTCAGTGACGTTCTGAAATTCATCGACGCCCGATGGTGTCAGAAAGCACTTGAAGGCGCGCACTCCGGCGTCGACCAAGCCTTTCAGATCGCCGGCGTTACCAGGGACAACGCCGCCGATGTATTCGACGTTCACAAGAGTCTTGCCTCGCGCAGCCTCGCGCTTCGCTTCGAGTGCGGCGATTGTTGTAGTCGCCGGAATCGAGTTGAGCGGCATGTCGAGCAACGTCGTGATGCCTCCCGCTGCGGCACTTCTCGTTGCGCTCGCAAATCCTTCCCACTCGGTGCGGCCGGGCTCGTTCACGTGGACGTGCGTGTCGACAATGCCCGGCATTACGACATAATCGCCGGCGTCATGAATGTCGAAACTGCCTGGGGAGTCGCTCCAATCCGCAATGCGAGTTACTCGCCCGGCATCGACCTGCACAGAACCCGGTCGAATCCCTTCGCGCGTTAATACGCGACTGCTTCGAATGACGAGAGTCATTGGCTTGTCCAGGCGCAGTCAGCGGTCAGCGGTCAGCCATTGGCGGTTGGCGGTCAACTGGCAGTTAATTCGTATCCGCCCAGAAGCGCCTCAGCAGATTCATAGAGACGCGCCGGCGATAGTCAGCAGTTGACCGAACATCGTCGATCGGCTTGAGCTCGCGCCCAAGAATTTCCGCGGCCTCGTCGATCGACTTTCCTGAGGCAAGCGCTTTCTCAGTTTCAGGAACGCGCACGATCGTCGCCGCAACACTGCCGAATGCAATTCGCGGAGTGTCACTTCGCACCGCAGCCATCACGACTTTCGAAATCGCCTGCGCCGCCCTCGTTCCAACCTTTCTGAACCACTGCTTCCCTTCCACTGGAGCGATCTCGATCGCGACGATCAGCTCATCGGGCTGCATCACCGTCTTGCGATAACCGGTGTAATACTCGTTGATCGATACTCTCCGTTCCCCATCGACACTGCGAAGCACGAC
>JADGQR010000111.1 GCA_017881685.1 Gemmatimonadaceae bacterium
ATGGTCGTGGCGGTATCGACACGGAACATGCGCGACGTGTCGAGCTCGATCGACGCGGGCAGCGGGATCACCGAAAAATTCGCACCCAGTCGCGCGGGAACTGGAGCCGTACCCGGCGCAACTGTGCACGCGGAGACAGAAAGCAGCAGGAGGATCGCGCCGCGTGTTGTTTTCATCAGTATTGAGTTGGAAAAGTCTCTAGCTGACGTTGATCGTCAGCGTTAACGACACGCTTGTCAGTCCCGGACCAGATGCGGTGATCAGGATCGGATACGCGCCCGGAGTTCCCGAGCCCGAGTTAATGAAATTGATCGGCACGTTGTTCCCCGACACCGGACTCGTGAAGGCAGTCGTAACTCCGTCAGGAACTCCCGATACCGTGATCGTCACCGGACCAGTGTAGTTCGTCCTCGTGATGATGATTCCGGCGGGAACCGTAGTGTTCTTCGGAACCGCGAGTGGATTGATAGGCGTGCTGATAGCGATCGAGCCTGGCGCTGTCACGGTCAGAGTTACCGGCGCAGTTCCCTGAAACGTCGTTCCCTCGTTATCGCGAACTCCGATGCTGTAAGTCCCTTCGACAGCCGATGCATCAGCAGTGAGCGTCATCTGCGTCACAGTGTCGGTAACAGGATTCGGCGAGAAAGTCGCAGTCACACCTTGAGGTGCGTTGAACAGAGTGAATGGAACCGGCAAATCGTAAGAAGTCCGGGTGATCGTAATGCGTTGGGATATGGACTGCCCTCGACCTACCGATAACGTCGCCGGCGCGTTGATGAAGGTTCCAGTCTTCCGAACGATCGAGTATTTCACGTCCAGAGATTGTCCTTCCACGTCGGTCGACACGGGTGCGGCGTGGATGCCGTAACCAACGTCGGCCAATGGGAGATGCGGCCCATTGACTTTCGTCAGCACGTTCGTGGTCGTGATTGCGCCCGTTGTTGTGACCGGCTCGCTCGTCACCGTTACGCCTCCATCCGGATTCATTATCTCCAGATTGACCGGCCCGGTGAAACCGCCAACGCGCGTGATAGTCAGGACCATCGTGTCCGTCGTTCCCGCCTGGACAGTGAAGTTGTTGTGCGACGGGCTGATCGTGAAAGCCCAGTTCTTTACCGATCCGGTTCCGTTGGCCGGGTCGGTCTTGGCGGCCTCGCCAACGGGCAGCTGGCAGCCGAGGGTAACGCAGGCAATCGCAACAGAGGCAAGTCTCAGCACGTGAAGATGTCGCATCATGACGCCCTCTCCGGGTAAGGTCTTGCCTCGGGCGCCTGGCGGTGCCCCTTAAGGTAGGCGAAAAAGGTAACAGCCTTTGCTCTTCCTGCCCATATTCAAGACGGCACGGCTTCAGCCCTCCCGTATTTGTCACCGATCGTTGAATAACGAAAAGGAGAACTACTTGTCGATCAAACCACGCTCGACCCGATTATTTCCCAAGGCAGCCCTGATACTGGCTGCTGTCGCATTGCCGGCAATCGTAACCGCGCAGGCCGCTCCACGTGCTGCATCAACGGATCACGAGCGACTCGCGCGTTCCGTCTACGCAGAGCTGGTCAACACGAACACGATGGATACTGTTGGCTCGACGACCCGCGCTGCGCGAGCGATGGCAAAGCGTTTTCTCGACGCAGGATTTCCCGCCGAGGACGTAAAGATCCTGATTCCTCCCGGCGACTCGTCGAAGGGGAATCTCATCGTTCGGTATCATGGCAAAGGCGGAGCAAATGCGCCGAAGCCGCTTCTTCTCCTCGCCCATCTCGATGTTGTCGCCGCTCTGCGGTCGGACTGGTCGCGTGATCCGTTCGAGCTTCAGGAGGACAACGGCTTCTTTTATGGCAGAGGTTCAGCCGACGACAAGGCGATGGCGTCGATCTTCGTCGCGAATCTCCTTCAATACAAGAAAGAAGGCTGGGTTCCTGATCGCGATCTGATTCTCGCGTTAACTGCTGCCGAGGAAGGCGGGGACAACAACGGCGTCGAGTGGCTCGTGCAGAACCACAAGGATCTGATCGATGCTGCGTATGCGTTGAATGAAGGCGGCGGCGGAACGCTGACAGGGAAGGGAATGGACGTGCATCCGCAGTTCAATTCGATCCAGGCCGGCGAGAAGGTGCCCGAGAACTTCACACTGACCGTCAGGAATCCGGGCGGTCACTCCAGCGTGCCGCGTCCGGACAACGCGATCTATTCCCTCGCCGCCGCGCTGGTGAAGATTGGACGGTATTCGTTCCCGGTATCGCTCAATCCCGTCTCGCGCGAGTTCTTCACGCAGACTGCCAAACTCGAAACTCCTGAAACTGCCGCAGCGATGAGAGCAATCGTCGCGAATCCGAACAATGCGGCTGCGTCGGCAAAGCTGTCGAAGGATCTGCGTTACGCCTCGATGCTGCGCACGACATGCGTTGCGACGAGACTCGCAGGCGGACACGCCAACAACGCGCTGCCGCAGACAGCGACCGCGAACGTGAACTGCCGCATCGTTCCGACGTCGAGCATCGCCGAAACGCAGGCGACGCTCGCGAAGGTGATTGGCGACACGTCGGTGAAGTTCTCGTTCACTACGCGTGAGCGTGAGAAGTTTCCGACGTCGACGGCTCCGATCAATCCGGAATTGTTGAGCGCAACGACTGCATTGACGAAGTCGATGTGGGGGAACATCCCCGTCGTTCCAGGGATGTCCACGGGCGCGACTGACGGGCGGTACCTGCGCGCGTACGGAATACCGACGTATGGAGTCAGCGGCATCTTCTCTATTCCTGGCGAGAACAACGCGCACGGAAGAGATGAGAAGCTCCGCACGAAGTCGTATTACGAGGGGCTCGATTTTCTGGACAAGCTCGTGCGCAAACTGGCTGGCGGAGCGCAGTAGCTCGCGATCCACGCGTGCCGTCGCGTAACAAGTGGTCGGTCGATCGTCCGCACACGCTGGTCATCGCGTGTTCTGACGGTCGTCTCCAGGATCAGACCGACGAGTTCCTGCATAATGAACTGGGACTCGCCGGTTTCGATCGCTTCTACGTTCCAGGTGGTGGCGGCGCGCTTGCATCGAGTGGACCGGATTTCTTTCGCGCAGTTCAGATGCGTACCGAATGCGCTTATCTCGTGAAGCTTCACGAGGTCGAACGGGTCATTCTCATGTTCCACGGACCGTCGAGCAAAGGTCCGCCCGACGCGGTGTGCGCAGACTATCGCCGAAAACTTCCGAACGCGACGCCGATTCATCTGGCCGAGCGGCAGCGTCTCGACGCGCTGGAGCTGATGAAGATCCGGCACGAGTGGGCGGGGACGGCCGAAGTCGCCGCATACCTGGCCGAAGTGAGCGACACGCACCACGTCTCCTTCCTTGAGCTCGACGTTGGAACCTGACTTCGCGTATTTCCGATCACACTGGTTTCGCTTCGGTTTCATGCTGGAATAAGTGGCTTGCCATCTTCGATTCGTTCAAAACAACGATCGCAATCGGAGAAATCATTATGAGTGAGCAAGCCACTTCCGCATACACAATCGACAGTATCGTCGACCAGCTCGACCGCTTTCATCAGAGAGCGACGTACGGCGCTGTCGCATCAGTCGTAAACCGGGCGCCGCGCAATCTCATGGACAAGCGCACACGTGGTCCGCGCGATTCGTGGGTCGTGAGCCGGCAAACAGGAATGCCGAGTGGTTATGCGCCGGAGCAGATCCACGCCGAGATCAAGGCGAGGGAGACGGTTCTGTCGACTGGTGAAGAGCTCGAGGCGTGGCTGGCGAATCCAGCCTGAGACCCGCCAGTCGCTGGCGAAACTTGGCGCAGTCAGAGGCATCAAATGATGTATATTATGTGCAGATCATCATTGGGAGCTTCCATTGCGAACCACGCTCAACATCGACGAATCACTCGTCAATGAGGCAAGACGACTGACAGGCGTCAAAGAACGAACCGAGCTGATACACGAGGGGCTCCGCGCGCTCATCGCACGAGAAAGCGCGCGGCGACTGGCGAGGCTAGGCGGCACTGAGCCGAATCTCGAGCCAATTCCCAGACGGCGCCCGGCGAGCCGATGATTCTGGTCGACACCTCGGTTTGGGTCGATCATTTTCGCCGCACCGACGAGCGACTGGCGAATGCGCTCGCGGATGGCGACGTGCTGACGCATCCCTTTGTCGTAGGCGAGCTCGCGTCCGGCAATCTTCGCAATCGCAAGGAAATACTCGCTCTCCTCGCTCATCTACCGACCGCGCCCAGCGCAACGGACGCTGAAGCGCTGGAGTTTATTGAAACGCGACGGCTAAACGCGAAAGGCATCGGTTATATCGATGTTCACTTGCTCGCGTCGGCGGCCCTGGCAGATGCGCCGTTGTGGACGAAAGATCGTCGTCTGGCAGAAATCGCGGCCGGGCTGAAGCTCGGTCTCGGGTAACACGATTCCCCGAACTGGTTCACTGTCGAGTTTTCGGTAACGAAACAGACGGCAGGAATGCTAGGTTTCCTGTTGCACGCACACACAGGAAAACTCTGTCATGCCTTCTGACTCTTCGATGGTTCGCGATTCAGTAAAGCTGATGCTCATGCGC
>JADGQR010000112.1 GCA_017881685.1 Gemmatimonadaceae bacterium
GGGCTCGACGGAGATAGCGCATCCGGCTGAGACACCGGGCTCCTTGCCAGCCTTCAACGCTGAATCAACTCGCATCGAGTCACGCTTCGGATTCGGCGGGCAGAAGCCCTTCATCGCGGCCGCGTACTCAGGTGATTTGGGATCCAGCAAAACGTTGAAGTCCTGCGTGGCGACATTGATCTCGGTCCCGTGAGCACGGAACAGATTCACCAGATCCGCCGCCTCGGCCGCGTGACGCTGGCCCTTTGGAACTACGAACGCATACGGCGCCGTAGTCCGACCGCGCTCGATCATGCGCTCGGCCTTGGCGACGTAATTCGTCAGGAAGGTCTCCTTGTGATCCGCGACATAACGCAGCGCGATCAGAACTCCAGACTCCTGATAGTTGATGTTGCTTCGAATGCACCACTTCACGTTATTCACCGGAGGATTCGGGCGATCCCAGCGTCGTTCCGTGTCGGCGGGACGCAGCTTCACGATTCCGCAGTCAGCGCCATGCGATGTGTACGTCTCGTAGAAGCGGCCGATCGAATTGTGAAGATTCGCGACAGAAAGGAGCGTGTAGTTCGGCGCCCATCCATCGTAGAAGCCGTGCGTCCACACACCCGGCAATCCTCGGCGCGTGAGCTCGGTGATCTCCTGGTATGCAAGCGTATGCCATTCGTCGATAACGATCGGATCGTACTCGTCGTTGTAAGGGCCCGTTCCCGTGCTCGTGTAGAGAAACGGCACGGACTCGTGCAGATCGTGAACGACAACCGGCTTCCACTGAAGGAACGCGGCCATGATGTTCTGCGTCAGCTTCTGTGACAGCACGATTCCGTCGCGGTTGTTGTCGTGCGCGGTGTACTTGCCCCAGTAGATGAGCGGAACGCCGCCGTAGCCAAGCTTGAGCGCACGAGACTCCTTGTCGGCATCCACCATGCGGTCGCGGCCGTCAACTTCACTCACCGGAGTAATGATCGTGATGACGTTCTTCCGAATCGCCTGGGAATTCTCCGACTCGTCAACGGCAAGGCGATAGGCAAGCTCCATCAGCATTTCGGGGCTGCCCGTCTCGGGCGAGTGAATCGATCCCGACAACCAGTAAATCGGTTTTGCCTCCTTGATGAGCTTCGCCTTGTCGGCCTCGCTCAGTCCGCGAGGATCTGCGAGACGCGCGAGCTGAGTACGATACGACTCGATATTCTGAATTGTCGCTTCGTCAGCGATGACGAGCCCGATCATCTCCCGGCCTTCGTCGCTCTTTCCGAACGAGTAAAGCTTCGTTCGTGGCGACGCGCTCGCGACCGCATTGAAGTAGCGGTTGATGTCCGCGACGTGCGACAGCTTTCCGATCGTTCCCGGCACATAGCCGAGCACCTTGAGAGGAGTCGGGACAGTGCTCGATGCAGGAAGTGTCTCGACGAGCTCAGTCGTGAACTTCCAGTGCGGATCGGTGGGAGTGAGCTCCTTGATCCGGGCAGAGTAGACACTGTCGATCGGCTGTTGTGCGCTGACAGCGACGGCGGGGACACAACACACCGCGGCGAGCGCGATCATTCTCAACGGCTTCATTTGTCGACCACCTGAGGGATTGTGGGGGCGGAAGGGCGTGTCATGCGCATTCCGAAAAACAGCAACGTGGCAATCACGAACATCACGCCAACGGCAAAGAACTCCTGCTTCGTCGAGCTGCTCATCAGCCAGAGAACTACCGCAGCCGCCAGGATTGGAATCACAGGCCCGCCAGGAACGCGAAACGGAATGGCCCCTTCCTGCCGAACATTCTTCCGGCGCAGCTGTAGCGTTGCGAAACAACAAACCAGATAAACCAGGAGGCAGGCGAGCACTGCCAGGACTGCGAGTGTCACGAACGTTCCGGACACTGCCAACGCAGCGCAGAAGACTGCGTGGATGATGATTGCAACATGCGGAGTGGCGAATCTCTCGTTCACCCTGGCGGTAACGTTGGGCAGCAGATTGTCCCGCCCAAGCGCGAAAACCGACCGCGGCGATGCCAGCATGTCCCCCGCCACGTATCCGAATGTCGATATCGCGGTTCCGATCAGAATGAGAACCCTTCCCCCATCGCCGAGGATTCTTTGGGCGACGGCTGCGAGAGGTGCCTTGGTGTTGGTGGCAAGCTCTGGCCCAAGCACGCCCTGCGCAACAACCTGAATCGCGATGTACAAGGCCGTCGTTATCGCTAGCGCAATGAAAATTGCCCGCGGAACCGTTCGTGCCGGGTTGATCACCTCACCGCTTGGTGTCAGTGCGGACTCGACGCCGGTGAACGCAAAGATCAGAACGATCGAAGTGCGTGCGAGATCAGACCCGGAAGGCATTCCCGGCCACGTCATATTGACACCTTTTACCGCGATAAATCCGAATCCAACGAGTATCAGGAGAGGAAGAAGTTTTGCTGCAGTTACAGTCTGCACGACTCCGCTTCCTGTCTTCACGCCGCGAATATTCACAATCGCGAGTCCACCATAGACTACGATGATGATCATCGCCCGAACTACGCTGTTGCCGAGCGAAGGATTGAACTGCGCTAGCGCGTCGACGAATACATTCACAACCGCGGCAGAAGCGAGAACGGCCGAGCCGAACCAGAGAAACATCGCGACCATGAATCCGACGTACGGTCCGAAGGCTACCTCGGCGTACGCGTAGGTTCCGCCAGAGAGCGACACTCTGCTTCCTGCTTCGGCGAAGCACATGACGATGAGTGCCATCGCGATTGCGCAGATTACGTAGGCGATCGGTGCCGCATTTCCGATCTTTCCAGCGACGACAGCGGGAAGTACAAAGATTCCCGCACCGATCGTGAAGTTGATGATCGCGGCGGTAAGACCGCGAACGCCAACGGCACGTATCAATCCCTCGTTTGTTTTCATTGGCCCTGTTTGACGGTTAGCCGAGCATTGGCGTCTGCCTGCGCGCGGAGCCTGATGTCGGTGCGGCGCGGATGAACTGAAAGTCCCTGCACCTGTTTCACTTCCGCGGCGAGGTGTACCCCGGGAGCGAGATCGCGATTCAATCCCTTGACCAGTTGCTCGCGACCAAGGCCCATGACGTTGCCGATCGACCAGCGAGCCTGACTTCTGATGAAGTCACGAACGTCGTCATGCTTCACCCATTCGACGCCTTTGACGAGAAGTCCCGCTGAGCCGACGTCGTAGTCGAGATCGGGAACGTAGAGCTCGTTCGTCGATGGATCGTAGCGCGGAGTGCCGACGAGATAGACGCGGCCGTTGGCGCCACCGGAAAACCGAAGCTCGAGGGCAAGCTTCCCTCCGCCGATGCCGAACATTCGCGTATCCTTTACCACGAACGTCTGGCCGGCTTTGTCGAACTCCTTTCCGACGAGATGCTTCCTGAGCAGATCGCTCGCGACGTCGTAGCCGATGACGCCTTCGAGAAGAATGTGCAGGCCGTCGCCGACAGCCTCAGGGTATAGCGGTGGAAGCGGAGTCTGCACAACTGAGGGTTTGGGACCTGTGACTACGCGAGGCGAAGCGGAAAATCCAAGCGCCGTCACCAGCGTTTTCCTGACCCCGATGTTCTCGCCCATGCGAACAGCGGAGGGATTGATGGTCAGCCAGACGCTGTCAGTGAGAGGGATCGGCTGCTCGAGAAGATGCCACCATCCTTCGAAGCGCGAGCGAATGTCCAGCGACGCAATCTTTTGATCGATCATCGGTCGCTTCGCTTCGAGTGCGCTCTTGGTCGCGTCGATGACGCGATCCGTCACGTTGATGTTGAACACGGTCACGCGACATTGATCGCGCACATCGGTGCTGTACGGCACTACGTTGGCGACGCGTGTCTTTCCGCGCAGATGCCAATCCTGACTGATCCGCAGATCGCTGGCGATCGTGATCCTTGCGCGCGGCTTGACTCCGTCGATCCCGCACGAGCCCGATACCTCAGGAACGATCGGCGCCTTGTACCAGCCCTGCCCTTCGTAGTGGACGACAGCCGAGATGTATGCTGTCTGGCCGTTGAGTGATACGGAGAACGGATCGCGCACAGCTTCGAAAGCGACGGCCATCCGCTTGTTCGCGAGCTGCTTTCTTTCCTTGATGTTGCCGAACTTTTTCGGAACGGCCTTTTCAAGAGCTGCGACAACCGGCGACAAGTCGTAGGTCAGCGGGATGTCGAGCGTCGACGTCGGTAGAGACGGCAGCGTGTCGGTGTCCGCCATCA
>JADGQR010000113.1 GCA_017881685.1 Gemmatimonadaceae bacterium
AGCTCGCAGGAACATCACGGAGGGGGGAAACCCGTCTGCGGCTGCGGCGTGTCGTCCGGCTTCGGCGCTCTGAACTTCGGCGTCTGACCGAAATTGTACTGAAACGTCAGAAATGCAGCGCGAACACCAAACTTCCGCTCGGTAAACTGAATCAGCTGATCGTCACCAGTCTTGATCTTGAAGCGCATCGTGTTGAACGGATCAACCAGCCGAAGACTGATGGCCGCCTTGTTTTCCATCAGCTTCTGCCGAAGTGAGAACTGAGCCATCTGCGTGCTCGAGAACTCACCCCGCTCGATCTTTGTCGGTGCACGATAGAAATAGCTGCCCTGGAACGTGAGCGTCGGGCTGACATTCAGCGTTCCATTCAACCGAGACGACCAAGTTACCGCGTTCGACGAGAGCGTCGACTCAGAGCCACCGTCCGTAACCATCTTGAAGATGTTGAACGACGCGAACCCGTTGAACATCTGGCCGACCTTGAAGGAGCCGTTCAAGTCAGTGCCGTAGGAGTTGCTGGTCGCAAGATTCTGGAAGCTGACCGTAGTGACTTCGCGACCGTCGACGACATCGTTCGTGTTGATTGCGACACGAATTACATCGGTCGTCCGGCGATAGAACGGCGACAGCTGAAGCGTTCCGACCTGGCCCGACTTCGTGAGACCCAGCTCGATCGCATCGGTATACTCCGGATTCAGCTTCGGATTCCCAATGAACACGTTCTGCACGTCGAAGAACTGCGGGAACGGGTTCAGCTCCTGCGATCCCGGGCGGCGAATGCGCCGCGAGTAAGCAAGCTTCGCCTGAGTCACGTCGTCGAACTTGTAGAGCGCGACTGCACTCGGGAAAAGGCTCGTGTAGCTGTACGGATACTTCTGGTTCTCATTCTTCAGTGAGAAATCCCGGTTTGCATATTCGGCGCGAAGACCTCCCTGAAGATCGAACTTGCCAGCACTCTGGCTCAGCACAGCGTAGGCGGCCTGGACCTGATCGTTGAAGTTGAAGTCGTTGCTCAGGCTGCTGCGGGTCCACGTACCGCTCCCGAGCGGATCGTTGGTCACCTCATAAGTCTTGTCCAGCCAGCGAGCCGTTCCCTTGTAACCGGTCTCGAGTTTGGTGCCAGGGGCAAGAGTGCGCGTGTAATCGACCTGCGCATTCAGCTGTTGAGTGAGCGCATCTGTCGTGTCACGCTCGCCCTCCAGCAGTCCTGACGCAACTGCGCCATCCGCGGTGAGTGGCTGACGCCACAGAAGCGTGTGATCCTTGTCGCTTTGGCGGTTGAAGCGAAGTTCGGTCGACAGCTCGTGCTTCCTCGGCTCGAGCGTGCGCTTCCATGCAAGAGTGTAGTCGACGCTGTACGAGTTCACCTTGTCGTCACGCGTCCGGTTGTATCTGCTCAGGAATGCGCCGTCTCCGTTGAGCTCGGTGTATCCGTTCAGTGAATTGTCGGTCGAAGTGCGAACGTTCAGTGCAAGAGCATTCGTCAGAACGTCACGATTGTTGAATTTGTAATCGACGTTCGACGTGAAGTTGCTACCGCTGTTTCCATTCCGTCCGTCCACACTCTGATTGGTGAAAGACAGCGGGAGGCCCGCAGAATACCGCTCTCGATTGTTGATGCCGTCCACGCCGCGATCGTCGGCATTGTATCCGTACGTCGTGAACGTCGTCCACGGACCGGACTGATAGCCGAGGTTACCTGATCCGTTGTAGCGGCCGCTCGCTGTGGCTGACGCGACTGTCACACCGCCGCTCATGCCCAGATCGGCGTTGGCTTTGAGAACGATGTTGATGATGCCCGCCATTCCTTCGGGGTCGTAGCGGGCCGACGGTGTCGGCACCACCTCGACGCGATCCACGATGCTCGCGGGAATTTGCTTGAGGTATGCGCCGAGCTGCGCGCCGCTGATTGGAGTCGGCCGTCCGTTGATCTGAATGGCGACATTCTCGTTTCCGCGGAGGCTGATTTTTCCATCGCCGTCAACCTGCACAGACGGAACCGCATCGAGCACGTCGCTGGCATTCGTTGCCGTGGGAGCGACCTGCTTCGAGTTGTACGTATTCCGGTCCGGTTCCACTGCCATCGCCGCACGCTCGGCCATTACCTGGACACCTTCGAGGGCCACGGCAACCTTCGAGAGCTTGATCGGTGCGACGCTGGCTTGCAGAGACGCACCGGTGACCGTGAACTCTTCAGTGCTCTTCGGGCCGTAGCCGATCGACGTCACGCGCAGATAGTACGTGCCAGGCCGCAGACCCTGAATGCGAAAGCGGCCGTCCTCCTTCGCAATAGCGCCGGCGACGAGCGTCGCGCTTCCTTTCGTGCGAACCGCAATCGTCGCTCGCGCGAGCGGAGTGTTGGCGTCGCCGTCGGTTACAACGCCGCGAACTTCACCGGCGGCTTGCTGTGCCTGGGATGGAGCCGGCCGGGCCGGTGTCTGAGCGCGGGCCGATCCGGCACCGCCGATCAGTGTGAGTGAGAGAACGGCGAACAGGACGCGCTTCATAAAGTGCTCGACGAAAAGTGGTGGTTATTACCGCTTGCAGGCATTCACACGAGAATGCCCCGTCGCGTCAGTACGTCCGTCTGACACATTAGGGTTTCAGGAAGGCAGCGTCCCATGTGTAAGATTTCGGTAATCGATTTGCGACAGGTAGTCGACGATTGGTAAACCCTTGTCTTACCAGTCGCGACTGGGTTTGGACCTAACGGCGATTTGGATTCAACCGATTTCAAGCTCCGTCTGAACCGACTCGGGCTCGTATGACAACTTGCCAGCGATGATCCGGGCTGGCGCCGAGAGTTTGTGGACTTCGCTGTGCGAGACATCCCGAATGTGCACGACGACGAAACCGATCGAGACGAGTACATCGGAAACGATTCGCCGATGACAGCGCCACCATAGAATCTCGGCGCACATGATCGCCGTGCGCATCGCGCCTGAGAGTATCAGAAGCTCCTCCAGCCCCTCAGCGAATTCCTCCGTGGCAGTGTGATCAGCGTATCCGCGAAACGCCGGATGAGTCCATGCGCCGTTTACGGAGTCGGCCAGCACCTTGCGTCTTCCGCCAAGCGATGGCAGCCACTTGTAGCCGATGCCGTTTTCGGCGAGACCTTTCTCGAGATCTTTAGAACCGAATTGAGGAAGGCGGCGCGAGCCAGGAAAGCTGCGTATATCGACGACCAGCTCGATTTCAAACGCGCGAAGTGTCTCGACGAATTCGTCGAGCGACCGCGTCGAATGCCCGACTGTCCAGATCATTCCTCCGGGCTTCAGCTCCGCAGGTTCACGGTCGGATTTCTTCACACGATCTCCCGCGAGTTACCAGCCCTTCCCTAACGCAATGAGATCGAGCGGATTCACCGTCAGCGCGCCATATCTGGCGCTCCAGTGAAGATGCGGTCCCGTCACCCGACCTGTTGCTCCAATCAATCCAATGGTCTGGCCTCGTTGAACTGTGTCGCCTTTGGCAACAAGTGTCTTGCTCATGTGGAAGTACGCCGTGACGATTCCATCGCCGTGATCGATGTAGACGACGTTGCCGGCGAGAAAGAAGTTGTCCACCATCGCGACGACTCCACGGTTTGCGGCAACGATGGGATCTCCCGTCTTTCCACGGAAGTCGACACCGAGGTGGCGGCTTGTGAGCGTGCCGTTGAACATGCGCCCCGACCCGAAGCGGCTCGTAATGACGGAAGTGCGCGGCTTGATGAACGGAGCCGTAAAGAGAATCGGCGTATCGTGAGACTGCCTGCCGATTGCTCGCGCAGTCGCGTTCTCACGATCGATTCGCGCCTGCGTCGCGGAGTCGAGCGGTTTCGTGAAGCGAGGCGAAACGGCGAGAGCGCGTGGTTTTCCGCGCGACGGAGGCGGCGCCGGAATCCGCGTGCTCGCGGTCAGCGTCTCCGTTTGGCCGGAGGCGTACGTGACGTTTGCTTTCGCCTCGGCCTCGCTCTTCGCGTCTGGCGAGATCGGTCCGATCGCATGCCAGGTGTGACCTGAGACTCGATGAAAGTGCAAACGCTCGCCGGACATTGTCCCGTCTATCGCGACGATCGAGTCGCTCCCGGCGGGGCTGTCTATGCTCAATCGGACAATCGATCCGGGAAGTGCCCGAGCGGGTGCATCGAGTGTCGTTCTTGTTTCCTGCCCGCCAGCTATCGATGCGATTAACGCCAGGGACGCGACGACACGACGCTTCACCGGGTGACCTTCGAGCCGAGCCAGTCACGCCGGAAGGCTCGTATCTCGTCTGTTACCGGAAGTCCTGCACTCTCGAATGTCACGACTCTCATCGCTGCGATTCCCTTGAGCGTCATTGGTATGGTTGCGCGCACCTGACCCTTCTCGAGGAGATCGACCTGCAGAGTCTCACCAACCTTATGACTCGCCAAAATCGCGCTCAGCGAATCAATCGAAGGTGTAGCCGCACCATTGATTGCAAGAACGATGTCACCGCTGGAAAGTCCGGCCGAGTAGGCCGATCCAGTCGCCGATGACCAGTTCACCAAAACCCCTTTGGGATCGTTGTCGAGTGATGCGCCCAGGGACGGGTGAACAACACTGTCCGTGATGAAGGAGAATCCGGCCGGAGCAAGAAGATTTCTGAAATCCGGGACCTCACGTCCGTGCACATAGCGCCTGAAGAAGTCGGAGGCAAAAGCTGAATCGTTCGTAAGCTTCGCGAGTTCTGCCTCGAGATCTGCAACTGTGTAAGGACGCTCCGGAGCCAGTGCTTTTGACTGATAGTGTCCGTAGTCGCGCCAGAGCATGCGCATGTAATCGTCGAGCGTCGTGTGATAACGCGACCGAAGCGTGAGATCGAGACCCGCCGCAATCACCGAACCCCATGTGTAGTACGACCAGAAGACGTTCTGCCGGTTAGTCGCGTCGAGATACGTTCCGCCGTCGAAGAAGACGGCATCGCGGCTCATGTCGACCGGAGTACCGTGCTGCCTCGCGGCTGTGTTGATCGTCGCGATTATTGGACCGGCCAGCTGCGGGATGTATTGATCGTCTGTATAGAACCCCGATCGCCGAAGAAGGAGGTCCGCGTAGTAATTCGTGAATCCTTCACCAAACCACAACGCATCCGACATGTCCTCACGGTCGAAATCGAATGGCTCGATCTGCTTCGATCGCAATCGCTCCATGCTCCACGAATGAAAGAATTCGTGCGTGAGCGATTCCAGATTCGACATCCGTCCGGCAGCGGTGGCGAGACTCGTGCGACTCGACAGGAATGTCGAATTGCGATGCTCCATCGCATCGCCGCTCGCCCATGGCACGTAGTCGGCAATGAAGGTGTACGTGCCGAAGTCATATCCCGGCGGCTCTCCCCACATCGCGACCTCCTCGGCCACAACCGTCTTCGCCATTGTCGCGAACGTATCGACTTGTGCTTCGGTTCCCAGATGGTGAACCGCCAGGCGCCATGTCGAGGGCTTTCCGCTCTGCGTCGCGGTCCATGACCGCCATGTGACTGGTCCGACTTCGGTCGGCGAGTCCATGAACCACTGAAGATTGGGTGCGGTGAAGACAGTGGAATCGGATGTCGGCGCCAGCTGAGTTGCAACGCGCCAGCCGGGCTGGGGGTGAACGGTCAACCGAATCGGAGCGTCTTCCATTCCATGTGCCCACATGAATGTCGCGGGCATGTTCATGTGAGCGTGAGTGTGATCGATACTGAGATACGTGCCATCGATGCGGTCACCCCACACCGTGTACTGGATTCTCACAGTGCCGTCGTGTCCGGCGACGTCCCATCCGTGCGAGTCCGGGCGACTGAGTCCGAGTGGACGCCCACGTCCATCAGTCGCGGTAACGTCGTAGACGTTCTTTGCAAAAGTCGTTGGTGTGTATCGCCCGGGTGACGACCTGCTCATCCGCACGTGCAGCGTGCTTCCGTTCGGCACACCGATGAAGGTCGCTACGACGCGCGCTTGGTGCTGCGCGGCGTTGGGATACGAAATGTCGTACTCGACCCGCTTCGCCTGTGCGGCCAGCCTCGAGCTCGCAAGCAGTACGAGGCAAGCCGACAAACAGGGCGCGACAATGCGTTTCATGTGACGGAAGTTTAGAGTGTGCCGCTCAGCTCGCCTTGACATACACCGCGCCCGCTTCCTGTGCCGTCGTTGCGGCAAACACCCCTGACGGCTGAAGGACGACACCTGGTACGAGGTACGCGATTGCACGCTTTCTCGCCTCATCGACAGAAACCTTGTCCTGCTGAGCGATTGTGTCGATGCAGTCCTGCAAAGCCATGTTGCACGCGAGAGCGATTGCACCTCGGGCCAGCTGCTTGTGCAAGGCAGCGGTGTTGAATGGAGCAGCCAATCCGTCCTTTTCGTCCAGCAGCACGGGATTCTTTGTCGTCGGCTCCTGGGTCATCGGATGCATGACCTTCTTTGCAGCTCCCACTCCGTACTTGTCCCAGAACGACTGCTGCATCGCAAGAATGATCGCATTGTGACGCAGCACGATGACCGGAATCACATCGGCCGATGCCGCGTTGAGGACGTCGATGTTCTGCCGGGTCCATGCTGAAGCCCGCCAGACACCGTAGCCGCTTTCCGGATCGGTGCAATCAAAGACTGCGCGATGCTTCGCCTTCTTCACCCTGTCAGCCCAGCCGAGATCCCATTCATCGGAGCTCGTCTGTCCGAACATCGCGATGTCATGAGGCATCGCGGCGTAGGCAGCGGCGGGCATGACTGCCAGTGCGGCGACATTTGCTGCAGCCGATTCAAGAAAGCGACGGCGATTGGTCGACACTTATCCTCCGGTGGGGACTGGTGGTTTCGAGTTCATAAATATCGGCTGGTGGACGCACTCGCGCAGGCGCTGCAAAAAGAGCTACTTCCCTTGCATCGCAGACTACTTTATGCTACAAAGTAGATGACGACTCACCCCAGCCGAGGACCCGCATAATGATTCGAACAGTGTTGCTTCGATGGATCCCGTTCGCAGGGCTCGCTAGCGCCCTCTGTCTCCTGATCTACGTTTCGGCTCAGCAGACCGGACGCCAAATGGCGAACGACCCGCAGATCGAGATCGCACGGGACGCGAGGACCGCGCTCGCTGCCGGGCAGTCGATCAACGCTGTGATCCCACAGACACAGACAGAGCTGGCCACGAGCCTTGCGCCGTTCATCACCGCTGTATCGGACGACGGAACAGTCGTCGCGTCCTCAGGTCGCCTGCACGGCGAGCTTCGTCCGGTGCCAAGGGGAGTTCTTGAAAGCGTGCGCCAATCCGGAGAGGCGCGGGTCACATGGCAGCCGGAGCCCGGCGTCCGCATGGCGACTGTCGTCACGAAGAATCCCGGCGCATCGGGTGGATTCATCGTCGTCGGCCGATCGTTGTTTGAAACCGAATCACGCATCGAGCAGCTCGGCACCCTTCTCTTCCTTGGCTGGGGCGCAACGCTCGTCGGATTGCTCATTCTGGTGACTTTCAGCGAGTCATTCCTTCAGACGCAAACCTAGAAGCAGAGCCAGGCAAAGCCGGTTTTTCCCAAGGAAGGGGCTATTTTCATGTAGACCCGATGCAAGACTCCGCCAGCAACCTCAGCGCCTCAGAAGCAATCGCCAGTCCTGCAGCCGGCGACAGTTCGCTCGCAACGGCTGTTGCCGAGAAACCGCGAGTTCACAAACACTCGCGAACCCACAAGGCCGAGTACGCCCTCACCCGCACACTCGAGAAGGCGGTCTCGGCCATGCCTGAGCGAGCGGCTGATGTTTTCGGCGCGAATATCGGGCGCGCCGTTTATCGCATGGGAATCAGGCGCGACGTTGTCGAAGACAATCTTCGCCTCGCGTTTCCAGAAAAAGACGACAAGTGGCGAGCAGCGATCGCTCGCAAAGCGTACGAGCATCTTGGTCGAGAGGCGACTGCCATGATGCGCCTGTCGAAGCTGGACTCGCGAGGGGTCATCGAGCGAACGATCCCCTCAGGCTGGGACCAGATGGAAGCGGCGCTAGGCGAGGGCCGCGGCGTGCTTCTCGTAACTGGTCATTACGGGAACTGGGAGATAGCCGCGGCGGCGGTCGCTGCACGTGGAGTTCCTATTGCCGCCATCGTACGGCGACAGGGCAATCGTCTCGTCGATGAACGGCTTCAGGAGCTCAGGCGAAAGCTCGGCGTCGAGACCATTTACCAGAGTCAGGCCTCGACGCGCGTTCCCCGTGTGCTTCGCGCGAATGGTGTGGTGGGAATCGTCGGCGATCAGGACGCGCGGCGGTCTGGCATTTTCGTCCCGTTCTTTGGTCGTCCGGCTTCGACGCATCGCGGCCCTGCGTTGTTCGCGCTGCGGTTGAGTGCGCCGGTGTTTTCGTGCATCGCGCGAAGGCTTCCGGGACGTGAGGTGAAATACGAAGTCGCCGGCGAGCGAGTTGATGTCACGCGCACCGGCGACCTCGAGACTGACGTTACTGCTTTGACTGCGGAGCTTGCACGAAGACTTGAACGACAGGTCCGCCTCGCGCCCGAGCAGTATTTCTGGTTTCACAGGCGGTGGAAAAGCTCTCCGCCGCGCTGAGCGCTATCTCCCTCGTTCGTTAGCTGTTGGGAACGGCGCGGCGGGATAGGTGCCGATCGTGTCGGCGACGTAGTACCCGGCCCAGAAATCAGGCGGCCCTTCGCTGTCCTTCACGACATTGTGCACGGGCTTGAGGCCTTCCTTCAGATAAGCCGCGACCGCCCACAGCTCGTTGTCAGGCATGTACCGCCATGCCGGCCACGGCATCGGGATCGCCAGATAGTGCGGGTGGAGCGGAAAATTTCCCTGGCCCGGAACGGTGGAAGTGATTTCTACGTCCGGCGTTTCCTCGGGTCGGAGACCATAGCGAAGCGCGTTGAAAATCTGTCGCTCGCTGAAGTGACCCGTTCCGGTCTGATTGTCTGGAGTGAGGTTTTTCGGACGCGTCGTGAATGGTCCGATCTTGAATTCGTCAATCGGCGAGTGCACTCCCGACAGCCACAGCGGCGATCTCGGATCCGAACCGCCGCCGTGACAACCTCCGCAGTCGTGGCTCATCACCAGATATCTGCCCTGAAGAATCTGCGCCGTCCGTGCATCGCCAGTGAGCAGGTTGCCTGAGGTGTTCGTCGTCGTGCCCTGACTCGTGCATGCTACAGCCGCGATCAGCAGTGAAGCGAACCAGACCTTCGTTGTGGATGTCCTTCGGTGTGACGCGTTCGTCGAGCGAATCATGTCTCCTCCGTGGGGGTTATTTCACTTCAAGAATTCCCATCATGCCATGGTCTTCATGGTCGAGAATGTGACAGTGATACATCCACTTGCCCGGGAAATCGTCGAACTTCACGACGAATCGAACCGTTTCGTGCTTCGGCACGTTCACCGTGTCCTTCCAGCGCCGGTCCTTTTCCGGCACACCGTTGCGATCGATGATCTGAAACCGGAACCCGTGAAGGTGAAACGGGTGGTCCATTCCGACGATGTTCTCGATCTGCCAGATCTCCATAGAACCGAGCCGAACGCGGGTGTCGACGCGGTTCATGTCCATCGTCTTTCCGTTGATGATCCCCTGGCCGAGGGCGAAGTATCTGGTTGTTGTGGCCGTGAGCGTATCGAGAGCCGGAATGACGCGCAGCGTCGAAGGCAGCTGAATTGGAGTGACGGGAGGCTCGTTCGAATACTTGAGCGTCGCGAGGTCGATCGGATTGTCCCAGTATGACGGCCGGGTTTGAGGCGCGTAGCGGTCGTACGGCAGCGACTGAAATGTCGTCGTGCTTCCAGGCGCGCCGGTGCCATGAACGAGAATCTCGACGCGCTCCGAATTCGAAATGACGATCTCTTTCATGTCGACGGGATGTTCGAACAATCCGCCGTCGCTTCCGACCTGCGTGAAGGTCTGTCCGCCAAGGGAAAGGCGATACACGCGCGACGCAGACGCGTTGATAATCCGCCAGCGCTGAACTTCGCCGCTGCGGATTCCAATCGTCGGCATGACGTGTCCGTTGATCAGGAACGTATTTCCTTCGCGACCGTTCTCCATATCGACGAGACCGGCTTGCGAGGCCTCATCGGGAATATCGACGGAGCCATCGCTCGCGAAGCGGTTGTCAGCGAGAACGATGATTTTCTCGGGGAGTGAAGCAGGCAGCGGATCATCGTCGGCGCGAATGATCAGCGCGCCGTACAAACCCCTCGCTACCTGGTATCCGGTCGTCACGTCAGGATGCGGATGATACCAGTACGTGCCCGCGGTTCCTTGTCCAATCGTGAAGATGTAGTCGTGCGATTTGCCAGGCTGGATCGGATAGAGCGGACTTCCATCCTGATCCGCGGGAATGTGGAGACCGTGCCAGTGAATGGTGGTCGCCTGCGGCAACTCATTGTGGAAGTGAATGATGACGTGATCGCCTTCCCGGATTTCGATTGTCGGGCCGGGAGTCATTCCGTTGTACGTATAACCTTCAGCGATCTTTCCCGAGGCAAGCAGGATGCGCTCTTTCCTCGCGGTGAGGGTGACTTCGACCGTGTGAGGAGAGTGCGACTCGTTAGTGAGGACAGCCGGATTGGCGAAGACCTCCGGCTCACCTTTCGTGAGAGGCGCCTTATGCGGCGCCAGCGAGCTGGTCAAACTTGCGGACGCGATCCATGCTACAAGCGTCGGCAGAGATGCTCCTCGAACCAATTGCTACACCCTCGTCTGCTGGTTTACGAATTGCTGTTCGGTGGGGGGCAATAATGAGGCGGTGTAGCGAAGGGTGCAAGCGTTTTGTAAGCCGATTACGGACAAGACCGGGGGATTCGCCCTCTAGCTAGGTGGCCATGCCCCGATCAGCCGCCTGACAGTGACGATCTCTCCCGTGTGATACGATGTGTGATCGAGCGCTACGATCACGGTCCGCAGATAGGTCTGGCCAGTCCCCGCCGGAATCGTTGCGGTCAGATCCCTGTCATTCTCCGTCGTGAATTTCTTCAGCTCCTCTCGCTCCCGCTTGAACTCGGTGACGCTCTTCTCCCACTCGGCATCACTGACATCGCGACTTTCTTTGGGCCAGTAGTCGTCCGGCCAGGCGAGGTCATGGTGATAGTCGGGGTTCGTGCAGAAATCGAGGAGATCATGCTGCGCGATCCTGATGTGCTCGAGGATATCCCAGACAGAGTGCGGAAGAGCCTCAGGTTTCTTTGATCGCAGCTCCGGTGCGAGACCGACGACGACACTCTCGAGGCTCATGTGCGCCTGCTCCCAGTCCAGCGACGATGCGACGATCGATTTCCAGCCGTCTGTTTCGGGCATATGTCCTCCAGCGAGTGGTTTTTACGGCCTGTCGCAGCTCACCTGTGCGCGCGCGGGAATCGCCATGCGGTGACAGAAGTCGTCACTGAAAAACTGTACTGCTCTCACTGCCCACTTTGCGCAGCCTGCACTCAGGCAGCGATCCGGAAACCATGGCGAGTTTTCCATTGCAAACGGATTCGGCGGAAACTTCGCGAAGAGTCTCTTCTGAAGCGAATGATGGCGGCCGCGCTTGTCGTCCCATTCGGGATTGTAATCGAGAAGCGAATCGCGAAGGCGAATCACGCTCTCGGCGTCGAAGTACGGAGAACGGCTCTCGTTGTATTGATCTGCGTCAGCGACTGACAACGCGAGCTGATACTTGTGAAGCACTGGAGCTCCGGCGATCTCGGGCCAGACGCGCGGGAGCATGGCGAGCTCTCGCCTCATATTCCGCTGGCCTGACTGGCTCAGCTTCTGAAGCTCGAGGTACAGGTCGGTAATCGACGTCTCGAGAAACGCGGCGGCGGAGAAGACCGCGCCCGTGACGAACGCGCCATGTGAGCAGATCTCTTCATCTGTCAGCTCGCCAGGCCCACGATCGTCCAGCTTCTGTGCCTTCGTTGCGAAGTGATCGGCTGCGAAAAGATGCTGCCGATAAAGCCGCTCGCGGCTTTCGCTGAAATCTCCGGGCGTGGGCTCATGCTCATCGGCGCTCGGAATTTCAGTCCCAAACGGCGGAGTATGAAGCTGATTGCCGCGTGCGTCACTGTCCTGCGGCTTCTCTCCAGGTTTTCGGTTCGGGTTTCTTCGTCTATCTAGTGCCATTGCCTGTGCGAGAAGCTCTCGTTTATCAAACTGCTATTTGACACAGAGACCACAGAGACCACAGAAACAGCGGAGTAGACGGCGTTCCTTACCACGCGGCGTCATTTCTCGGTCGAGCTTCTTTTTTTGAGGTTAAACAACGGAACAACAGGCATGTTCGGCCTTCACCCTGATGCAGTTCCGTTGTTACCCCCCAAAGAACAGAAACTTCAGTCCGGCTGGAGTCTCTCGCAGCGGAGATTCCCGCCCAGAGAGAAGTTTCTGTGGTTTCTGTGGTCTCTGTGGTCTCTGTGTCAAATAGCAGTTGAGGAATCGGAAAATCAGTAAGCGAAGCCAATACTCGTCGTAATGCGGCGGTAACTCTTGTTCGTGAAGAGGATGTTGAAGTTGGTCCCTGGATTGAGCAGCCCGACCCAGAATCCTCCGCCGGCAGCCGTGTGCCAACCGCCCGGCGAATTGCCGTCGACGTAAACGCGTCCCGCATCAGCGAATCCGATCAAGCCTACATCGAGCGGAAGAATGAACGGGAACTGTGCGACCGGGACGCGGAGCTCCGCGTTTCCGTACATCGACGCATCGCCTGCGAAGCGCTGGCGCTCCTCAACGCGCAGCGAGCTCGTTCCACCAAGGAACGCCGCATCGAAGTACGGGAAATCGCCGAAGAGTTTTCTGCCGCCTGCTCGCAACGCAACCACGGGGAGCTTTGCGACCGGCAGCGTAAAGAATGCGGCAACGAGACCATCGACTGACTCATACGCAGATTTCGCATCCCACATTCCGGGGAATGCAGCGCCGTTCAGATCGAACAGCGCACGCGGTTTGAGGGTGTCAGGCTTGTAGCGCGTTTCGTAATGCGATCTCAACTGGAGACCCGCCTGCCGGAACGTGCCGGTTCCGTAAATATTGCCCTGCGAGATAAAGCGGTTGCGCACGCTGTCGGTTGTCGTGTAGCGCACGATCGGACCGAGAGATATGTCGCTCAACGGATTGGGAGAGAATCCGATCGCCGGACGGAACATTCGCTGGAACTGCCGTATGTCGTAGACGCTGTCGTGCAGATCGGCGAGCCCGTTGCCGAATCCCTTGAACTGTACCATTTCGACCTGAGACAGCTGAGCCGAGACGGGCACGTGAACCTGTGTGCTCTCGAAGCGCTTGTCGGCGAACAGATTCGACGCGAAGCCGCGATGCTTCGTCGAATATCCGAGGTCAGCCTTCAAAAGAGTCGAGTACGGTACGTCTCTGAATCCATAGGTCGACCTCTCGAAGCCGATCCTCGGCACATAGCCGAGCCCGCGGCCTGTGTTGATCTTCCCAAGCGGATTGAACGCGACTCCGTAATCGCGCTGGGGAGGGATCAGCGTGTCATATGCCTGAAGCCACGGCAGACGGTTGAACCGATGATTGAGCGCGTCATCAGCGTTGGTTTTTTCCGCGACGCTATCGACTGCGTATGAAACTCCGCTCACAGTGCCAGCATCGACGAAGTGCGTCGGAGCAGTGTCGCCGCCGACAACCGACCGATCAACAAAAGTGTTGGTGCCGTTGCCGCCGATGACCCGCAGGTGAATGCTTTGCGGAGCGCTGCCCGTCACAACGGCAGAATCGTCGCCGTCGTGGAGGTAAACACGAATCTCCTTCGTCTCGCCCGGCAAGAACCGGCGCGCGTAGTATGTCCCGCTCTTTTCAGACGACAATGCCACGTCGACCGACCCGTCGGCGTTGCGAACGATCGTCGCCTTGTCGTCGGCATCCGTTCCGTGCACGTCTACGACTCTCGACAGAAGGCTGTAGTAGTTGTCTGCGGCAGCACGCAGGTTGTTTCGGCGTTCCCTGAGAGTCGCGGCGATGCGAAGGGACGTCGGGCCGTATTGAGGCGAAAGAGTCGATAGAGCGCGGTCGATCTCCGCATCGGAAAGCGTGTTCGTCAGACTCAGTGCGACAGAATCCCACACTGCCTTGTCGAGTCCGCCGAGGGTGCGCCGATCGAACGCTACAGCGTTCGTGAACTGTGCGGTCGGATCGGCGTATTGTCCATTGAACGTGATGAGACTGGGAATTCCGATGCGGACGGCCGACCCGATCATTCCACCGTAGGACACGAAGACCTTGTCGCGATCACGTCCAATCGGTACCCACGGCGAGTCTCCCTTCTTTCCCATCCGTGCCCACTTCCACTGACCCGGATGCCGGTCGTTGTCGCCCAGGAACATGTCCAGCAGACGTGCCGTGAGCATCGTGCGCGCGTCGATCTGCTCGCGCGGATCCTTGTTGATCTTTTCGAGAAGCTTGTCGCTGTCGATTATGTCCTTTGCATCGGCGAACGCCTGTCCTTCCTTCGGCACCGCCGGATATTCCTCGATCATCCCGAGCATCCCGGCGAATTCCTTCCGGAATTTCCCGAGGGCGGGATCGTCCGGCATGACGGCAACCCGTGCAGTAGGGTGAAGCAGGCCGGCATCTTCCAGAAAACGCGACGCCGGAAGCGCTGCAAGTGGATGAGATGCGCTGCCGTAGTCGTGGAAGATGTAGGCGACGATAGTGTGATCGAACTGCTCTGATAGAACTCTCGATCCCTTGTGCACCGAGCGAAACACCCACTCCGAGCTGTCAGCCGCTGCGATGAATCGAACTGACTTCGTCTGTTGTCCGCCGCCAAGCTTGGTCGGAGTGAGCCCGCCTCCGAAGTGTTTGAGGTCGAGAACAGGAACCTTGATCGGCGCCGTCCACACGTCGCGATAATTGTCGCCAAGAAGCTTCCGGTGAAAGCTGCCCGCTGCGTAGTCGGGGCCGGCAGCGACTGTGACGCTGTCCGTTCCAATCACTGCGGTCGAAGGCGTTTGTGCAGATGCTGGATGCGACACACTCGCAGATAACGCCAGCAAAGAAACAACAGTCAGGGTTGAGGCTCGGAATTTCTTCGCTGGAGTCATTGGATGCTGTCCCTCTTCTGGGAGGGGTGCCACCGATAAAGGGTGATTGCTGCAGGTTTGCGCGTCGCTTCGTCGCTGATCATCAGAATGCTGTCCTTTGTAATTGCTATGCCTTCGGGCTGATTATGCCCCGGGGGAAGTGGCTCTGCTCTCACCAGATCCCAATCACGAGTTGTCTCGATCAACGCCTTTTCGTGCGACGTGATCATGACGAAGTTGCCCGTTGTCGGATCGATTGTGATGTCGGATGGATGGAGATTTTTCCACTTGTTCCTGCCAACCAGCTGAGCGAACGGAATCGTCACCATCGAAAGGCGCTGCGCATCCGGTGCGTGCAACTTCCAGCGGTAGACCACCAGGTTGTGATCGAGCGATTTGTCTTTCGCATTCTTGCACGGCATCACCAGCCAGTCACTGTCGGCCTGGTAGACCATGCTCTCGAATTCGCAATTGTTTTTCAGATGGAGGTCGACGGCCGAGTAGGGCACACCGGCGCCGTCAGCACCTTCCTGGAGCTGAAACAGCACGCCGTTGCTCGCGAGCATGTAGATGTCGCTTCCCGCGACCGTGATCGATTCGAAGTCTCCTCGCATCCCGGTGCCGAGCGTGAACTGCTTGAGCAGAATGCCTCGGCGCGGGTCGAGGACGGAAATCTTTGCGACTTCGTCATCGTGCGTGAGAATTCTGCCATCCGCAGTGAGGGCGAGTCCGGAAATTTCTCTCAGCTCCGGCGGCATGATCCACATCGCAACGGGTCGCGAACTGTCCGCTCCCTTGTCGACACTTGCGAGCCGGTTGTCCAGTTGCCTGGCGCGTGTGTTGCCAAGCGCCTTCAGCTGAGCGGCTCCTTGTTCTTTCGTGTCACTGCAGCCACTGATGACCGCCAACGCGCCAATCATCAGGGCGACAGTGCCCCCGGTTCTCATACCTTCGAGGTGTCCTCTTCCCGTACGCGCTCGCCCACTTCGAGGTCAGACGACGTGATCAGACCACCTGCCTCGTTGTGCACCGCGGTCAGGAACTCATCGCGAGTGACAGACTTCTTCAGGCGCACGAGGTAGTAGATGACCGACGGCTTTCCGGTATTCAGCACTACCTCGTCGAGCTTCCAGCGCTTTGCGCTTGCGTCGAGCACCTTCTGCACGGCTTCCTGCGCATGCGGTACCTCGTCCGTCGCGACTGTGAGCACCGAGTCGTAGCGAGGCTTTTTCTTCTTTTTTCCAAGCGCCTCACTGACCCGCCCGAAGCGCTCGGCCAGTATGTCGGCATTCTCCGGCGTCAGCGAAAGAATCAGATCGCGATCAGGGACTTCGTGCTGGCCGGTCTGACTCGCAAGCGACTGGAGAGGTCCGGTCCACTGAGAAGATGCTGTCGGCGTAAGGACATTCCTGCCGTAGTCGTATCTCCAGGTGAGAATGAGAACGAAGTTGAAGAAGATCGACAGGAGCGCCCCGACAGCGAGCGATTGCACACCGGCTGCGAATCCGACTGCGATACTCAGAAAGACGAATACGAGATCGCGGGTGTCCTTGAGGTTCGTTCGAAACCGCACCGCACCGACGACACCCGCGAGGCTGAACGCAAGTGCGAGGCTGTTCTGCACGATGATGATGATGCCGGCAACGACGAGCGGCAGGATGATGAGCGTCTGAACGACCGACTGGCTGTGACCCTGCACCGACCGGGCTGACATGTAGACCCACGAGACCGGGAGCATGAGGAGCAGCGTCCCGACGAGAATCACGAGAGTCGATATCGTTATGTCGCCGAGCGTGCCGGGACCGAATAGCGAAGTCGTCGCCCCGCCTCCGGTGAGTCCATCCTGGAGCGCTTTTTGGCCGCCGGGCATGCCCTCAAGGCCTTTTCCGGCGAGCATCTCGATGAGCCGCGGAAAGACCAGGGCCAATCCGAAAGCGAGCACACCCAGAAACAGATAGTAGGCGACGAGCCGGCGCACAGGGCGGTCGGACCCTCGCGTGAAAACGTCGATGATCGATGCTAAGACGGGCATGAGGCTCTCCTAATGCAAGAGGGACGCCGGATTTGTGACGCCAAAGGCCGCCGTTACCCGTACGGCGGCCTTCATTAATATGCTGTTTGCCCCCCGGTCGAGGCTTCCGGACAATTCGCTCGCCTGGCTTGACTCGTCCGGCGCTGCGTCTGGTTTCCAGACTATTGACCGCGACGACCGGACTTCTGCGATGTCGCCTGAGGCTTTGCGATCGGCTTCGGATGCGGAACGTGACGAGCGTGTGGGTCAGCCGGTGCGGGCGGCTTCTTGGATGGCTTCCGTTGCGAAAAATCTGGAATGACCGGATGTCCTTTCTTTGTCATATGCGTCTCCTGTTACTCCGGAAATAGTAATTCAACGCACTCATTCCCACCTGAATACTTTCGCTGAAAGAACCGTGCAAATCAGGAAAACCAGCGCCAGAGCTGCGATGTCCCCCACGTGGCTCGACCAGGGATCTCCTCTCCATGCACCCTGGAGGAGAGAAACTGAATAGGTCAAAGGCAGCGCCTTGGCAACCATTCGCATGCCTGGCGGCATGACAGCCAGTGGAACGAAAAGACCAGACAGGGCGATCATCGGATAGAGGATAATTCCGCCGATCGGCTGTGCGAACCTTGCAGTCGGGACGATGCTGGCGATCAGGAAGCCCATCGAAAGAATGGCGCAGGTCGAGATCAGAAGTGCGATGAGAAATCCGAACAGCGGCGCGTTCGCTCCAACGGGATAGTATCGTTTGCCTGCGAGCAAGGTCAGAATGAGAGTTACCGCAGTGAGAATCAGCTTCACCAGCACCTGAGCCGTAAGAATCGTCTGCGGTCGTAGCGGAGTCGCGCGAAGACGTTTGAGAATTCCCCCTTCGCGATAGATCGAGATGATCGCGACAAGCGACAGCACTGCGTTAACCGCAATGAGAACCGCGGCAAACACGGGCACATCGACCTTGAATACGCTGCTCGACGCGATCTCTGATCGAGGAGCAACGCTGGCCCCGAGACGTCCAAGTGCGATGAACACGAGCACCGGCACGATCACGGTTCCGAGAGCGCCGAGGGGCTCGCGAATGAATATCTTGAGCTCTATCCAGGTCAGCTTGAAGAGTCCGCGCAAAATTTCCTCGCCCTTAATCGCGGATTGAACGGCCGGTGACCTTGAGGAAAACATCCTCGAGGGTCGGAAGAATCGTGCGGAAATCGGTGACGCGAATTTTGTTGTCCGAGAGACAATGAATCACGTTGGTGACGAGATCCTCACCGCTGCCGCGAATCGTGTAGCGGGTGTCCTCTCTCGTCACATCTGCGACTCCGGCCACTTCCCTGAAGCATTGTTCCGCCCGGCCATCTTCCGCCATCAGAACTACTGACCGTTCGGGACAGTGACGGCTCACCAATCGGTCGGGTGAGTCGATGTCGATGATCTTCCCGTGCTCGATGATTGCGACACGGTCGCAGAGACGCTCGGCCTCTTCCATAAGATGCGTCGTAAGGAAAACTGTCTTGCCGCGCGCACGGATTCCGCGAACGAGCTCCCATATCGCGTGGCGCGATTGAGGGTCGAGTCCCGTCGTCAGCTCATCGAGAAAGACCACTTCCGGATCATTGATGAGCGCGAGCACAATGAAGAGCCGCTGCTTCTGGCCGCCCGACAATGTCATGAACCACGCATTCC
>JADGQR010000114.1 GCA_017881685.1 Gemmatimonadaceae bacterium
ACGGCGGCCGAGAGTGCTGCCTCGAGACAATGCGCTGAGCCGGTACGCACCACGCCGCGAAAGGTTCGAAGGGTCTCACCCCCCTTTTCGGTGTTGTAGGGGAGAGAATTGAGCCAGCGTTGCACCGCGGCAGGCGTACGAAGCCGGCGGATCAGGTTTCGTTCGGCTGTGGTGAATTCGAGTGGAAGCATGAAGCCAAGAATAAACGATGGCGCTGGGCCTATATAGTAGCAAATCACTACTATTATCGAAGGGATTCTACAACCTAATGATTAAGAGTCATTTGGCGCTGCCAAAACCACTCTTGAGGGGGCCGTTCAGGTTTCCAGTGCTGGAGGGTGGGGAGCAGCGTCGGTAACTTGCTCGTATGGCTGTCACGACTGTGCTGGTGATCGATGATGAGCCGCAAATCCGACGTGTCGTCCGGAACGCTCTTGGCGACGAAAAAACGAGGGTGATCGAAGCCGTATCCGGTGCCGAAGGAATCGACATGGCAGCCGCGGAACGTCCCGATCTGATCATTCTCGATCTCGGTCTGGCCGACATACCGGGTGTGGACGTGTGCCGCGAAATCCGTAAATGGTACGATGTGCCCATCATCGTTCTTTCGGCGCGGCATGCCGATGCAGAGAAAGTTGAGCTCCTCGATGCCGGCGCCGACGACTACATCACCAAGCCCTTCAGCACCAGTGAGCTGAGAGCACGAGTTCGTGCGCAGCTGCGCCGAGCGCGCACAACGCCACTCGGGCCGGCGAACTCCCTGATCGAGGCCGGCGCAGTGACGATCGATCTGGCCAAGCCGAGCCTGCTGCGCGACGGTAACGTGGTGCACCTGACGCGAATTGAATGGGATTTACTGCGGACGTTGGTGAAGCACGCCGGTCGCACGATGACTCACCGCCAGATTTTCGACGCTGTCTGGGGCAGCAGCTCATACGGTGACGCCCAGCAGTATCTGCGGGTACATATCCGAAGTCTGAGGCGGAAGATCGAAGCCGACCCGGTGCGGCCGCGATTGATCATCACCGAGCCGGGCGTCGGTTACCGATTCGAGCCGTAGCGGTGGTCATAATACCCTTGTCTGCCGTGACGCGGGCTGGAAACCGGGGGCGATGGCCCTGGATCGTCTGGCTTGGCGTACTCGCCATCGTGACGGTGGGAATGCTTCTCGTTCGCAATCGCCTGAACGAAGCGCAGGTGGCGCTCGTCTATCTCCTCGTGGTTCAGGGTGGAAGCGCACGCGAAGGCCGAGGGCTCGGATTTCTTCTCGCGGGCGTTGCATTCATATCCTTCGACTGGTTCTTTCTGCCGCCGTATGGAACGCTCGCAGTGGCCAAATCGGTCGACTGGGCAGTGCTCGGTGCATTTCTTCTCACGAGTGTTGTTGCGGCGCAGCTGTTCGAGCGAGCGCGGGCTGAAGCCGATATCGCGCGGCAACGCAGTGCAGAGCTCGAACGGCTCTCGATCGAGCGCGAACAGCTTGGAGCAAGAGCAGAACACGCCGACGCATTGCGCGAGGCATCACGTCTCAAGGACGCGGTGATCGCATCGGTCTCACACGATCTCCGGACGCCTCTCACGACCATCAAGGCGCTCGCGGCCGACCTCGCATCAGGTGGCGACGAACGAGCGATGATAATCGAAGAGGAAGCCGACCGGCTCAATTCCCTGGTTGCCGATCTGCTCGACATATCGAGACTCAACAGTGGTACCGCCTCTCTCAATCCGGAGCCGAACGAAGCCGAGGATCTCATTGGAGCAGCGCTACAACGAGTGGCGGGGACGACAGTGGGACGTGAGATCAGGGTGGCGATCGAAGAGGGCGACCCGCTGCTGATCGGCAGGTTCGATTTCCCGCAGACATTGCGAGCTCTCGTAAACCTCCTGGAAAATGCGCTCAAGTACTCCCCGCCGTCGGAACCTGTGGACCTTGGTGTCCGGCGGGACGGAGAGTGGCTGGCGTTCTCGGTTTCAGACAGAGGGCAGGGTGTGCCTGCCGCGGAAGGCGAGAGAATTTTCGAGCCATTCTACCGAAAGCCCGGATTGCCACCTGACGTGGGTGGGTCAGGCCTTGGGTTGTTAATTGCGAGGGCGCTTGTCGAAGCACAAGCTGGCTCTCTGGTATATGAGGCACGAGTGGGTGGCGGCAGCATCTTCACGCTTCGGGTACCGGCAATTGACGTGGATGTGCTCGCAGGCCAGTAGAAATCTTTACGATTTCTTCACGGAAAAGAGCCTGATCTTCACGCGCATTTCACTCCTCGCGCACTAGTCATTACGGTCCGCCGGGCCGACAGAACTCTCTGTGATGAGGTGGGCTCCAGCCGCATTCCCGGATGCAGCCGCCCGCATTCCGGTTCAGCACAAGATCGATGTCCAGCACCTTTCCGGGTTTCAAGCGACTGCTCTTTGGCCGGCCTCTTTCCTCCGACAGGCTGGAGAACGAGCGCCTCAACAAGAAAACAGCGCTGGCTGTTCTCTCCTCGGACGCGATCTCCTCCGTTGCGTACGCCACGGAGCAGACACTGCTGGTTCTGGCGGTGCTCGGCACAGCGGCTCTTTCCTACGTCGTTCCGATCTCGGCTGTAATCGTCGGACTTCTGGTGCTGGTGGCGATCTCGTACAGCCAGACCGTCTTTGCCTACCCCGCCGGCGGCGGGTCGTACACTGTGAGCAAGGACAACCTCGGTGTGCGATTCGGATTGGTGGCAGCGGCCTCTCTTCTCACGGACTACATCCTCACGGTCGCGGTGTCGATTTCCAGTGGTATCGCGGCAATCACTTCCGCCTATCCGTTGCTCATTTCGCACACCGTTGGTTTGTGCATCGCAGCGACGTTCCTCCTGATGCTGGTAAATCTTCGCGGCGTGCGCGAGTCGGGCATCGTGTTCAGCGTGCCGACATACATTTTCATCGCGATAATGCTGGCGCTCATAGCCACGGGCATTTACCGGGGGTTTGCAGGGCATGAGATTGCCCCGGTGGCGGGCCCGATACGAGTCGATCCAACATCGGCAGCGCAACACGGCCCGGGATGGCCGGTGGGATTTGCGCTCACCTTTCTGATTCTCCGGGGTTTCGCCGAAGGATGCGTTGCAATGACGGGAACGGAGGCGATCTCGAACGGAGTTGGAGCGTTCAGAAGTCCGGGCTCGAAGAACGCCGCCACAACACTGGGATGGATGGCAGCGATTCTCGCCACCTTTTTCCTGGGCGTCAGCTATCTCGCGCGGCGCTTCCAGGTGATGCCAACAGCGCACGAGACGATTCTTTCACAGCTTGGAAGACATATCTTCGGCGGCGGCGCGCTGTATTTCACTCTTCAATACGCGACCTTCGCCATTCTCGTGCTCGCCGCGAATACCGCGTTCGCCGACTTTCCTCGACTCTCGAGCATCCTGGCGCGAGACGGATATATGCCACGGCAGTTTACAGCGCGTGGAGACCGCCTCGCGTTCTCCAATGGAATCATCGCTCTGGCGCTGGTAGCGATGCTGCTGGTGTGGTTGTTCCGTGGCGATACAAGTGCTCTCATCCCTCTTTATGCGATTGGTGTGTTTGTCTGTTTTACTCTGTCACAGGCGGGAATGGTCGTCCACTGGTTCAAAATCAGAACGAAGGGATGGCGGTGGAAAGCGCTTCTCAACGGATTTGGGGCGGTGGCTACGGCCCTGGTGTCAATCGTCCAGGTGGTGACGAAGTTCACCACCGGCGCATGGATTGTCGTACTGATAATTCCGTCGATCATCTTGTTGCTGAGGAAGATCCACGCTCATTACGAATCCTTCGAGCGCGAGATCAGATACGCTGGCCAGGCGCCGCTGATGTTCCTTCATCACACGGTAGTGGTACCGGTTAATGGAATCACGAAGCCTACAGCGGGTGCGCTCGTTTACGCGACGACAATCTCGGAAGACGTTCGCGCGGCCTATGTTGAAGTAGATCCCGATGATGCCAGGGAGCTCGCGTCGCAATGGGAGGAATGGGACATAGGCGTGGAGCTGGTGATTCTACCCTCACCATACCGATCGGTAATCAAGCCGCTGGTGGATTATGTCAAAAGCCTGACGCACGGAGGTGAGGCCGATCTGGTCACGGTCATCGTGCCTGAAATTGTTCCCCACAGATGGTGGGAGCATCTGCTTCACAACAAAACGTCTCTCTACATCCGCACGGCGTTTCTGTTCAAGCCGAATGTAGTTGTGACGACCGTGCCGTATCGGCTCGGCAGCGCCGCACGTCTGCGCGATCTGATTCACCATGACGAGTTCCTGGATGGTGATGCTCCGGGAACACAGGTTGATGCGGTTGCACTGTCGCGGGTCGAAGAAGCAACTGCGATTACCGACAGATGACGAAATCGGTGTTGGGTGCTAGCGGCGGCTCATTCTTCATGACGCCGCGGCGCACCTGGAGGCCTTAACTTTCGGAGCGCTCAACTCCCGGTGAATTCTCCCGGGACTACTCCGGAAATTCGAGGCTCTTCGTGGCACCACAGTTCATTTATGTAATGAAAGACCTGCGCAAGGTCGTCCCGCCTTCGCGGGAGATTCTGCGCGGGATCTGGCTGTCTTTTTACCCTGGCGCCAAGATCGGCGTGCTCGGCGCGAACG
>JADGQR010000115.1 GCA_017881685.1 Gemmatimonadaceae bacterium
GTGCTGCTCGTAGTACTTGCTGTACACGAGGTCACTTCAACGAACAGAAATCGTCGAACGCCGGATTGCTGGTGATGCGGCGCTGATTCGTGCCGTCCGCATTCATGATGTAAATCTCGTTATTGCCGTCTCGCGTGCTCGTGAAGCAAATCTCCTGGCCGCGTGCGGACCACCACGGCCGCGCGTCGCCCGCAGGATTGTTCGCGATGTTCTTCTGGTCAGTACCGTCGGGATTCATCGTGTATATCTCGAAGTTCCCGTCGCGATTGGTAGCGAACACAATTTTCGTCGCGTCGGGCGACCACATGGGCGTCTGTTCCTCCGATCCGTTTACGGTAAGACGGAACGTGGCATTCTGGGCAATGTCGAGAAGATAGATATCCGAGTTTACTGAATTGCGCGGACCGTAGAAAACAATCTTGCGCTCATCAGGCGACCATGACGGCCACGTGTCGTCTGCAAAGAAATCCGTGAGACGCTTTGCGCCCGACCCGTCGGGATTGATCGTGTAAATCTCCTTGTTGCCGTCGCGATTACTCGAGAACGCGATGCGCGCGCCGTCGGGAGACCACATCGGATTTTCGTCGTTGGCGGGATCGCGCGTGACGTTGTGCTGATCGCTTCCATCGGCGTTCATCACGTATATCTCGTTGTTCCCGTCGCGGTTCGACTGGAACGCAATCTTGGTCCCGTCTGCGGACCACGCGGGACGTGAATCCCTGAACGCGGTCGTCGTCAGACGCCTGACGCCGGTACCGTCCGAGTTCATCGAATAGATGTTCTCGGGGCCGTCCCGGTTCGATACGAAAAGAACTCGCGGCTCGGACGTCGTCAGAAACGGTCCAGCGGTCTCAACGCACCCCGACGCCGCAGCGACTGATGCAACCGCGGCAACGGTCAAAAGGTTCTTCATTCTCATCACCATTGCAGTGCCGTAACTGTAATCGCCATGTGCTGGCTCGATCTATCTCCGATTGCCTCAATGCCGTTTTCACATCCACGAATGCGCTGGAAGAAGGCGTTGTACCGAACGATCTTCGACGCGTCGAAGCCGACCTTCAGGAACCTTGTATTCAGCTGGGCTCGCATTCCCGGATACACGGTCACGTCGTGAAAGCAGCGGTTTGGATTCGCCTGCACAAAGAAGGCATCGTTGTTGAACCTCTGGCGTCCAAAATTGAGACCAAGCTCCCACGACGATCGGAGGTAGTCGGCCGCAAACCACTGCGCCGACGACCCTGGTCCGATACCAGCCGCGAGCATCTGCCCCTCGTTGGTATATCCCTGGATCACTGCCCGGCTCGTATACCAGGAACCCATCGGCCGCAGGCGATAGGTGCTGCTCTGCTCGATGTTCGTTATTTCCGTTTGCAGCCGAACGCGCGAGCTCGCACCAGCCGGTGCGCTAAGCCATTGAAGACCAGCGGTGTAGCCGCGCGTGTGATTGGGCTCGGTCAGAAAATCGTGCAGTGAAGTCGGGAATTCCGTTCTTCCCCACTCGAGGTAGGTCTCGAGCCCGTGCCGAGGCAGAGCCCAGTGCATGAACAGCGAAAAGATCTGGTCGGGCCCGGGCGTCATCGTCGAGTCGGTGACCGGCAGCGCGTTCGGATGTCCCGTGCCTTTCAGGAAGTCGAAGGCATGCGAAGCAACGTTGCCGTACCCATCAGCCGGAGAATAAACCGACCGCATCACTCCGAAATTCAATCCCGAGCTGTGGTACGGCTGCCACGTGAGGGCGGCCGCACTGATCGAGCGCACATTGTTCGCGGGGTTGTTGTCGAAGAAGTCGGATTCCTTCAGTGCACCGACAATCCAGCGTGCCTCGAAGCCACCGAGCCACGTATTGAACGGACGGCCCGTGCGCACGAACGCGTGGGGAAATCCCGGTGCGTTGTCGCTCAGGATGAGCGGATTTCTGAATGCCGGACCCCACCACTCATTTTCGGTCGCAGCGCCAAGCTCGATCGGGCCGGCAGAAACGGTCACGGATGACTGACCGGGATAAACTTTCTTTATGGCTCGGTCGCCGAAGCGATACGGAAGATCGATCGAATATGGAACGACGTTATGCGGCGATGACCACGAGCTTCTCGAGGACGGAAGGGGCCGCGAGAAGCGGAGATCCGTTGGGTCGATCGACGGATTGTCGTTCGTCGAAGCAACGGCCTCGGGGATCGCTATGATCTGAACCGGGCCAAAGTTCGCCGTGAATCCGGCCAGGGCGCGCACGTTGTATCCCTTGCCCTGCCACAAGGCGCCATCGTTCTGGCCGAACGGAAGCGAAGTATTCGTGACTTCCATGACCTGCGGAAGAACGATGCCGAAGAGAGGCGCAGCGGCACCTGTCCGCTGAGGATCCATCAACGACGACGTCGATCGGAGGAGATATCCATTGAGCGCCGTACTCCCGTCGAGGACGCCAAGCCGGAGCCTGTTCGCGGAGTCCCCGCTCACAGTGACGACGGAGCGCGTGATGGGCACGGACGGCGAAATTCTTCCGCTCACAACCTGAGAACCGGCCGGCGAAGCGAAGGCGATGGATACAAGCAGAAAACAGGGTAGGCGCTTTAATGAACGCATTAATGGCGGCGTTTCGTTGTGATAGATCGCGCCACACGCGGACTGATCGTGTGCTGCACCCGCTTGCTCGGGGCTGGGCGCGAAAGTAAATATAGTCCTTCGACACGTAAGCGGCGCGGCAACAATCTCTTGTGTTGCCGGGCGCGCAATCCTCTAGTCCCAATGTGACAGATGAATAAAGATTGTCCCCCGGTCTCGCCGTCACCGAGTCGCGACGGAAGGCGGGGCGCGTCGCTCTGCACTTCAATGATCCGCTTAGCCGTTGCCGGAGCGGTTGCAGTGTTCTCCGCGTATCCTGCTGCGGCTCAGACCGCCGGTGGCGGACGCAGCGAAGTATTCGCGGGAAGCGAGTTCGAGAGCTATCTCCGGTACCTCCAGACCCTGGGGGAATCGCAATCCACGACCTGGAGCATCCGAAGCTTTTCTCCGAAGGAAGTAGACGCTCTGGCGCCGAAAGATTCGATTCATCCGTGGGCCCGGCGATACGATTTCTCGCCGCAGAAAGGACCTGGCATTCACTGGGATTACGTCCATCCCACCGTCGGTTTCCTGTTCAATTCAGCGTATCCCTTCGGCGGAAACGATGGGGTTATCTGGGCCGGCAAAGGAGTGACGAGTTACGCTCAGGCGGGCGTCTCGATGCGATGGGGAATACTGTCCGCGAAGCTCGCGCCTGTCGCATTTCGCGCGGAGAACACCTCATTTCCGTTAATGGATAACGGACACATCGGTCCGCTCAAGTTCGCTGATGGCCAGTATCCAGATCGTGTCGACAAGCCCCAGCGTTTCGGAGATCTACCCTACAGCCGCCTCGACCTCGGCGAAAGCACGATCCGTATCGATGCGGGTCCATTCGCAACCGGATTGTCGACTGCCTCCCAATGGTGGGGGCCCACGCTCGAATATCCGTACGTACTCGGCAACAACGCGGGCGGCTTCCCTCATTTCTATCTTGGTACGTCACATCCGCTGAACATCGGCATCGGAAAAGTTCATACGCGGGTAGTGTACGGGACGCTGGCGCAAAGCCCTTACTCGTCCGTTACGGGCAAGGATTATTTCGAGTCGTACGCGAACCCGGGGAAGGTTCGCTTCATGGCGGGCCTCGTTGGCTTGATTCAGATCAAGAGGATTACGGGACTGGAGCTTGGCGGTGCACGGTTTTTCCATGCAGCAAATGGCACGGCATTGTTCACCGCAAGCAATCTTCGTCTGCCACTCCAGAACTTCCTGAAGACGCACATCGCTGCTGAAGGCGACACAGTGAACGGCGACGACCGGAGCCTCCAGCAGAACCAGCTCGCCTCGGCCTTCTTCAGATGGGCGCCGCCCGAAACAGGAACCGAGTTCTACGGCGAGTATGGGAGAGAGGATTTCAGCGCCGACCTCCGCGACCTCTTGCAGGAGCCCGATCATTCGGCAACGCTGAATGTCGGTTTCAGAAAGGCATGGATGAACGGAACAAGTATGAATGCTTTCCGCGCCGAGGTATTCAGCTACGAGGCGCCTGCCGGAACGCGCACGCGCGGAGAAGGACTGATCTACCTGCACATTCCGCTGGCCCAGGGACACACGCTGCGAGGCCAGATTCTCGGAGCGCCTGTCGGCGTGGGAAGTGGCTCTGCACAGACGTTCGCGTTCGAGCGCTATACACCAGGCGGAAAGCTCAAGGTTTTCGTATCGAGAGTCACGCAGCGAGAGCGGTCGCTGCTGGAAATTGACTACGTCTCGGGCCAGCCGTTCACAAAGGGCGTCGACGTTGAGAACTCGATCGGGACTGAACTGTCACGCTTCATCGGACCGTTCGATGTGTTGGGGAAGATCACGTACACCGACAACCTGAATCGCTACTTCCTGAGCGACGTCTCGAACATCAACCTTGGTCTTACGGTTCGGCAGAGCTTTTAGCGAGCGGACCAAGCACTCGTCGCGCGTCGGCTGACAACTCCCGGCGCGCTTCGGAATATTCATCGAGGGCCGGATCGGCAGCGCGCTTTTTCTCGGCGACGCGCTGTCGCAGGAATGCGATTACGATTCCCGCCAGCAAACCCGTCATCAAGCCGATCAATGTCGTTCGCGCTGCTTCCCGGCGCTGCGGAACAACGGGCACATCCGGATACTCCACGACCCTGATCGCGCTCAAGTTGCGCACTTCCTCGATCCGGGCCTGCTGGTAGGAA
>JADGQR010000116.1 GCA_017881685.1 Gemmatimonadaceae bacterium
GCTGCCCGCCGACCTTCGATTCGAGTGACTTGAGGGTTCGAAACAGCACGTCGATCGAGCATCCCGACGCTCCTTCGCGCTCCTGATCGACGGCAACGGTGAGAAACCTGTCATCACTCCAGTTTCTACCCGAATGAAGTGCCGTGCCGTGCGCCTTCCAGGTCTCGAGAAACTTGTCGACTTCGCCGAGCATCTCGTCGGCGTTTTTTCCGGGAAGGGCGGGCTCGGATCCGTAGACCCACACGCGGGCCGAATCCGGAAGTTCGTCAAAGTTGATAATTGGCATTCTGAAGCTTACCAGATTTCGCTCGACTCTTCAGCCCCGAATCCAGGATTCACCCTTCGAAAGGGACCTCGAAGCAACAACTCGGACGAGCCCCGTGTGCGCAGCATTGCTTCACTGGCGCTCCAATGACATTGGTCAGCAGGGACTCAACAGCCGAGCAGACACACGGATCTCCAGCGACAACCGCGCCGAGCGGGCATCCCTGTCCCTTGATGACGAACATGTCCTTCTTCTTCTGAACTGTGGTGGCTCCACCGAGATCGTTGAGAAGACTCGCTCCGGCTGCAACGCGTTGGGCAAGAGAACGACGCGATTTGTTCGGAGCACCGGCAAGCCTGTCCCCCACACGCTTCAGAAAGGGTACGACCTGATCGCTCGGCACCGATCCACGCAGCTCCTGAACCGTCGCGGCGAGAACAGGCGCGTAGGCCTTTGAGAAACTGATCTCAGCCTGGGGCGTGAGGATGTAGAGAACCGCCGGCTTGCCTGCCCCTTCATGTTTTCGGGTGCCGGCTGTCTCGACTTCGCCTTCGGCCTCGAGCGATGCGATGTGAAACCGGACCGCATTGGGCGTGAGGTCAGTCTCGCTCGCGAGGTCTTCGATTGTTGCCGGCCCGCCGCGGAGCAGTTGAAGCAGCACTGATCGCGACTTGTCGGCTTTGGATATGTGGGCCACCGGAAACCTCCGTCCGGATAATAAGTACAAGTTTTCCTTGACTTAATATCTATGCTGTCTTACGATTCCACAATACCGGGTGACGAGTTCGCCCGGTGCACTCCCAAACCATACAGGGGACAGCACGAAATGAAAACAGCACTTCGCACATCACTCATCGGCGCCTCGGCCGCCGCGCTCATGCTCGCGGGCTCAGCTATTTCGCGCCAGGCCAGCGCTCAGGCGCTCAACGATCCGACCATCGTAGCAATTTTCGACGCTGCCAACACCTGGGACATCGAAACCGGCAGTCTCGCCGCCAGCCGGGCAAAGTCGAAAGAAGTCCGTGAATTCGGTGCGATGCTGGTCCGCGATCACAAGGCGGTTCGCCAGCAAGGCCGGGATCTCGCGAAGAAGCTCAAAGTTACTCCGACCCCGCCGAAGGATTTCCAGATGGCCAAGGATCACGCGACGGCAATGGCGAGCCTGCGCAAGCTGCACGGTGCTGCGTTCGACAAAGCCTTCCTGGCGCACGAAGTGGCGTTCCACAAGGCAGTCCTCGATGCAGTGACCAACACGCTGCTGCCCGCGCTCAAGAATCAGGAAGTGAAGGATCTCGTGACCAAGGTCGGTCCGGCGTTTCAGGCGCACATGATCAAAGCCCAATCGCTGCTGGATGCATATCCGAAATAAGCTTCCCCTGGGGATTTAGACCCAGAGAGTCCGGAGTTCTCAGTTGACAGTTATTGAGTTTTGAGTGTTGAGTTCATCGGAGTGTGAATCGGATTGATGGTTGAGCCGTAACCGCCCACCCATCATCCGGTTTATTGACTCACCTATCCAGCCGGTTTCTACCGCGTGAACTCATAACTCAGCACTCAACAACTGTAAACTGAGAACTCCGGACTCTCTGGGTTTTGCAGTTACTCGACTTCGAGTATGCGCCACATGTACCATGACGCAATGGTACGGTAGGGTGCCCACTTCGCCCCTCGAGCTAGAACCTGCTTTGGAGTCGGAAGCTTTCGCATGCGATAGGCTTTCTGAATCCCTTTCTGTATTCCGAGATCCAGATCGGGAAGCACGTCGGGTCTGCCGAGCCTGAACATCAGGAACATCTGCGCGCTCCATCTCCCGATTCCCTTCACCTGCGTGAGCGCTTCTATGATCTCGTCGTCGCTCAGCTCATGCAATGAGTTGACGGGCAACGATCCATTCAGGACATGCTCGGCGAGATTTCTGAGATAGCTCGCCTTCTGATTCGAGAGACCGGCCGCTCGAAGCGCATCGTGCGATGTCGCGACGATTTTCGCCGGCGCCTCGGCTCCGTCACCGATCAGTGTCAGAACCCGACCGTGAATCGTAGATGCTGCCTTGCCCGACAGCTGTTGATAGACGATTGATCGAACGAGTGCATCGAAATGAGTCCATTCGGTGCGCGGCTCGAGAGTGCATCGTCCGACTCGGGCGATGACGTCCACCATCACCGGATCGATGTTCTTGAGATGCTCTATCGCTTTGCGATGAGGTGAGGCGGAACTCAACTAGTTGCCGCCTGTGGTGCGTGTCGCGCTGACCGTCGTCGAGGTACGAACGAAGGTGATGGTGTCATAGCTCGTGTTCACGGCAAAGATGCCCCGCATCGTGTCGCTCTGCTTCAACACACCCTCGAATTTCCCGGCGCCGAGCAGCTCTATCTCGATCTGCGAGACAGTGTTGCGACCGATGAGATGACCATCCGCTTTGCAGGGAATTCCCTCGAGGCATCCACCGCCGCCGCCGTCGCCGTCCGCGTACCAGAATCCGCTCACGATGCCATTTGGTTCCTGGACCATCTCGAGCCTGAAATTCGAAAGAGTGTAGAGATGTGCGTTGGCTTTCCACGTTCCAGCGAGATCGGTGGACGCGGGTGTGGTCGGCTCGGGTGCACAACCCAAAACCGCCACAGAGAATGCGAATGCAGCAAGGAATCTTTTCATGCTTCACCCAGCATAGTCGATTGACCCTGTGGAGCGGAAGTCATTGTAGGGGCATTCACTTCGACTGTGTCCTCGCTTGGACTACGTACGTTTAATTTTCTGGAACGATCTTCCAGCGCGGGTATATTAGTACCGAGTCTGAATCACCCTCACCACGTAACTCGAGCCGCCGACCCTGGTTGGATCGGCTGTTTTGCGATGTTAACCACCGTTAGGAGCAAGTCGATGAAAGCTTTCTCTCCGTCGCTTTTTTTCAGTGCAGCGGCTCTGACTACTATAGTAGTTGCCTCACCAGCCGTCGCACAGAAGCCGCCGGCACCTGCAACCGGACCAACCTGCGAGATCGAGCAAGGTAAGCCGCAGACGATCGCGCGCGCCACGCTGTCGCTCACCAAGGCGCAGGCCGCGATGAAGGCCGGCGATCCTACCAAGGATCTCAAGGACATAGTTTCGATGTTGACGGCACCTGGTCTCAAGAACGAAAACCCCGTCGGCAGAGCATTCCTGCTTGGATCAGCTTACGTCATTCTGCTTGAACAGCCGGGAATTCAGCCGATCTCGCCGCGCAGTGCGGTTGGTATCGCGACAGACCCGACCGCCACGATCGATCTGTTCGCAGCCGCCGATTCCGCGATCACAATCGTCGAGCAGAGTTCGCCGGCATGCGCGACGTACATGGCGCCATTCCGTCAGCAGAAGCCATGGCTGAACGTCACGAATGCGGCGATCAATGCGCTCAACGATAACAAGCTCGATTCTGCCGAGATCTATGCGCGTCGCTCATTGACGCTGGATCGCAAGTCGCCTTATGCGTACAGCGTACTCGCCAGCGTCGCGAAGGCTCGCAAGAACTACCCGATGATGCTCGAGTATTCGAAGCAGACTCTGACCGCAGCCGGTACGGACAGCGTTTATGCCGATATCCGCGATCGCACCAACTACGACATTGCAGCGACGATGACGCTCCGCGCGCAGGATGCAACCGGCGCCGAGAAGAAGTCTCTCGCTCAGGAAGCGATCAAGGGATGGGTGCCGCTCCTCGAGTCGAAGGATGACGTTCAGGGAACTACTGCCGTCATCAACATTGCGAAGATGTACATCGCCGCGGGTGACAGCCTTCAGCTCGGAAAGATCTACGCGCCGATGATCGTGGAGCCGTCGAAGTACGCAGAGGGTACGATTTTGCAGGCGGGCGTTCTCGCATCGCAGTTCAAGCGCCCCGATGATGCGGCGCTTCTCTTCAACGCTGTCGCATCACGCAATCCGTATCAGCGCGACGCTCTCAACAACCTGGCCGCGAGCTACATCCAGGCTGGTGAGAACGACAAGGTCAAGCCGATCGTCGACAAGCTCGTCGAGCTGGATCCGAGCAACCCCGATAACTGGCTCCTTTACGCGTTCAACTACGTCGGAATGTTGAAGACGACGAAGAACCCGAAGCTGACCAAGGAGTACAACGACTCGCTCGTGTTCTACAACAACAAGTCGGAGAAGATGACGGTCAAGGTGCAGTTCACCGAGTTCAGCCGTAACTCGGAAGGAACGACACTCGCCGGCACGATCGAGAACCGCGGCACCACATCGAAGTCGTACACAATGGCTGTCGATTTTCTCGGACCGAAGGGAGAGACTCTGGATACGCAGACAGCCAGTGTCGGACCAGTTGCTCCGAAAGGCAATCAGGCCTTCAAGATCAAGAGCGCCAAGACCGGAGTTGCAGGTTATCGGTACAAGCCGCTCATCTGAGTCTCGATTTCATTCCGTTAAGCCGGAAGGGCGCGCCGCTATGCGGCGCGCCCTTTTCGTTTCTCAAACTGACAGTAGACACAGAGACCACAGAGACCACAGAGCAAGCGGTGGCGGAGGCTACCCGGATACAGGTGCATTCCGAGTCCGCGAATCCTCTTGATTGGGGGGTTTTCGACGAGTGCCCGAGCTAAGGCATCGTGGCGCTCTCTCTCTGTTCTCAAAAAGCCGTCGTTCCGTTCTCTAACCCCAAAACAAGGAAGCGTCTTCTAAAGGGACCTTTGCGCGGTGTTGAAGGCAGAATGTCGTTTCTGTGGTCTCTGTGGTCTCTGTGTCAAAAGCAGTTTCAAGAAACCGGCAAGGCGAGAGGAGGCTCGATTGGCGAGATCGCCCCGAAAATCCAGAAGCGCTCCCCATCCCACCAGAAGATCGCGATCTGCTCCCAGCGAATAGCAATGTCCAATGCTCTTTGTCTCTCGATCTTGATAGCGACACTGCACTCGCAGTGCGACTTGTCCGGCGAACATGCATCCATCACCAGATACTCGATTCCGGAGCTCCGCAACCCGGCCTCCATCTCCGCAAGCCGGAGAGAGTTCTCCTCGGCGCCGAGAACAACCCCCCGGGGATTGAAGGAAGTGAGAATCGCGAACGGCTCATCGAGCGCGATCGCCGCGAGCGCCTTCTTCGTCGCCGGGGGAACCGGCACTCGCAAGTCAATCATGATCTCGGGCTCGCCCGCGAATATCAGGACTGTCTCGGGATAGCTCGACCAAGCCTCGTGTTGCGAGCTCAAGCTTTTCAATTTCGTCGCGCCGCTCGAGGAAGCCGGAGCGCCCGTCACATCGAAACCGGACACAGCTGTTGCCGCTCGGTAAAGCGCGAGTTCTAGCGTCCCGCGGGTTTGACCGCCGGCCTCGGCAAATATCCCGGCATGTCAGCAGCGACAAATGCAGTCACCGCAAGGAACGCGACGTTCTCAGCCATCTCGTGCGGATCGAGCTTGTCCATCGTGTCGCCGCTGCTGTGATGGAACCAGAAGTAGCGCGTGCCATCGACTGTCGGTGAAATCGTGGGAACACCAAGCGCGTTGAGTGGATCAGTGTCGGCATCTGTGCCCCCGTCTGTTGCCTTCGTGGCGCCAAACGAGGAGAATAGCGACGCGATGTCCTGACCCATCGCCAGTCCGCCCTGTCCCGCGGAAATTCCAAGTCCAAGAACGTGGAAAACGCCATTGTCGGATTCCATCGCGAGAACGTGTTTGTCGAGCTCAGCGCGATGCGCATCGCGATATCCAAGTCCGCCGCGGCTTCCATTTTCCTCATTCACCCAGCCGACAACGCGAATCGTACGACGCGGTTTGAGCCCAAGCCGCTTGATGAGCTTGACGGCTTCCCACGCTGCGACAATGCCGCCGCCATCGTCCATCGCGCCCTGACCCACGTCCCACGAATCGGTGTGTCCGCCGAGTACGACGACTTCGTCGGGTTTCTCGGAGCCGCGGATTTCGGCGATGATGTTCCGCGACGGCGCATCTGGCAGGGTCTGCGCGGACATCCTCAGATTAACGACGACGGTTTCACCGCGATTGATCATTCTGTGCAGCATCAACGCGTCTTCGACACTCAGCGCCGCCGCGGGAACCTTCACGGCAACCGCCGTGTCATAATTCATCGCGCCGGTGTGAGGGTTCTGAATCGAATATGACGAGACGCTCCGAATGAGAGCCGCCACGCCACCGACGCGCGCGGCTGCGCTCGCGGCCCCGCTGCGATAACGCACTGTTTCGCCGTAGGATGTGAACGGCACGTCGAACAGCACGATCTTTCCCTTTGCTTCCGCTGCGCGTCTCGTCAGCTCATCGAAGCTGCCGACGACCATTACGGGTGCCGTGATTCCGGCTGCCGGCGTTCCAATGCTTCGGCCGAGTCCGATCATGTGAAGCGGAGCGGCTCGAGGAGTGATGAGCGATGCGGATTCTTCGCCGCGTACCCAGTGCGGCACCATGACATTCTCGCCGTGCACGTTGTCGAGCCCATCGCTCTTCATCTGCGCGAGAACCCAGTCGAGCGTTCGCTCGAGACTTTCCGATCCGCTGAGCCGATTGCCGAACTTGTCGGTCATCTCCGCAAGCCGATTCCATGCGGAGCTGTCGGCGAACGCTGTGGAGATGATCCGATTCGCAGTCTCGCGATAACGATCGGCAATGGGCGTCTGCGCCGAAACAGGCAGAGCCGGCACGAGCACAAGGAGCGAAGCAAGAACGAGGGTTTTCTTCATGTCGTTGTAGTTGTTGTTAGAGCAGGCAGCCGCTCAGCCGGCAGCTGGTAGCGCGTCCCTTGGTAGTGACCATCGGCGGCAGAGTGGTTTTATCCTGCCCGCAGTTTCGCAGCTGGTGTGGGAAGTACTGCAATGTGTGGAGCCTTCATCGGCAGCGTTACTGTGAATGTCGCGCCTTCCCCGGGTGTGCTCGACACGGCAACGTCGCCGCCCATCAGATTTGCCAGCCGGCGACAAACCGTGAGCCCGAGTCCTGTCCCCGTCGCCCGGCGCGTGGCTTTCTGCTCTACCTGCCAGAACGGATCGAAAATCCTGTTCAGGTTCTCCGGCTGAATTCCAATTCCCGTATCGCTCACGATGAACTGAACTTCATTCTTCAGAGCTTTGCCTTCGAGCGTCACGGTTCCCGAATCGGTGAACTTTACGGCATTCGACAGAAGGTTGACGAGAATCTGTCTGACCTTCGTCGGATCAGTCTCGATTGCAACTGACGGAAATGGTGGAATCAGTTTCAGGTCGAGGTTTTTCGCGGCAATGAGTGGCTCGATGATCTCTGCTGCCTGACTCATCGAGTTCTCGAGGTCGACCTTTTCGACAGTCATATTCTCGCGTCCTGCATCGAGGCGCGTGAATGTCAGGATCTCGTCAATCAGCGACAGGAGATGGCGCGCACTCGCCTTGATTCGTCCCAATTGCTGCGCCTGCTGCTCCGTGATCGGCCCTGTTATTCCGTCCGCAAGCAGCTCCTGATAGCCCATGATCGCGGCGAGCGGAGTTCGCAGCTCGTGCGACATGACAGCCAGGAAATCACTCTTTGCCCCGTTTGCGCTTTCTGCTTCCTGTCTCGCGGCCTCGGCCTGCGACGTTGCCGCTTCGGCTTCCTCTCTCGCCTTTTCTGCGGCATCGCGCGCTTCCCGCTCGCGCTGAAAGAGATCCGCGCGCTTTCGGTCAGTCTCGCGGAGCACTCTTGCGCTCCACGCGATCAGCAAAAGGAACGTGACCATGTTTGCGACGGAGCCAAGTGAGGCGCCCAGTCGCTGACCGAACATTCCTCGCTCCTCGCCAGCTACGCGGAGCATTGTAATGATGAACGGTACGAACATCACTCCCGGCAGCAGTCGGCGAGCAACGAATCCCGCCGCGCCATCGTCGACAATGAGTGCCGGAACGCCGCGGTCCAGCTGAGAGAAAAGAACTCCAGCTCCAAGCAGAGTCAGAGTGATGGCTGTCGACAGCGACATTCCTGAAAGGAGCTGGAAGCTGTAGAAGTCCTTCACGCCGAACATGTGGCCAACCACCGCGACGAATGCGATAATGAGTGCCAGCGTCGCACACACCTGCGAATTCATCTTCCGCGCCCTGCGATCACTCGCGAGAAGAAACAGTCCCAGCACGACAAAAATGAACGCAACCGCCGTGTTGACACCCATGTGGCGAGTGTCGTGTCCCTGTACGTTCTCGCCGAAGAGCGAAAGGACTGCGGCATCCAATAGCGTCCGTACACCAAACGCGTATTCGACAATTACTGCCAGCGACGCCAGCCCGACGAGAAGCGCGAAAAACCTCGTTACCCAGACGAAGGGAGGCGTATTTCTCTGAGCGACAATCAGCGCAAAGCCGGCGAGGACTATGCACGCTGCCGACAACGGAGCCATCGGCAGGCTCGCCGGCAACAGGGCTGTGTACTCTTCGCGTCCAAATGCCCACGCGACTAACCCGAGAGTCCCGATCACGACCGAGATTCCGCCCAGCACCACCGGCAGGATCGAAAAGAAGCGAACCAGTCTGCGGTGCTCGCCTTGAGTCACGGCCGGGATAGACATGACCACTACCTCACCAGCCTTTACTTTCCCTCAAGTCGGTGATCTGCCTGGTATGGTTCGCGCCGTGTGACGAGTATATCTCGAGAAAATCATCGAGCGTTAATTCGCCATGCTCGGGATGCTCGGCCGTACGACTCCATGTATCGTCGGGCAGCATCGACAGAAATGTCGACCATCGCTCGTGCAATCCATCCAGCAATGTCAGCGAGCAATCGATCGGAAGCGCGGAGTCAGGCAATTTCGCCCAGACATCCTGATCGTAAGTCTTGATCGTCGGGTGATCCTCGGCGACAGTCCACCTGAATCTCAGGTATGCGTTGGCGTGTGAGTCTGCCAGATGGTGTACTACCTGGCGGCACGTCCAGCCACCCTCCCGGTAAGGCGTATCGAGTTGTTCGTCGGAGAGTCCTGACACCGCTTTTCGGAGGGCTGGCGGGCATGATGCCAGTTGGGCGATCTTGGCGGTGCGCTGTTCTTTTGTGAGCATCTTTCGCACGATCTCGAGTAGGAGATTTGCTCGCTTCAGTGGAGCAATGGAGAACCAGAAATAATAGTGGCTCTTCAAGCCGCAAATAAGACCCAGCCGACCCCGAATGATCGACAGCTATTTCCCGCATCTTCTGATTGCCCTGGTTGCGCTGCTCGCCACGGCGAAGCTGCTGGGCGCCCTCGCCCAACGGATCGGTCAGCCGGCAGTCGTCGGTGAGCTCATCGCGGGAGTTCTCCTCGGCACATCATTGCTCGGACTGGTCAATCCGACCAATCCGGTCCTTCACGCGCTGGCCGAGCTCGGCGTGCTGGTGCTGCTGTTCGAGATTGGACTCCATACGGACCTCAGATCGCTGGCGAAGGTGGGAAGTCAGGCGATCACCGTGGCGATCGTGGGGGTCGCTCTTCCATTCGGCCTTGGATACGCTGTTTCCCAGGCACTCGGTCTTGGAACCATTCCGTCGATAGTCGCCGGCGCCGCGCTCACTGCCACTTCGATTGGAATATCGGCGCGCACTCTGTCCGATCTTAATCAGCTGCACACTCCCGAAGGGCAGATCGTGCTCGGCGCTGCTGTGCTCGACGACATTGTGGGACTCGTGATCCTTTCCGTAGTCGCAAACCTGGTTGAAGGAACAGCGGTAACCGCTGGCGAGATCGCGAAAACGAGCTCGCTGGCAATCGGGTTTGTGGTCGCTGCAATTGTCATCGGCGGTTTGGTGATGCCGCACGTGTTCAGGCTTGTAGCACGGATCGAAGCGTCTGGTACGCTCGGTGTCATCGGACTCGCATTTGCTTTTCTCCTCGCGTGGCTTGCCGATGAGGCCGGATCAGCGACGATAATCGGCGCGTTTTCAGCGGGTCTCATTTTGCATGGCACCCCACAACGACAGGCGATTGAGAAAACGACCACGAGTATCGGTCACTTTTTCGTTCCGATCTTCTTCGTCAGTGTTGGCGCAGCGGTCGATATCCGAACACTGGGAGAGCCGCGAGTGCTTCTGTTCGGAGGAGCGCTGATCGCCGTTGGTGTGCTGGGAAAATTTGTCGCCGGGTTTGCGCCGTTCTGGTTCAATGGGAGCAAATCCCTGATCGGGATCGCGATGATTCCGCGCGGCGAAGTCGGTCTGATCTTCGCTCAAATGGGTCTCGCGACCGGAACTCTTACGTCGCAGCTCTACAGTGCCATCGCGCTGATGGTTCTCGCGACGACATTCATCACCCCGCCTCTTCTCGCGATGAGAGTGAGATCAAGCGCCGCGTCGGCCGAGTCAGCCGATCGACCGGGCGACGGCGGCATCGATGACCTGGTTGCCGGTACTTCAACTTATCCGACACAGAGACCACAGAGACCACAGAAAGGACGGGATTAGCCAGGGTTTGCGCTGGTGCGTGATGACGTATTTGGCCGTGTGTCCGCAACAGTTCCGTAGTTAAACCCTAAGAATTTCCCGTTGTTTCTGTGGTCTCTGTGGTCTCTGTGGTCTCTGTGTCAAAAGCCGTTCAAAGCTCGCCGAGCTTCCTGGCCGGAAGAGAGTGGATGTACATCCAGGTCGCGTGCATCTCGTCGTCGGTCATGTTCTTCGCGTACGGCCACGGCATGACTGCACTCAGAATCTTGCCATTCGGTCGAACACCCGTGCGGATTGTCCTGAAGAAGTCGGCTTCTGTCCATTTTCCCACTTCGTCGCCGGGAGTGAGATTCAACGCGAGAACGTTCTCGATCTTGTTGCCGCCTGAGAGTGACGGTCCATGACAGCTCGTGCAGCCACCCGCCTTCGTCAGGTATTCGCCGTACTCTTTGGTCACTCCTTCGGGCACAGGGGCCGGTCTGGGCGCATCGTGCGGAACGATCGAAGCCGGTACGAGCGGGAACGGAGTCATCAAATAAACCGCGCGGCCAACCGGTCCGATCTTTCGTTCCGGCGAAACTGGAGAGTCAACAGGCGGAACCGTCCTGATGTAGGCGATCATCGCCGCCAGATCCGCATCATTGAAGTTGTAGAACGCCTCGGCCGGCATGAAAAAGAGCGACTTGCCATCTTTGCCGACACCATGTCGAATTGCGCGAACGAAGTCGTCGTCGGTGTAGGCAGCACCGATCCCGCCTTTCCCCGAGGTGAGATTCGTAGAAGTCAGCTGGGCGAACATGGGATCGTCCAGGACCTTCTTGCCGGCCAGGTCGTCGCCGTGGCACAACTGGCACTTCCCTACTGCTTCGACGAGATGCTTCCCCCGGGCCAGAGATGCCGGGTCCGTTGAAACAGCAATGTGCTCGAATTTGGTGGGGTAGGTCTTTCTGAATTTCGCCGCGCTCAGCGCGTAAACTGTTCCCACCGCGAGGATGGCCAGGACGACTATCACGCCGACGACATACCCGAGCCATTTGAGCACAGTTTTCATCGATCGTTCTCCAAGTCAGTGAGTTGGGAAATCAGGGGCTCAAAGAGTAGGACACGGGTTTCGAATCGTCTAGCGCGAAATGTGCGACTAGGTTTTCAATGTCCTCCCTAACTGAAAGACAATCCAATGAAATACCGCCAGCTTGGAAGCAGCGATCTGCATGTTTCCGAAATCTCGCTTGGATCCTGGCTCACATATGGTGCTGGCGTCGACGACTCGAACGCCCGCGCATGTGTCGATCGAGCGTTCGAAGTCGGCATCAACTTCATCGATACAGCGAACGTGTACGGACGAGGTGCTGCCGAGTCATTTCTCGGGAGAGCACTGAAAGGAAGAGACCGGTCGTCGTACATCCTCGCGACGAAGCTCTTCTTCCCGATGAGCGACTCCGACCGCGGATTGTCCGCGGCGCAGGTCGCAAAGCAGATTGATGCGTCGCTCAAGCGGTTGAACACTGACTACGTCGACCTGTATCAATGCCACCGCTACGACAGGCATACTCCCCTCGAGGAGACGATGCATGCGCTGACAAAAGTCGTTAGTGACGGCAAGGCCCGGTACCTCGGCTTCAGTGAATGGACGGCCGAGCAGATCGAGTCCGCGCTGGCGATTCCCGGTGTGGAGAAGTTCGTGAGCAGCCAACCGCAGTACTCGATGCTCTGGCGGCTGCCGGAACATGATGTGATTCCAACGTGCGCAAAAAACGGCATCAGCCAGATTGTCTGGTCGCCACTCGGCCAGGGAGTTCTCACTGGAAAGTATTTGCCCGGGCAACCGCCGCCGGCTGATTCGCGCGCAGCGAGCCCGGAGATGAACATTTTCTGGGGCGGCGACCTCCGATCGGAAGAGACACTAACTGCGGTTCAGGATCTCAAGCCGATTGCGGCGCGTCTTGGAATTTCGATGGCGCAGCTCGCACTGGCGTGGGTACTTAGGGAGCCGAATGTTGCGTCGGCGATTGTCGGCGCGAGCAAGCCGCAGCAGGTCGACGACAACGCCGCCGCATCAGGAGTAATCATCCCACAGGGCGAGCTGGACGAAATCGATCGCGTGCTTGGTCCCGTACTTCAGGATTTTCATGGGACTCAGCACGGGTCGAAGGCTAATCCTAATAGTACGCTCTAGGTCCTCTCGATTTCCGCCCGGATCTCTCGTTTACTGCCGCCCAGTCGCCGATGATGGGGTTAGGGTTTTTTCTCCGGTCTCTCAAAACCGTAACACCGTCATCGGCGACTGGGCGGCAGTAAACGGAGGACCTAGCCTTGGACCGCTACCTCAGGAAACGCTCGGCCAGCTGGATCATTCGCTCGTCGTTCTCGCCGCGGACTCTCTCGAGAATCTCGCGGACGAACGGCTTGAGCTTCGGCTCGCCCCAGTAATAGCCCGTCGCCATCTCCGCACTCCCCGTATCACCCTCACGCGCGGCCTCCAGCATCGCCTCGGCCGCAGCCTTGTCGAAGCCCGGATCGTCCCGGTCTGGGAGATCGAACCGCCGGCCCGGATTTCCCCACTGGCCGGCATCTTCATTTACGAATGCGCGTGACATGATCTCCCCTGCCTGCGAGTGACGTGCGGCACACCGACGATAAATGTGGCATGATTTGTTCTGCCAACACGAGCGAACCTGACGTAATTACACCAATGCACGAGAGGTTTTACCGAAATGGCTAACACGAATTCTTCACTCAGGCTTACGTCGAGCGCATTCAAGGCTGGCGGAAGCATTCCGAAGAAGTACACGTGCGAGGGAGAAGATCTCTCGCCGGCATTGAGCTGGACCGGAGCGCCGCAGGGAACGAAGACCTTCGCAATGATTGTAGACGATCCGGATGCACCTGATCCAAAAGCGCCGAAAATGGTCTACGTGCACTGGGTGCTTCACAACATTCCGGCGAGCACGACGTCACTTCCTGAAAACGCGACAAAACGAGGCCTTCCAAAGGGCGCTGTCCAGGGCACGAACGATTGGGGCAAGCAGCAGTATGGCGGCCCGTGTCCGCCGATTGGAGTTCATCGCTACTTCTTCAAGCTCTACGCGCTCAACACCGAGCTGAAGCTGTCCGCTCCGAAGAAACCCGATCTGCTGAAGGCGATGAAAGGACACATCCTCGCACAAACCGAGCTGATGGGCACCTACGTCAAGGAAGCGAACAGGTAGTCGTTGCGCGCGGCTGCGTTCCGCCGAAGATTGCGTTAGACGCACTTCCTCTTCGACAGCCGCTTGAGTCAGGTCATTCGCGACGAATCAGTCGCAGGAAAAACTTTCAGCCCGCCAGAGCCGGCGGCACAGCCAGTGCCGTCCGATTCCCAGCGCGCAGCAATCGAGGCCGATCCTCAGCCGCTGCTCGTGCTTGCGGGTCCCGGAGCCGGGAAGACTTACTGCCTGATCGAGCGAATCCGCTTCCTCGTCGATAAACGCGGGTTCGATCCGGCGCGCATCTGCGCTTTCACATTCACCAACAAGGCGGCAGGCGAGATCGCTTCTCGTCTCGAGAAGCACCTCGGGACGAAAGCAGAGCGCATCAAGCGCGGAACGATTCACGCGTTCTGCGCTGAGCTGCTTCGCGAATTCGGAACTCAGGTGGGACTGGAGCCCGGCTTCGGCATCGCCGACGAAGATTATCAGCTACGGGTCCTCAGCCGAATTGAAGGCTATCGACGCTGGCATCGTCAGGTGCTTACGCGATTTTCCGGTTTTCGTTTTCGCGGCGACGAGCTCCAGCATAACGATCGCGTTCTCTATGAGAAGTATCGAGACTTCCTGACGAAGCGGAATCTCCTCGACTTCGACATGCTCGTGCTCAAGACGGCCGAGCTGATGCGAATCAAGGAAGTTGCTGAAGAAGTGCGCGGTCGCTGGGACGCCGTTCTCGTGGATGAATTTCAGGATCTGAATCCCGTGCAGTACATGGTGATTCACTCGCTGACCAAAGGACACAGGAACATCTTCGCGGTCGGCGACGACGAGCAGTCGATCTACTCGTGGGCCGGCGCGGATCCGCAGGTCTTCATCACCTTCGTCAACGACTTCGGCGTGGTGACCAAACAGCAGCTCGGTGAAAATCGTCGCTGTCCCGCTGAAGTCGTCACTCTCGCGCGTCGGTTGTTGATGGTGAACACGCCGATTTTCGCCGACCGACGTCACGCCGAAGCTGACCATTCATCCCCGTTCGCGGTCACGGCTCTTTCGTTTCCGACCGGTGACGAGGAGATCCAGTGGATTCTCGACGACATCCGCCGCGACAGAATGGAACACAATCTCGAGTGGGGCGACTTCGCCCTTCTATATAGAACTCACGAGATTGGAAATGCGGCCGAGGCGGCGTTTCTTGCCGCAGGGATGCCGTGCCGGCTGGCGCACGGACGCGCTTTGGCCGACGATCCAATTGTCAGCTATGTCGTCAACGCGCTGCGAGTGATCGCTGCTCCAGACGATCCGCTTCACCAGGAAGGATTTCTCAAAGTCGTCTTGCCTAAAGCATTGTTCGAGGACGCGCGCGTCAAATCCGAAGAGCAGGGTCAGTCGCTGATGACGCAGCTGGTGGAGATGGCGCGCGACCTTCCGAAGGAGCACGGCGATCGCCGCAAGATTTGGCGGAGCTTCTACGCTCTCCGGAACCTCGCCGCACTCGGCGCCACACATAAAGAGCTTTCGACTCTCGTGGACGAGCTGCTTTCACAGCGTGTTGGCGAATACCGGACGGTTCTCGAGGAGAATCATGACGAGCTGAGCGATCCGGCGGAGCATGACGAGGTTCAAGTCCTCGCCGAGCGTCTTACGCATGCGTTAGATAACAGTCTAACAGTCTGGATTCCCCGAATGGGCGGGCTCGAGATCGCCCTCAAAGGCATTCTCGCCGGAATCGGACTCAATCGGGTGCAGCTTGGCGGCGTCCCGCCCGAGAAGTACGTCGGGATCGGACACTCCGACGCCCCGTACCTGGGAATCGGGCTGGGCCTGTTCAAGGCAGCTCAGCTGATCCGGAGCTCCACGTTCTCGAATCACTTCAGGGACTTCACTGCCGTCGACCTCGAGACCACAGACAACGACACTTCCCGGGCAGAGGTCGTCGAGATCGCGGCCGTGAAAGTCCGCGGCGGTGCGATTGTCTCCGAGTATCACACGCTCGTTAAGCCTCGGGCCCTCATCGCGGCCGGCGCGTTCGACACTCACGGTATCTCAGCCGAAGAAGTCGCAGACAAGCCGTATTTCGAAGAGATCTGGCCCGCGTTCCGGGAATTCTGCGGACAGGACGTTCTCGTCGCGCACAACGGCCATCGGTTCGACTTCCCGATCATTCGACGGATGTCGGCGAATCTTCCCGGCGCTCCCTTCGTCACGTACGACACATTGCTGCTCGCACGCGAGCTTCATACGGGAAGCGCAAAACTCGAGGATCTCGCTCGTCATTTTGGCGTCGATCCCGGCCAGTCGCATCGCGCACTCGACGACACGCGAGCGCTTGCGCTCGTCTTCCTCGCGCTTGGCGAAGCGAAAGTCGCTCGGGCGCGAAAGACCGCGCTCGACAATCTTCTCGATTACGTCGGCATCGCACTGGCTCTGAGCAACGAAGCCACACTCTGCGACGAAGCAAAGCGACTCAAGAAACTCACTCGCACATTCGCGCTCGGCCGGTACACGAACTGTCTCGATGTGTATCGCGAGGAGCGGGAGAAATCGGGCAACGACACCATTACATCCACCGAGGATCTCATCGATCTACTCGGCGGCGAAGGCCTGATGCTTCGGCTTCGCGCGGAGAAGACAGCCGACCAGAGATATCCGGCAGCGATGCAGAGACTTCGCCCGCTGTTCGACCTGTTCGAGGGAAAGCCTCTCAATGAACAGATCAGCGGATTTCTCGAGCGTATCGCATTGTCGAAGATGGATGGAGTCGAGCCCGAGACCGCGCGCGTTAATCTCCTCACCCTTCACTCGACGAAGGGGCTCGAGTTTTCGCGAGTTTATGTCGTTGGGGCAGAGGATTCCGCGCTTCCGGGCGGGAAAGATCCAAGCAAAAGAGAAGTAGAAGAAGCGCGACGCCTTCTATACGTAGGGATGACTCGCACTAAGGATCGGTTGGTTCTCACGCGAGTCGATGAGCGAAACGAGAAGCCAACCGGCGGCAACAGATTCCTCGACGAGATGAATCTTGTCCCGATCGCGCCCGAGTAGGGGATCAGTTTGAGATGGAGCCGGTGATTCATCGACTGCGGATCGAGGACCCTTGCGGACTCAGGACTAACAGCCATCGACGATCGACGACTGAGTGCGGGTTGAGGATGAGCGGAAAAACGGTCGTTGAAAGAATATCTCGGCAATACGAAGACAGGGACCGGCGATAAGATTTGGGGAATGGCACACCACCTCCCTGTTTCAGTCGATACTTCGCATGACCCGCTCATCCTCAGTCCGCACTTAGTCGTCGATCGTCGATGGCAGTTAGTCCTGAGTCCGCAAAGGTTCTCGATCCTCAGCCCTCACGACGTCAAAGCCATCCCCACTCACGCCCGATTAACTCCGCGGAATGACCACGCGCTTTCGCTCGCCGGGTCTTCTACAGATCGGACACGGTCCCATCTTCGGTTCTTTCCCGAGTATGAGCGTTACCGGCCCGAGCTGTCTGCCGGTATCCGTGAGAACGACAGTGAGCGTCATCGTTATCCCCGTGATCCTGCCCGAGAACTCAGCGGGATGAAGAATCCCGCGATCGACCGGATACGCATCGACGTTGTAAGTACCTGTGATCGAGAAACGACCGTCGGTTCCAGGAATGATTTTTCCTTTCGTGTCGCCGAGTGTGCATCCGATGTGCACGTGTGCTGAGGTGTCGGTGGCGATGAGGCCCGCGTCGTCTCCGCCCCACGTTCCTGAGACTTCCGTGATCGACGTACCCGAGGTGCCGGTGCAGCCGAGTGCGATCATGGCAGCGACGATGCCGGCGAGGGGGATCAGGCGAGTCCGCATATTTAAAGGATAGCGGGTTGCGCGGAGGGCGATAAGATAAAGGAAATGGCTGATACTTCCTGGACTATCCCGGTTGGCGAAGAGACGACGACCGCCGTATTTCGCCCGGGCGGAGCAGACGACGGCGTTGTCTTCGTTTGCGCGCACGGCGCCGGTGGACGACTTAACGACAAAGGCATGCTCGCTCTGGCGAAGGAGCTCGAGTCGAGAAAGCTCGATGTCGTGCGATTCAATTTCTTGTATCGAGAGAAAGGATCAGGCCGTCCTGATCCGATGCCGCGACTGGAGAAATGTTTCGACGCGGTTGTCGCGAGAGTTCGTGAAGAGCTGAAGCCCCGCGTGTTGATCATCGGCGGACGATCGATGGGTGGTCGCGCGGCGTCGATGATGGCGGCGAAGGACTTCGACTGTGACGGATTATTGCTTTTCGCCTATCCTCTTCATCCGCCGGGCCAGCTCGACAAGCTGCGCGATGCCCATCTGCCGTCGATCAAAGTGCCGGTTCTGTGTTTCAACGGGACGCGTGACACTTTTTGCACACCCGAGCTGATGACGAACGCGTTAGAGCCGGTGAAGACGAAGTGGGAGATGCACTGGCTCGAGGGTGCTGATCACAGCTTTCATGTTTTGAAGTCTTCAGGCCGCAACGATAGTCAGGTGCTCGAAGAGGTTGGCAGCGCGACGGAGCTCTGGCTTCGGCAGAACTGGGGCGCGTAAGCCGGCGTGAGAGGTGCTTCAGGCATGAATTTGTTGTGTTAAATGACGTGAATCCCAGTCAAATCAAAGAGCAGCCGGCA
>JADGQR010000014.1 GCA_017881685.1 Gemmatimonadaceae bacterium
ATGGTGACGGCGTCATCAACGCTGACGACAGAACGTTCATCGGTAATCCGATCCCGAGGATGTCGTACGGTTTCAATCTCACAGCCGAAAACCGTGGGTTCGATGTGTCCGCCCTCATTCAGGGCGTGCACGGAGTCGACAAGTACAACAACGCCAAGCAGATCCTGGATTACGACAGCCGTCCATTCAATCACACGGTTGCAGTGTTGGGTGCGTGGCACGGCGAAGGCACGAGCAACACCATCCCGCGTACGACGTTCAACGACAACGGCAGCAGCAAGGTATCGAGCATCTTCGTCGAGGACGCTTCCTACACGCGGCTGAAAAATCTGGAGCTCGGTTACACGATCGGCGGCGGGCGTACTGGTTCGAGAGGGCTGCAGGGACTTCGCTTCTACGTCTCAGGCCAGAACCTGCTTACGCGGACCAAGTATACAGGGCTCGATCCTGAATCCACCGACCCGGTGGACAAGGGCACATATCCGCCATCGAGAGCATTCCTGCTCGGTACGAACGTCAGGTTCTGATTCGATGCCTACTACTCAAAAACGGACGGGAAGGATGAGGACGCTTTATAAAGCGGCGGCATTGATTCCGATATTTGCGGTGCTGAGCTGCGATCTGCATAAGGACCCTGTTGGCCTGCTGACTCCGGCAGAAGTGAATACCGACCCGACGCTGAACACCGTCGTCACATCGGTGACGTCGTCGTATCAGATGCTGGCGAGCACCCTCAACCTTCTCAATGAATGGAGATGGGATCTCGGTACAGTGTTCAGAAACGACGTGATCGTGGACGACATGGCCTCCGATGACGTCGCCAAGAAGTGGAGTCCGGACGGCGATCAGGCGTGGATGGACGAGGTGGTAAGCTTCAACTTCACTGCTTCAAACCAGGCCTTCAACGGCCAATGGAGCTATGACTACGAAGGCGTGAACCGCTCCAACCTCGCCATCAGCTATCTGACAGATCCCGTTCTCACCGCGAAGATCGGAATCGATCCCGCACTGAAGTCACGTCTGCTCGGCGAAGCCTATTTTCTGAGAGCGTTCTACTACTTCGATCTCACGAACAACTTCGGCGACGTACCTCTTCTGCTGAAGCCGCTGACGAATTTCGACGAAGCTTATGCAGTTGCGCAAAGGGCAGCGAAGGCGACCGTCGTAACGCAGATCAGCGCCGATCTGGCGCAGGCGAAAACGCTGATGCCGTCCGCGAAATACCCGGACGCGTCGGCGAAGTGGAGAGTCTCGAAGGGAGCCGTGATCGCACTGCAGGCCAAGGTCGCGCTCTACAACCAGAAATGGACAGACGTCATTGCGAGCGTTTCAGAGCTCGAGGCGCTCGGTTTCTACAGTCTCAACGCCAATTACTTCGACAACTTCAGTGTTGCCAGCAAGTTCGCTGAAAACGAAGTGATCTTTCAATACGATCACGAGACTGGCGCGACTCCAAGAAACGGAAATGGAATTGCGGCCCCGCTCGACTGGGGGTTCATCGCTCCCACAAGCAATCTTCTCGCCGAGTTCGAGCCGAACGATCCGCGCCTGGCTTACACTGTGAGCATTCCTGACAAGGCAGTTTACAAGCTGCTTGGCTCGACGAATACGACCTACAAGGGGAATGATGATTCCCCGGGAGACAAGGTCTATATTCGCTTCGCCGATGTCCTTCTCTGGAAGGCCGAGGCGTACAACGAGACCGGCAACTATGCACAGGCGATCGCCATCATTAACAGGGTGAGGCAGCGTGCACGGAATAACGTGACGATCAGCGGAACAGCCGTGCCGGCTGGAACGCTGCCGGACCGGAACACTGCATCGACGGACAAGACGCAGATCACGACGTGGCTGAGGCACGAGAGACGCGTCGAGCTGAGTTTTGAATCACAGAGATTCAACGATCTGAAGCGATGGGGAATTGCCAAGCAGGTACTGACTGCGCTCGGCAAGAATTTCCAGGACCGCAACAATGTCTATCCGATCCCACAGAGTGAGATCGACAAATCGGGCGGAAGCATTACTCAGAACACCGGTTACTGATTTCAGGATCGGCATCTGAAGAAAAGAAGCCACCCCGGAAACGGGGTGGCTTCTTTGTTTGCGCGAGCCAGGGGTTTCTAAATCACTGACGAGATCCGGCGATCGCCGACGAATAGATGAATGCGCTCGCTGTGCAGTCTAACGCTGATCGCGTCCCCCACTTCTGGCAGCCGGTCGTTGGAAACGGCTGCCAGCAGTCGGTGCGGCCCTGCATCGAAGTGGATGTGGCTCGTCCCACCAAGGCGCTCGACGAGAACCACGCGGCCCTGCAGGCCTCGCGTTGGACCGTCTGATTGCGCGTCAAGGACATCGACGGTCATGTCCTCCGGACGAATGCCAAGCGTAACCGATCCCGAAGGAACGTCCGATGCCCTTCGCTCTGACAGGAATGGAAAGTCGATGCCATCCGAGGTGAATGAAATCGAGCCGTTTTTCTGAGCGACGTTTCCGTCGACGAAGTTCATGGGCGGCGTTCCGACGAAACCCGCGACGAAGCGGTTTACAGGAGAGCGGTAAAGCTCGATCGGCTTGCCGATTTGTTGAATGCGTCCGTCGGCCAGCACTACGATTCGATCGCCAAGCGTCATTGCCTCCACCTGATCGTGCGTCACGTAAACGGTAGTGGTCATGAGTCGTCGCTGGAGTCCACCGATCTCAATGCGCATTTGGGCACGGAGACCGGCGTCGAGGTTCGATAACGGCTCGTCGAAGAGAAAGACCAGCGGCTCGCGCACCATCGCGCGTCCCATCGCAACGCGCTGCTGCTGTCCTCCGGAAAGCTGCTTCGGCTTTCGGTCGAGGAGCGGCTCGAGGCGCAACATGTCGGCGGCCCACGCGACGCGCCTGTCGATCTCCGTACGAGCTACTTTCCTGAGGCGAAGGCCAAGCGAGAGATTCTCCCGCACTGTCATGTGCGGATAGAGGCCGTAATCCTGGAACACCATTGCGACGTCGCGGTCGCGCGGAGGCAGCGCCGTCACATCCCGGTCGTCGATTCGAATCGTGCCCTCGGTGACTTCCTCGAGACCGGCAAGCATTCGGAGGATCGTCGTCTTGCCCGAGCCGGAGCCACCGACGAGCACCAGCAGCTCTCCATCCTCGACGTCAAGACTGAAATCCTCGACGACTGTAGTTGCTCCGAATCGCTTGCTGACGTGATCGAAATGGACTGAAGGCATTGTTATCCCTTGACTCCGGAGCTTGCCATGCTCTCGATGAAGTTTCGCTGAAGGATTGCGTAGGCTATGACGACCGGCACCACGAGCACCATTGCGGACGCGAGTGAAACGCCGATGGACCCGGCTCCGCCGCCGAGGGAGAAGACGGTGAGAAGCTGCGGGAGTGTCATGAGGTGCTGCTCGCGCACCACCAGCAGGGGCCAGAGCACCTCGTTCCACGACCCCATGAACGTGAAAATCGCAACGATGGAGAGCACCGGTCTCGATAGCGGCCAGAAAATCGTGAAGAGAATTCGCATCTCGCCCATGCCGTCCATGCGGGCGGAGTCGATGAGAGACTGCGGTATCTGGAGAAAGAACTGCCGCATCATCAGAATGGCAGTCGCGTTGAACAGATATGGAACTATCAGTGCGGCGTATGTGTCGACCCAGCCGAACTGAACGATGAGAGTGTACATCGGGATCAGCGTCAGCTGTCCGGGAACAAGCAACACGCCCATCGTCGCCGCGTTGAGCACCGGCCGCCCGCGGAACCGCAGGCGCGCCATCGAATACGCCGTGATCGATCCGAATACCAGCACCGATATCGTAATCGTACCGGCGACGAACATGCTGTTCAGAAGCGCGCGGCCAAATGGTGCGCGGGCCCACATCGTCCGGTAGTTGTCCAGCGTCGCGTGAGAAGGGAAGAGAGCGATGGTCCCGACTTCCGAGAGCGGCTTGAACGTCGCCGATGCCATCCAGAGGAACGGATAGATGAATGTGAGAGCCGCGATCGTAAGACCTGTATACAAGGCAATTCGACGGAGTGTCTTCACAGTGCTTCCGCCTTGCCGATCACTCGGCGCTGGATTAGCACTACTGTACCGATAATGAGCGCGAGAGCGACGCCGATGGTCGCCGCATAACCCATCTTCTGATAGGCGAACGCGTTCGTGTAGAGATACAGCACGATCGAATACGTGCGCCTGAGCGGACCGCCTCCCGTCATGACATACGGCTCGATGAAGAGTTGAAAGCCGTTGATTGTCGAAAGAGTCACGACGAGGATCGTCTGCGGCAGCAGCATCGGAAGGGTCAGATATCTGAACCGCTGCCAGGTGGTCGCTCCTTCAATCTCGATCGCTTCCTTGCAGGAGCGCGGAATGTATTGAAGGCCAGCCAGATAGATGATTACATAAAAGCCGACGTTCTTCCACGTCACCATCGCCGCGATGGCCGGCATTGCGGTGGATGGATCGGTGAGCCACGGTACCGGATTCAGTCCGACCCGCACCAGAAGGCCGTTGATCAGCCCGACGTCGGTCGCGTAGAGATTGCTCCACAGAATTGCGACGACTGCGCCGGAAATTACGACAGGAAGAAAGAATGCCGCGCGCCAGAACGAACGGAACATGAGAGGACGATTCAATGCGAGCGCCAATGCGAGCGCGCTCGCAATCTGAAGCGGCAGGTGAATGCTGAGGAATACGAACGTGTTCTCGACCGCGCGCCAGAAGCGGCCGTCGTTCGCGAGCACGCGAACATTGTCGAACCCGGCGAACACCGGCGTCGTCACCAGATCCCACTTGAGGAAGACCAGCACAAGCGCGAACAGAATGGGATACAACGCGAAAACGGCAAGGAACGCTGCATACGGTGCAGCCATGAGCGAGCCCGAACGTCGCTCAGCGCGCATTGAGAATGTTCCTCGCTTCCGTTGCGGCCTTCGTCAGAGCCTGCTTCACCGGAACCTTGCCGTAGACCGCCGACTCCTCGTATGCCTCGGACAGCAGATCGAACATCTCCACAATGTCCGGGTCGAGGTCGATGTCACGCGTTCGTTCGACGTATGTGGCGTAGGTCGAGAGGGTCGGCCACCTTTTCAGCGACGCAGTGAACCGCGGGTCCGAGTCCAGTCCTCGGCGGTATGGAAGCTGGCTCGCTTCCTCGATGAGCAGGCGGTCGGCCGCTGGCGACGTGAGATAGGCGACGAAGCGCGCCGCCTCTTCGGGATGTCTGGTCGTCGTGAAAATGGCAATGCTTCGCAGGTCTGCAAACGCAAAGCGATCACCTTCCGGAGTTCCGTCGGCCGCAGGGATCGGCGTCACATCATACCGCAGTCCGTGAATCTTGAGCTCGTCGAGCTCTTTGAGGAACCACGGGCCGATGATCTTCATGGCGACCGTTCCGTCCATGAATGGATCCCGGCCCAGTGCGAAGTTGGAGCGGGGAAGTACGCCCTCGTCGAAACCGTGACGCAGAACCTCGAGCGCCGACACAGCTGCTGCGTTGTCGAACACGATCTTTCCGTTCTCGACGAGCGTTCGGCCGCCGGAGCTTGCCAGATAGAGCGGATAGAAGTCGTAGAACCGCTCGTACCAGGTTGTCTTCAGTGTCGCCCAGAATGCCCAGCGATCAGTCCGTCCGTCGCCGTTGGTGTCGCGCGTAAGACGCCTGCATGCCTCGAGAAATTCGGTCTGGTTGCGCGGTGGCGACACGCCCGCCGCCCTCAGCAGGTCGACGTTGTACATCAACATCATCGGATTGGTCTTCCACGGAAACGCGTAGATCCCGCCGTCGGGAAGACGAAGTGAAGAGAGCATCGCCGGACTCGTACGCTCTTGCAGCCGTGCGGCAGTTGCGCTTCGGGTGTCCAGGCGCACAACTCCATTTGCGCGAACCAGCCTTGCGAGTAGTGCCGACGAGACGTTCGAGCTGACATCGGGAGTTGCTCTGGCAACGATTGCAGCGAGCAGAACCTCCTCGGTCGAGCGACCTGCTGGAAGCGGTTGTACTCGCACCTGCACGTCGGGGTTCTCGAGATTCCATTGCGCCGCCAGCTTCGTGGCAAGCCTCGTCTCGGATGGATTTGCGGCCGGCCAGTAAGTGAGTGTTACGGGTTCAGAGCTGCGCGTGCGGGACGACGTCGCCGGGCTTCCGCTCGGTGACGAGCTGTGACGGCGAAACATCTCGAGTCCCGATTTCCCTTGCCTCAGTACGACAGTGTGCCCATCGGGCCCGGCGAACTCGCGCTCATCAGGAAGCCTGGACAGCGATTGGCTGAGTGTGCCGATCGGATGATAGCTGATGTACTGCGACGCCTCCGGATTGTCAGTCACGGCCTGCATTGCAAGCAACGACTCGACCGTGGATTCTGCACCAGCATTCCGATTCAGCTTTACAGGTGAGGGTCCGTCGATGCCATCGAACGTGCGACCGGTCTTCGCGTCGTACATCGCGACGCCAGCCGGGTTTGAGCCTGCAAACCAGCTCGCTGCAAGACCGGCGAACACCTCGTAGCGCTGATCGCCCGTCGCGTCAGCCAACGCGAGATATCCTTCGACGACCGATCCGAGTCCATACGCGATCTGCGGATACCATTTCGCCGTGCCATCCGGCGATACCGACGACGCGACCTGGCCTGCCAGGAGAAACCTGCTCCACAGCCCGTCGGCTTCCTTCTTCGCGGCAACCGCGAAGTCCGGATGGTTGAGCACTACGGCCGCGGTCGCCAGAGCTTGAGTCGATCTGGCGCCCCATGCATGCCAATCCGCGTCGGCCCGCTCTACGCGCGCGCCCCACGGCGGAACGTCGGCGCCTCCGTTCGTGAGAGGCACCAGAAGCGAAGCAGTGGCGGCTGCAAGCGATGCCATGGCCGGGTCGTGCTTCGCGCGCTCGAGCGCCAGCAGCCCGAGCAACGCCTCCGCGGTTGCGGTTGACGATCCGTCGATCAGACGTCCGGCGGAAACCTCCCGTGCGACGCGTGCGATCGTGCGATCGAGAACAGGCCGCATCACTCCAAGGCGAACCGAGTCCTTCGGGCCGAGAACCCGCACTGCTTCGCCAAGCGCCCACAGACTGCGGGCAGCCCAGAACGACATGCTCTTGCGGCTGCTCTCAGCGTTGCGGTTCGGCCGTCCGTGCGCGTCGACGAAATTGACGAACTCGCCGTCGCCCTGCTCCATCGATACAACAAACGCAAGGAGGCCAAGGGCCTGTTCACGATAGCGCACGTCACCAGTGCGCTCGTACGCGCGCAGATATGCAACTGCAGCTCGCGCTGCGTCATCAAGACTCGCGATCCCTTCGTAATCATCGCGCTCCGGGGAGCCTGTCGGCTTGTAATCGGGCGCTTCCGCGTAGAGTGAAACAACACGTACTGGTTTGCCTGCCACCACTGCGTCGAGGCCGAGGTGTCGCAGGTAGTCGAGGTTGACGACCAGCGGTGCGGGGCCGGGTGGAACCGGGTCCATCTTGCGACTGCAACTGGACGCCATCGCAACGACTGCCGTCAGGCAGAAGAGGAGCGTCGGTCTGTTCACGGCTCTGCCGGTTACAATGGCACACCACCCTGATTCAGCTGGATCGCTTCTTCCAGGGAGTCGACGAGCCGGCGCTTGTTCACACGTGCCGCCGCTATCGAGACATCCGCGGCACCGTAATACACGATGAGGTCGTCTCCCATTTCGATGAGACCCTGGGCAAAAACGACATGTACGCCGTTGATGAAATTGGCGTGATCGAGCTGCGGAATCGGGCCATATTCGATTTCATAGGGTGCTTCTGGTGCAAGCGCTGGCGCATCGGAGACGTAGAGCACTCTCTCAGGTTTCTCGAGATCGAGCACGCACCAGCCCATCGAATAGACGTTGCCTTCTTCGATCGTGGTCGCGCCGTGAAACGCGAGCAGCCATCCGATGCGCGTTCGAATCGGAGGCGAACCGGCGCCGACGCGTGAGCTCCGCCACGTGTCCGCTATCGGTCCAAGCAGTGTGGCTCCCGCGAGCGGCCACTCCTCTTCAAGCGACGATACTCTGACGCACTCGATGCGAGGCATCGGTCGGTGGAGTATTACGTACTGCCCATCGACCTTTTCCGGAAACACGACACAGTTCTTGTTTTCGCCCGCTATGCGTGGTCCGTGGCGCCGGTAACGCTCGGGCGAGAGAAGATCGTCCGTTGTGATCAGGCACACGCGAGGTCCGGCCGGGGAGTAACCCGTATACGTGATTGCATAGCAGGCATCTTCCTCGATCCAGGTGATGCGAGCATCCTCGACGCCCCATTCTTCGTATGGTTCGATGCGCTCGATTGCAGCGTGATCCCACAGATCATCTATTCGAGTGCCGTTTGAAGAGATGGCGAGACCAAGGCAAGATCGCCGCGTGTCTTCCTCGAATACTCGCACCAGCAGCACGACGCGACCGGTTGCGCGATCGACTGCCGCCCCCGGATTGAATGTGCCTGTAGCGAGGGCGAACGAGATGTCGCGCGGGCTTACGAGCGGATTAGTGCCAAGTCGCTCGAGGGGTGCGATCAAGACTGAAGCCCGGAAATCCAGCTCACATAAAGTCTGTCGAAATGCATCTGAGGGTCGGCGTAATAATCGTCGGCGCTGATGTCGAGTACGCGCGGGATCCGGGCGGGAGATTCACCGAGCGGGCCTGCGTCACGGCGGAGTCTGAGCTTTCTGAAGACATCCGCCGCGGGTTTCTCGCTTCCGTCCGGTCGCACAAGGCCGAAAGTGCGCTCGCGCATCGCCGTGGAAATCGGCGAGCGGTCGAACAGGCGCTCATCGTAATCGGCGTAACACCACGCGTATGCTCCGGACGCACCAGTCGAGATCAAGCGCTCGAGCACCTCGCTGTAGTAAGTCGCAGCTTCTTCCTCCGATGCGAGATACTGCGAGAGTGGTCGTCCGAGAAAATCGTCGATAATCGTGTGGCCAGCTTCGCCGCGGGCCGCAGTGCACAATCCAAACTCCTGCATGAGCGTCGGTCTGCCGCTGCCAGTGAGTCCGGCCGTCAACGCGCAACAGAATGGGACCAGCTCGGGATCGAGAAAAGAGCGCGCCGTTTTGCTGTATAGCGGATACGCGTGCATTACATCTTCGTCTGCAACTGAGGCGATATCGTCGACGCGTATGAAGTTCGGCACGCTGATCGATGGCAGATGCGCTCCGATCTGCACGGGAACTCCTGGAGCGGCACGCCTGACTGTGTTGGCAAGCAGCGATGCCCAGAGCCATCCTGCGTCTCGCGACCGCGGCCTCTGCGAATCGTCGATTTCATTCGAGAGATCGAACGCGCGGATCGATTCGTCGCCGGCAAGGGCCCCGGCGCACGTTTCGACAAGAAGCGACTGGGACCTGAGAATCACCGGATCCGAAAACAGGTCTCCGGGATCTCCCTGAGCATCGATCATCCACGATGGCCACCAGAATCGGCCGCTCATGTTGATCGTGATCAGGGTCGGCATCGACTTGAGCCCCGCATCCTTCGCGGCGAGCGCTACCTCGGCGAGTCGCTCGACCATCCTGGGATCGACTGATCTCGCATCCGGCAGAAAATCGCGAGTCATCGCGAAGAATCTCACCACGTCGAAACCGATGTCGGCGATCTGCGCCATGTCGCCCCGGACTTCAGCGATGTCGAACTCTCGCCACATCCACATTGCGCTTCGACGCGGCCAGTAATTGATGCCCAGCTCGAATGTCATATCACACGAGGCCGGCAAGAATCTCGTCCAGTGACAGATCCGCGACAGCGGTGACGCCATCGGCCGCGCCGTAGTAGATCCTCACGCGATCCTCTTCCGCCAGCAGTCCGCACGAGAACACAACTCCGTCGAAGAACCCGCTTCGCTCGTATTCTGCCTCGGGCTGAAGCACGGGCTCGCTCGAGCGGCCGATTACCTTCGCTGGATCGTCCGGGTCCAGAAGCAATGCGCCGAGTGAATACGTTATTGGTGCCGCAGATACGCCGTGGTAGATGGCGAGCCAGCCGTCATGAGTCTCTGTTCGCACACGGAAGGGAACTGCGCCGCCACCGATCTTGAAATTGTCCCAGCATTCGGCGCGCGCGCCGGCAACGTATTTATGGTTGCCCCAATCGATCAGGTCTGGTGAAGAAGCCGACCAGATCGCTTGCTCGCCTGGTTCGCCCGCCATGGGTCGATGTAATGCTGCGTAGCGTCCGCCAATCTTTTCGGGAAAGATCGTCACGTCGCGGTTCGGCGGCGGAAAGATGATCCCATGACGCTTGAAAGTTCTGAAGTCGATGGTCGATGCCAGCGCTGTCGAAATTCCGTAGGGCGAAACGGCGGTGTAGTTGATCCAGTAGGTTCCGTCGACGAGCGTGATGCGCGGATCCTCGATTCCAAACGACTCGTAGGCCGTTGCGGCAGACATTGCGGGAGCCGCATCGATCTCGAAGTCGATGCCGTTTGTCGACCGGGCGATGCGGAAGTGGGATATCGAAGTCAGCCAGGTCTTTCCATCGACGACGGTTACTCGCGGGTCGCTCGTGTCGACGCTTTTGGCGTCTCGAGGCCACTTCCTGATCTCGAGGCGGCCGGTGTCCGCGTCGTAGACCGGCGCTGCCACTTCGCTGTCCTGGACACTTGGCGCCTCTGCAACTCGCAGCAGGAGGATGACTTCGCCATCGTGTCTGATCACCGCGGGATTGAAGGCGCCAACGACCTTGAGGTCGGGCCGGGATGGCCGGACCATTGCGGGAGTGACGATCGGATTTTCGGGAGCTCGAACAGCGGTGGTCCCGCTAAGTCCACGATCAGCCGATTTCAGCGGCTGGCCTGATGAGCATCACATGCGTGGAGCAATTTACGGCACCGGATGATGTGGGCGATCAACACTTCGCGATGCCGCAGCTTGCTCTACTGGCTCGATCGATCCCCGGCACGAGGAGGGCTTCATCAAGATAGCTCCCCAGGAGCGACTTCGCCCGGTAGATATGTCATCGTGGCGACCTGAGCAGCGCGGTGTTTTGACCTCTTCACGCTTTTGAAACGCTTTCTAATCGTATTTGTGTGGTTTATTATTCAAGGCTTGGGGTCAATCTTGGCGCTATCGTCTAGGGGACTAGGACGGGGCCCTCTCAAGGCCCAAACACGGGTTCGAATCCCGTTAGCGCTATTGGTGGGGAGTGGTGGTCGGTTTCCTGATTGCTGCTCGGTTTGAAGAAGGTGTAGTCGGCCCCATCGTCTATCGGTTAGGACGGCACCCTTTCACGGTGCAGAGAGGGGTTCGATTCCCCTTGGGGCTATGG
>JADGQR010000117.1 GCA_017881685.1 Gemmatimonadaceae bacterium
CAATCGCTTCCTGTCGTAAAGTTGTCGCTATCGGCAGAGAAGCCGCGCGGAATGACGGGTAGATGCCGGCGGCGATTCCGGAAAGCGCGAGCAACCCGAGCGCCGTCCACGCCGACTTCGGCTGAAAAAGAAAGAAGTTGATGGCCACTGGAAGTCGGGGGAAACTCGAAAGAATCGCGTTCAGATAGTGTCCGGTCACGAGACCGAGACCAAGCCCGGCGACCGACCCAATCAGCATCAGCGCAATTGCCTCGAGCACGACCTGCTGAACGATGTGAGCGCGCGATACGCCCAGTGCGCGCATTACGCTGATCTCACCGATGCGCTCGTTCACCGACACTGTCACGAGCGTCGTAACGAGAAGAAATCCGACGAACAGGCTGACGCTGCCGAGTATGACGGCGAGCTGGCGAAAGTAGCTGAGGCGCTGGTCGACCTGTGCGAGGGCCGTTGCGGTCGAGATCGCGGTGACAGACGGGATCTGCCGTTCGACCCAGACGCGGGTCGGCTCGACGAGCGAGTCATTCTTCACCTTGATCATGAACAGCGACACGTCGTTCGCTCGTTGCGGTCCGCCCATCTGCTGAAGCGTCTCGAGACGCATCGCAGTCGCAAGCTGATCGACCGCGCCGTAGAGAAATGTCACTCTGCCCGTCAATACAAGCTTCCGCGATGATGCGAACGTGCGGAGCTGCGGGTCGTATCCGCTCGCAATGTCGAGTGTGTCGCCGATTCTGGCGCCGGTCGCCCTGAAGAAATCCTCGTTGGCGACGAACGCATCAGCGGCAATCGGATCCTTTCCGGACAGCAGCTCATAATCTCCCTGCACCGAAGGATCGATCCCGAGTGCGGCGCTCGTCACGATGCGTTTGCCGATGGGAACCTGAATCGTGCCGCCGAGAACCGGGCTGATTGCGACGATTGCGGGATTGGTGCGAAGGAGAGTGAGAATTCCGCTCGTGTTTTCGATCGTCGCGTCAGTGTCGAACGGAAGTGTGCCCTTTGGCGCGAGGCGAACCTGAAAGCCGCGCGAGAGCAGCAGCTCGCGGAACGACTCGCGCATCCCCGTGGACATCATCACCATATCGAGAAGCATCGCGGCGGCGACTGCGACGCCGAGTGCTGCGAGCAGAGTGCGTGTTGCGTGTCGTCGGAGCGATGACCAGGCGAGCTCGAATCTCATCAGCGTCCGAAGAGCGAAATGGGTGGGGTTCTCGCGAGACGAAGCGAGGCCAGGAAGCCTGCTCCAACGCCAAGCACGAGCGAGAGAACGACCGCAAGCGTGACAATCGGCGTCGTGATCAACGAGAAGAAGAGCGGCGTCCGGTAGACGCCCTGGTAGTACCAGTTGATGAACTGCGAAGCGAGCCAGCCGATCGCGATTCCCATCACGCATCCAACGACTGCGAGCACCGTGGCTTCCATCACAACGGCCGTAACGACTGTGTAGCGTGAGATTCCCATCAGTCGAAGGGCTGCGACGTCGCGCCGGCGCTCCTCGACCTTGAGAAGCATGATGCAGAGCAGGAAGATCGCGCTCGCGACGATCGTGATGAATCCGATCGCCTTGTGAAAACGGCTTACAACCTGGAATGTCTTTGAAGTTTCGACGGCGATGTCGCGCGAGCGGTGTGCTTCGAATCCGAACGCTGAAGCGTTGATTGCCGCCAGCGCCGTTTCTGTTTCAGCGGGACCGCGCGTCGCGACGGCGAACCGATCGACTCTGTCGCCGTAACCAACGAGTGTCTGGAGTTGATCGAGATGCATTCGCACGCGGTAATCGCTGCGCGCTATCTCTGCGGGGTCGGCGCCACGCTTGATGAACGCCGAGACAACGACGGTGTCACCCGAGATCGCGCCGGGAGCTGCGGAAACGACGACTTTGTCGCCAATTGCAATACCGGCGTCCTGGGCAAGTCGCTCGTCGATGGCAATCGTGCGCTGTGGCGGCTGTTGCAGCAACATCAGCGCAGCGAGGAGTGGAATTAACACTCCCTTAAAGTTAGCGCCCGAAGGCTAATGCGCTGGCGCTTCCATGTCGGTGAGCGGCTCGACCATAACCTGGGAAGCGAGCGCCGGACCGATCGAGAGCAGCGTTCCGGATACTCTGAGCGTGATCGGACCTTCATATGGCGCCTTCGAGATCACGACGATCTCGGCGCCTGGCATGATCTCCAGCTCACCCAGATAACGGAGCATTTCCGGGTCATCATCGCTCACACGAACCACCCGGGCCCCATACCCTGCACCGAGCTCGGCCAGTGACAGATACTCTGTCTCGTCCATGTGTCCTTCGCGCGACGGAATCGGGGCGCCATGAGGATCGGTTGCAGGCTCGCCGATAGCGGCCGCCATCCTGTCCACCAATTCATCCGACGCGGCATGCTCCAGACGCTCGGCCTCATCGTGCACGCGGTCCCACGGGTAATGAAGGGCTCCCGAGAGATACGCCTCGATCACGCGATGGCGGCGAAGTGTGCGAAGCGCGGCTCGTCGGCCGAGGTTGGTGAGAGTCACCCCGCGGTAGCGTTCGTAGGTGAGCAGGCCTTGATCGGCGAGACGGCGTACCATTCCGCTCACCGATGCAGGTGCAAGATCGAGCTGACGGGCGATGTCGTTCGTCGCGACGGACACGCTGCCGCGACCAAGTCCATAGATCGCTTTCAAGTAGTCTTCGACCGGACCGGTGAGTGGTCCTTCCTCGGACGAAGAATCGGCAAGACTCAGATGCGCACGCTTGCCGCTTTTCATTTCTGCTGCCCGGCGCGGCCGCGCGAGCTGCCGCGCACGAGGAGAACGGGAATCGTCGAGGCATGGCGAACCGAGTGCGACACGCTGCCATGAACGATGTCGCCGATGAACTTGTGGCCGTGGGTGGACATCGCGATCAAATCGCATCCTTCGCGCGCCGCGGCTTGCACGATCTCGGAAGCAGGATCGCCCGATGCGAGCAGCGCCTCAGCGTCGATGCCGTCGGCTTCGAGTGTAGAAGAGACCTTCTCGATGTACTCGCGGTCCTTCTTCATCTCTTCGCTCTCGCGGAGCTTGAGCTGGGAGATGTTTCGCGCGGCCCATCCGTCGGCGACATGAATGAGCACCACAGACGCCTTACAGACCCTTGCAAGCTCGCGCACATGGTCGACGATCGCGTCGTCGTACGGCGAGTTTTCGACGGGCATCAGGATTTTCTTGTACATCGCTCAAGCTCCGCCGAAGAACTGTACGAGAAGCCAAACATTCAGTCCCGCGATGACAACCGCAACCAGGTACGCCAGGGATTTGAGCCAGACGGGGTTTGCGAACTCGCCCATCTTGAGCTTGTCCGACGTGAACGCCACCAGGGGAAAGACCGCAAACGAAAGCTGCATGCTGAGAATCACCTGGCTGAGCACGAGGAGCTTTGCCGTTCCACTCTCACCGTAAAGAACGGCCACAAAGACTGCCGGCAGAATAGCGATCCCTCGAGTGATCAATCGGCGAACCCACGGACGCAGCCGGATATTGAGAAATCCTTCCATCACGATCTGTCCGGCGAGCGTTCCGGTAATCGTCGAATTCTGACCGGAAGCAAGCAAAGCCAGCGCAAACATCGCGCTCGCACCCGCTCCAAGCAGCGGAGTCAGGAGCTTGTACGCATCCTGGATCTCGGCCACGCCGGTGTGGCCGCTTGTGTGAAACGTCGCGGCGGCAA
>JADGQR010000118.1 GCA_017881685.1 Gemmatimonadaceae bacterium
ACTGCTGTTCTCTCGCCGCCAGAAGTGCGCGAGCTGTGGACGGTTTTGCGCGGTCTTCGCGACAAAGGCGGTACGATCGTTCTCATCACGCACCGTCTCGATGAAGTGATCGAGATCTCTGATACGATCACCGTCATGCGCGCCGGACAGACAGTCGACCGCCTGACCACATCGCAGACAACTCCGTCAGAGATCGCCAAGGCGATGGTCGGTCGCGAGGTTGCTCTCACGTCGCGTGAAGAAGCGGGTGTGCTGACGACCCCTGCACATGGCGGATCCAACGGAACAGCGCCGTCGAAAGACGAAGCTTCGGTACTCAACGTGACGAGTCTCGTCGTGCTCGGCTCCCGGAAAACCCGCGAGGTGGATGGTGTGTCGTTCTCGATTCGCGCGGGCGAGATACTTGGGATCGCCGGCGTCGAAGGGAACGGACAGACAGAGCTGATCGAAGCGCTTGCCGGATTGCGTCCGGTCGAGTCGGGAAGCATCCGGATTCAGGGAAAGGACGTCACGTTCAACAATGTGCGCGAGCGGCGTGACGCGGGATTGTCGCACATTCCGGAAGACCGCCATCGCCGTGGACTCATCCTGGATTATTCGGTTGCGGACAATCTCGTGTTGGGACTCCAGGCCGAATTCGCGCACAACGGCTTGCTCGACGCGGATCGAATCGGCGAAAACGCTCAGACACAGATCAAGGCGTTCGACATCCGCCCACCGTCGTCAGAAATTCCCGCGCGAAATCTGTCGGGCGGAAACCAGCAGAAAGTCGTCATCGCGCGTGAGATGGGACGCGAGTTCACAGTCCTTCTCGCATCGCAGCCCACACGAGGCGTCGACGTCGGAGCGATTGAGTTCATCCACTCTCGTCTTCGCGAAGCCCGCGCAGCCGGTAAGGCGATTCTTCTCGTTTCCGCCGAGTTGAACGAAGTGCTCGCTCTGTCCGACAGGGTCGCTGTGATGTATCGCGGCAAGTTCGCGACAGTCGTTCCGGCGTCTGAGGCGAGTGAAGAGTCGCTCGGTGAATACATGATCGGAACACGAAAGGAGTCAGTCGCTTGAGCGCACGCACGAGAGAGCAGCTCGAAGAAGCACTCTTCCCGCCGCTGGTAGCCCTGCTCGTCGCGCTCATCTGCGGCGATCTGCTGATCATGAGCTATGGCCAGTCACCCGCTACGGTCTACCGGCTGCTGCTGGAAGGCACGTGGGGTAACGCGTACGGGTTCGGCCAGGTTCTATACAAGGCGACGACCCTAACGTTCACGGGACTCGCGGTATCTCTGGGCATTCGCGCCGGATTGTTCAACGTCGGAGCAGAGAGTCAGCTCGCTGCCGGCGGCTTCCTCGCTGCCCTCGTCGGACTCGGGCTTTCTCCAGCAGTGCCCGGGGTTGTCGCGGTTCCATTGTGCCTGATCGCTGCGGCGGCTGGTGGCGGAATTGTCGGCGCCATTCCGGGCTGGCTCAAGGTGAGGTTCGGAGCGCACGAAGTGATCGTGACGATCATGCTGAATTTCGTCGTGCTTGCCCTTCTCAACTGGATAGTAGCCGCGCACCTGCACGTGCCAGAGACTCTTCACACGCCGGAAATCCGCACCGGTGCGATGCCGAGACTCGAGTCTGTGATCTCTGCATTTCATGGATCTGCGGCGAACTTCACGATTCTCATCGCTCTTCTCACCGCTGCATTTGGCTGGTTCTATCTGTTCAAGAGCCGGCGTGGATTCGATCTGCGCGCAGTTGGTCTTCAGCCGGACGCTGCCGAATATGGCGGAATCAGTGTTGGTGGAGTCTGGCTTCGCGCGATGACTGTCTCAGGCATGATCGCCGGAATCGGCGGCATCAACTACGTGCTCGGCTACAAGCACTACTACGAGGAAGGATTCGCCGGAGGATCCGGATTCCTTGGAATCGCAGTGGCGCTGGTTGGACGAAACCATCCTGTTGGAGTTGTGCTGGCAGCGCTCTTCTTTGCGACGCTGTCGCAGGGTGGACTCGCGATTCACGCGTTCGTTCCAAAGCAGATGGTCGAGGTGCTTCAGGGAGTGGTAATCCTCGCGGTTGCAATGTCGGTTCCTGAAGTGCGTGCGGTTCTCAGAAAAGGCCGCAAGCCGGTAACTGCATGAACCCGATTTCGTTCCTCACCCAGACGCTTCGCATCGCGATTCCGTATCTGTTCGCGGCGAGCGGAGGAGTGGTCGCGGAGAGATCCGGAATCATCAGCCTTGAGCTCGAAGGCTTGATGCTGACGGGAGCGTTCTCGGCCACGCTGGGGGCGCACTACACGGGAAGTCCGTGGATCGGAGTATTGGCTGGCGTCGCCGGAGGACTCGTCTTCGGCTTGATTCACGCGATTGCGACAATTCGTTATCGCGCTGATCAGGTAGTTGTTGGAATCGCGATCAATCTTCTTGCAATCGGTGTCACGCGCTTTTTCCTCAAGCTCGCATTCGCGAGCTCGTCGAACTCTCCGCGGATCAACGGTTTTGGCGGAAGCGCAGCGGCACATGGCTTCGACAATCCTTTGGTGTGGATGGGACTGCTGTCGGCACCTGTACTGGCTTTCTTCCTCTATAGAACTCCATTCGGACTGAGAGTCAGAGCGGTTGGTGAGCATCCGGACGCAGCCGCGAGCGTTGGCGTGAGCGTGAACAAGGTGCGCTACATCGCGGTCGCCGTCTCTGGCATGCTCGCAGCACTTGGCGGAGTCTTCCTCGCGCTCGACCAGCATCAGTTCACGGATCAGATGACAGCGGGCCGGGGATTCATTGCTGTTGCCGCTGTGATTTTTGGACGATGGGATCCTGTGAAGGCCGGACTTGCCTGTCTTTTCTTCGCCGCGGCAGAAACACTTCAGATCCAGCTACAGGGAAATCAGGTCATCCCGTCGCAGTTCATCGAGATGATTCCATATCTCCTCACTATCATTGCACTCGCGGGCGTGGTCGGCCGCGCAGTTCCGCCGGCTGCGCTGGGCAAGACGGGAGAGTAGCTCGTGTTCAAGAAGCTGCTCGTTCTCATCATCACCGCGTTCGTGGACATGGTGGGTCTCCTCATGGTGATCCCACTCATGCCGTTCTACGCGCGGAAGATGGGCGCCGGCTCGTTCATGGTCACCGTGATGGTCGTGTCGTTCACGGCGGCGCAGCTTCTGAGCGCACCTCTGTGGGGCCGATTCTCCGACAAGTACGGAAGACGTCCTGCACTTCTCGTTGGACTTGGTGCGGCCGCGATGGCGTACGTCGTGTTCGCTGTCGCCAATTCGATATGGCTCTTGCTGCTTTCTCGGATTGTGCAGGGAGCTGGTGGCGGCACGGTTGGTGTCGTGCAGGCATATGTCGCCGACGCAACCGAGCCTCAGAATCGTGCTAAGGCATTAGGGTGGCTCTCGGCCGCGACAAACGTCGGTGTCGCTCTCGGACCGCCGATGGGATCGCTCGCTCTGCTCGCCGGACACAGCGGACCCGGCCTCCTCGCGGCGTTGCTTTGCCTCATCAACATGCTGTTCGCATGGAAATTCCTCGGCGAGTCACGCGACATGGAAGACGCGCGGACTTCGATGAGAAAGCCGAACGCATCGCGCGAGGCGTTGCTGAGAGTCATCTCGCACGCAAAGGAGCCTGGACCCCGCCTGATCTGGATCTATGCGATTGCGATGGGTTCATTTTCCGCAGTCACCGCGATTCTGCCGCTGTTTCTCGCCGATCAGTTCGGAATTGGCGAGAAGAAAGTGTGGATATTCTTCACGTACATCGGCGTCATCTCGGTAATCACCCGGGCCGGCGTACTCGGCTGGGCCGTGGAAAAGTACGGAGAGGCGCGGCTCGCGCGTATCGGGCTTGTCCTGCTTTCGATGGGACTCGCATCGTATCCGTTCGTTCACAACTACGTTCTGCTTGCACTCGGAATTGCGCTTGTCCCGCTCGGAACAGCGTTCACGTTTCCATGCGTGACCTCACTTCTTTCGAGAGTCATCCCCAGTAGCGAGCGCGGATTGTACATGGGAGTCCAGCAGACTTACGGCGGACTTTCGCGCGTGATAATTCCGCTGTGGGCCGGATTCTCTTACGACCATCTCGGACGCGCAGTGCCCTTCCTCACGTCGGCGATGCTTGTCTTGGCCTCACTGTTCCTCGTACTTGGCGTTGACGATGGGAGAACCGTCAAGCCGACTCCGCTCCCCGAAGGAGTCGCGGCTTAGTCGCGAGTAAAGGCGGCCGCCTCAGACGATCGCGTTGATGTCCGAGCTCTCGAGAATCTTCTTTGGAAATCCCTTCTTTGCGACCGCCAGCATCGCGCGGCCCAGCTGGTCGGTAGTTGTCGCGTACTTCGGGAATCTGGCAAGGAACGGCGCCAGGGGCGCGGTAACGGAATAGATCACTCGATACAGCGTCGTCTTCGATGTGATTCCGTGCAGAGGCTGAATGAAAGCGGGGCGAAACATGTACGCGTGCTCGAACGGGAGCTTCAGCAGATCGTTCTCCGCCCTGCCTTTCACACGTGCCCACATTGAGCTTCCGCGCTCCGACGTGTCTGTCCCCGCTCCAGACACGTAAATGAACGTCATTGCGGGATTGAGCCTGACTAGTGTCGTCGCGATCGAGAGCGTCAGATCATATGTGAGATGCGTGTAGTCAGCTTCGGTCATGCCAACAGCCGACACGCCAAGCGTGAAAATGCAGGCATCGTATCCGTCGAGACGCGACTCGATGTTCGACAGATCAAAGAGATTCCGCTGGACGATCTCTTCGATCTTGGGATCGACCTGCTTTAGTCTGCTCCTTCCTATCGATAATACCTTCTCGACATCGGGATCGAGCAGACATTCGCGGAGCACGCCCTGCCCCAACATTCCAGTCCCACCGAACAGGATGATCTTCATGATGCCAGAGCCGGAGGATGCTTTCGTTCAGCGCTGGTGATCAGCCTGACTCCGCGCTGATACGTAAAATAATTGTACGCCCACTCGATGAACACGATCACTCGGTTTCTGAAGCCGACGAGGTACATGATGTGGACGAACAGCCAAAGCAACCACGCAATTCGGCCACCGAAACGCAACTTGCCGAAATCGGCGACTGCCCGCGATCGAGTCGCCATTTACGCCATTCGTTCTTCGAAGCTGCGCGCAGTCAGCGTCATCAACAGCACGAGAAGAATCAGCAGCACGCTGTATGCCGATGCGGTGCCGAATGCGAGTGCTCTCAGCTGCGCGAGGATCTCCATCGAGATTGGCCGGTTCGCGTGAGTGTAAAGGACAACGCCAGCAACGAACTCACCCACCGCGGTTACTGCGGCAAGCAATCCGCCGGCAACGAGACCAGGCCGAGCAGCAGGAAGAACGACCTTTCGCATCGTGAGCCACCAGGATCCGCCTAGTCCTCTTGCTGCATCCTCAAGTGCTGGATCGAGCTGGCGAAGTGAGCCTTCGATTGCCGTCGATACGAGTGGAATTCCGCGAACGAAGTAAGCCAGCGGAAGAATCCAGAACGTGCCAACAAGTAGCACGCGAGCGCTCAGCAGATCATTTCGGTTGAATGTCGCCGCAAGTCCAAGCGCAATCGCGGTTGCAGGAATTGCCCACGGCAGAGCGACGAGAACTTCGAGCGTTCTCCGGCCACTGAATTTCCGCAGCACGATCAGATAAGCAGCAACGAAGCAGACGATCAGATTCGCAGCTGTCGCAATCACCGCCATCGACAGACTGTTCATGATCGGCCGCCACAGCTCGGCCTCGGAGAACAGTCGGCGGTAGTTATCGAGCGTGTATGCGGGCGGCATCACCTGCGTCGTCCATTGTCCGTCGACGGCAAATGAAACCAGGATGACCATCAAGTGTGGAAGCACGAGCACGATGACTGTGATCGTCGCAAGAACTGCGGCAGCAATCTGCGCCCGGCGGGATCTGATCACTCGCCGGGTAGCTGAGCCTTTTCCTGATGACGTGTATTTCCGCTTGCGCTCGAGCCAGCGAAACAACGCGAGCCCGGCGACAGCGCTCAACGCGAGGACGGTCGTCTCGACATACGCGAGCCCAAGCGAGCCATTCAGCTTGGACGACACTATTTGTGTCGCCAGCACGCGGATGCCGCCGCCGAAGACATACGGTGCCGAGAACGACCCGAGTGACGTCATGAAGACGAGCAGCATCGAGCCCGCGAGCGCAGGCGTCAGCAGCGGCAGTGTGACGTAACGCAGTCGCTGCCATCCGCTCGCGCCCAATCCGGACGCGGCTTCGTCGAGAGTCGTATCGAACCGTTCGAGTCCAGCCGAGACGAACAGATAGACGTACACGTACATCGTGTAGGCGTGGACGAAGATGATCGCCGGAACGCCGGTTAACCGCCACGGCGCCTCCGGCATGTTGAACAGTCTCTGGATTGCGCGAGTGACGACGCCGCTTTCGCCGTAAAGAAACAGGAACGCGATGACACCGACGAGCGGAGGCAACGCTGCGGGGAGTGTCGCGACTGCCCGGAGAATTCTGCGTCCTGGAAAGTCGAACCGGCTGAGGAGGAATGCGAGCGGAACTCCAATCGCGAGCGAGGCAACGACAGACGCAAGCGAGATGATGATGCTTGTCGAGAGCGCTTCACGATCCGCGGGGCTGGCAATGAACTCGCGCCAGTGTCCAAGGCCATTCTCGAAGCTTCCAGCGATTACCGCGACGTTGGGATACGCAACCGTCCACACGAGAAGTGCGAAGACGGGAATTGCCAGCAGGAGACTTCGCCGAGTGTCGCCTTGCTTCATGAAATCGACGCTATTCGCCTGCGACCATCGGAAGCGGCTCGCGGGCCACACGGACGCCGGTCGTGTCTCCTTCGCGCAATCTCATTTCGCCCGATTCGACTTCGAGCACTGTCCCGTCCGCGACTTTCACTCGATAGACTGCGCTTCCGCCTGTGAAGCGGCGATTCACTACTTCTCCACGCCATGCGGTTTCATCACCATCCCGCGCGATCTCGAGTGCGTCAGGCCGCAGGACAACATGTGGCGAAGTCAGTATGCCCGAATATCCATTCGGTTTTGTCGCGCCGAATTCGCGCCGCTGCCCCGCGATAGTCACGCCAACTTTGTCGCCGAGGTCCTCCGCAGGAAGAATCGTTGCGCGGCCTATGAACGTGGCCACCGAAAGGGATGCAGGCCTGTCGTACAAGTCTTCCGGAGTTCCGAGCTGCTGGAGAATTCCTCGCTTGATGAGCGCGATCCTGTCGGCAATGGCAAACGCGTCTTCCTGATCGTGCGTCACGAAAAGCGCTGGAACACCAACGCGATGAAGCATCGCACGCAGCTCGTCGCGCGTCGATTGCCGCAGCGTCGGATCGAGATTCGACAGCGGCTCGTCCATCAGCAGAACTTTCGGCTCTATGACGAGCGCACGCGCCAGCGCGACACGCTGCTGCTCGCCGCCGGAAAGCGACTGAATCGAGCGCGGGCCGGCATGGTCCAGTCCAACCGAGGCGAGCGCTGCACGGGCTTTCTCGAGCCGCATCTGCTTCGCAACACCGCGCGCCTCGAGCCCGAATCCAACGTTCTGCTCGACGTTCATATGCGGAAAGAGCGCGTAGTGCTGGAAGACCATTCCGAATCCGCGCTTCTGCGGCGGAAGGGCCGTAATGTCGCGCCCGTCGAACAGCACCTGGCCGCTGTCGGGATGTTCATATCCCGCAGCGATTCGCAAAGTCGTCGTCTTGCCGGAGCCGGACGCGCCGATGAGCGCGAGCAGCTCGCCGGATGCGACCTCGAACGATATGTCATTTACGGCGACATAATCGCCGAAACGCCGGGTGATGCCTTTGAGCGCGAGCGAACCCGCGCTCACTTGCCTCGCCTGCTGTTCCTGATATTCGCGTCCCAGTACCTCATCCATTCATCCAGATGCCCGGCCATCATTTTCCGGTCGACGGGCATCGGCTTGATCTTCGAATAAGCGTCGCGAATCCACTGGGGAAGATCAGCTTGCGGAATGTCGGTTCGCGCCGGAATTCTAAGATGATTTACAGCGGCGTCCCTCATCGCTTCGGGAGTGGTGACGAACTCGTAGTACATCTTCGCTTCTTTTGGATGCTTCGTTCCCTTCACGATCGCGATGCCATCGACAAGTAACGGAGTTCCGCTGGATGGAATGATGTAATCGACGGAGATATTGAAACGCTGCTTGAGCGTTGCAATGTCGGGCATGTCCCACAGAGTGATCACGCCTTCCTGTCGTCCAATCTTCTGATAGAGAATCGTCGGATTGAGAACGTATTCGCGCGTGTTCGCGTCGAGCTTACGAAGCCATTCATATCCGGCTTCCGGCGATCCCGTTTGCGTCACTGATCGCGCGACGATAGCGCCGAAAATCGCGCGCATCGTTCCCGACGCGATTGGATCCCGAATTAGAACCTTGCCTTTCCATTTCGGATCGAGAACTTCGTCCCAATCTTTCGGCGCGTCCTCGCGTCTCACGACCTGCGTATTGTAGGCAATTACTTCGGGCGTGAGATATGTCCCGTACCAGTGGTCGCCCGCGTCGCGGCCTTCGACAGCGACAGCATTTGACCACGTCGGGATGTACGGCTCCAGAAGACCTTCCTTCGTTGCGCGATCGAAGGCTTCAGCCGGAGCACCGAACCACACGTCAGCCTGCGGATTGTCCTTCTCCGCTCGAATTCGGTCGAGAACTTCCTGCGATCCCATGTCGACCCACTGCACGTCGATGTCAGGGTGTGCTTTTTCGAAGCTCTTCTCGAGAGAGCCAAGGAGCTCGGGTCCGTGCGGAGAATACACGGTGAGAACCGTTCGCTTGTCGCTCGAGCACGATAGCAGGCCAAGAGCAAGAGCTGTCAGAGCGAGCGCACGTTTCATCTGCCTGGTGCCTTCATCGAAAGAAGATTCACGAACAGCCGAGTTCCGCCACTGTTGCCCGCTGGCAGCTGTCTGAAGAATGAAAGCGTTGTGTAGACGTACAATCCCTTGCCGTATGCCGTCACCAGGATTCCACCGCTATTCGACGGCTCGCCGGGATCGTTTCCGGCTATTAGTGCGTGGTAGTGCGAGTCAAATGTGCGCGGCATGTACAGGCTTCGCTCCTGCACCCAACCCTGAAAATCAGCCTGTGTGATCTTGTTCGGGTAATTGAACGCAGGTGACTTCGCGTCGAGGATCGTCAGCGGGGCAACTTCCTCGGTGATGCGATCGGCTGGGCGCGCCAATGTCACCGGGTACGGCATCATGCCGGGATTGGTCATTTCATACTGGCCGTATTGAACGACCAGTGTCCCGCCGTTCCTTGCGAACGCCAGCAGATACGGATTATTGTCGATCAGCTCCCTGCTCGCCTGATAAGCCCTCGGCCCCACGACAACGGTGGTGAACTTTGAGAAATCGACCGTCGGGATTTCCGAAGGCTGAACAATCGTTACCGGGATGCCAAGCTGGACCAGTGTTGGCTCAACGTTGTCACCAACGCCGGGGATGTACGCGACTTTGAGACCCGCCGGCACGCGCGCGTCGATAGCGCTGATCTCCACCGTCGACGGACGATAGATCCGCTCAGGAGTGATGTGCTCGTATTCGATCGGGATGTAGCCATTCGAATACGTCTTGCCATCCATGCTGCCGATCGCGCTAAGCGCGTGCGTGCCAGGCGCAAGCTTTCCACGGACGTGGAATGTCACCGTTCTCGATCCGGCCGAATCGAGCGTGACCGTGCGAGATGCCGAATCGGCCGAGAGTCCGGCGGGAAGGTTCAAAGTGACATTGACCGAACGCGCGGACATTACAGCCGAGCGAAGCTTGACGTTGAAGAAGCGATCGAGAGGCGCATTCGCGCGTGCAAGCTCCACTGCACGATCGAGCGTGACGCTGAGTGCAGGCGCGACAGCCATTGGACGCTGGATGTCGCCGCGAACCGGATCGGCATAGTGAAAGACAACCGGCGTGCGAATTCGCGCGTTTTGCGAGCCCCCAGGCATTCCGACCAGAGCGGTTATCCAATCCCGCTTGTCACGCTCATCCTCGGGAGTGAGGTACCACCGAGCAGTGTCACGAAGCCCTGGTACGTGCGGCGAAAACAGATCGCCGTTTCGAGGAGTCGCCAGCCACCACGGCTGCGTGATGCTGTTGCCATGAACGTAGAATGTCCATTGATAGCTGCTATCCGGAGCAACCGCGACCGATGACGGCGTGCCCTGCATGGGCGACACGTTCGGCTGGTTCGGCGACATCATCGTCACTGCCTTGTTGCTTCGATTGTACAAAGTCGCCGTGACCCTGGCGCTATCGCCCAGTGCCACGTACTGACGGTCTGCAACTGCATCGAGTGAAATGTCGCGACT
>JADGQR010000015.1 GCA_017881685.1 Gemmatimonadaceae bacterium
GGGTTTCCTCATCTATTCATTGAAACCGGCGATCCGTTGAATATCTGGATCGGCCACGCGCAAGCCAGAGTGTTCTGGGGAAGGTTGGATCAGTCGGCCTATTCACCAGTAACCGGCCCGGCTCACTATGAATCCGGGATTCTGACCGGAACGGTCCGGCTCGCCGCATCGCTCGAGGCCGTCTTTCAGCCTCGCGGGATTCCCGGTCTCGAGCTCGGCGCCGGCCGTTTCTTCCACGTGCCCTACACGGTCGGATCGCCAAACGCGGCGTTCTGGAAAAAGCCGATCTTCGTGTTTTTCACGAAGAACGAGTTCGCCATTGGGGATACGGTCGGCACAGAAAATCAGCTGGCGTCGGTGTTCTTTCGTTGGGTGTTTCCTCACAGCGGCTTTGAGGTGTTTGGCGAGCGAGGATACGAAGATCAGATGTACGACATTCGGGAATTCGTCGAGAATCTCGATCACGACCGTGAGTATATGATCGGACTTCAGAAGGTGCTCTCCACGCGCGCTGACGGGTTCGACGTGCTGCGAGCGGAGATGATCAACTACCAGCTGTCGACACTGGCGACCATACGGCCGGGTGAAGGAGCGGTTTATCTCCACAGTCCACTGCGGCAGGGACACACGAATCGAGGGCAGCTCCTCGGTGCGAGTCCCGGTGTCAACGCGGCGGCGGCTTCGACCTTGGCCTGGACGCGTTATTCCCCAACGGACAGAACGAGCGTCACGCTGCGGCGCATAGTTCGCGATCAGGAAGGGAATTACTACCTGACCGGGCTGATCAATCCGCGTGGCTCCGACGTCCTGGTCGCCGCCGCCCTCGAGCGAATGCGTTACGGGAACCGCATCGATCTGGGAGCGAAAATCGAGGTGATGGACGAGTTCAATCGCAATTTCGTTCGCGATGTCGGAAACCTGAACCTGCAACTAACGGCGCGCCTGCACCGCTGAGCGAGCGGGCGTGACCGGACAGGAGTCGCGCGGACGGTCGGTAGGCTCTAGCGACGGCTGAACGGAGCAAAGGTTATCGAGATCGAATTGTTGTTGATGTTGAGCCGGCGACCATTGTTGGGACATCCGCCGCCGTTCTGAAAAAATGGCGTCCACCGTTCCTGCACTGACAATTCCGCCGTGAAGGTGCCGAGGCTTCCCTCCTTCGCTCCCCGAATGCCAGGCTCGGTGGTGATGTCCATGCTACAGTAGCCGACGTACGCTGGCAGGCCGGCGTGATTATGAACGTCCTGATTCCACCGGATTCTCCCTATAAACGCGCCGAGCCGCCATCCCGGCTTTAGGTAATCGAATGCGAGCCATTGGCTGGACGCTCCCGGCCCGATCGACGCGCCGAGTGTTTCGCCTCTGTTCGTGTATCCCTGAATCACGCGGGTGCTCGTGTACCACGAGCCCAGCGGTCCATCTCTGAATGTCGCACTCTGCTCGAGCTGAGTGATTTCGGTCTGAACGCGAAAGGATCCTTCGCGCCAATTCGCTCCCCTCCATTGCAGACCCAGCGTATAGCCTTGCGTGTGGTTGGGTTCTATGAGAAAGTCGCGCAAACTCGGCTGAAGCTCGGTTCTCGCCCACTCTCCGTAGATCTCCACTCCATCCGCGGGGAACACCCATCGACCGAAAAGCGACAGGATCTGGTCGCGTTGGGTGCGCGAGGTGTCGGGAAGGTCGAGATGCGTCCGCGCGAGAACGTCGAACCATCTCGTGAGGAATTGACCCCCGCCAGTCGCAGTTCCGTAGACCGAACGCGCGAGGCCAAAGCTCAAATTGGGGTCCCATCCCGTTTGCAGCGTGGCCGCTATTGCAGAGAGCGACCGTGAATTGTTCGTAGATATCGTGTCGAAGTAGGCCGATTCCCTCAGGCCGCCGACCAGCCAGCGCATTTCAACGTCGCCGAATCGCGTCGCGATGGGGTGGGCAGTGCGGATGAAAAGATGAGGAAACCCCGGTGCGTTGTTGCTGAGCAGAATCGCATTCCGGATTCCCGGCCCCCACCATTCGTTTTCGTTCGAGAAGCCGATCTCCGTACTCTTCACCGAAGCCACTACCGAGGTCTGTCCAAGATCGATTCTGCGAATCGCTTTGTCGCCGAATCGCATCGGCTGGTCGATCGTGAATCGCCCGACGTAGTAGGGGAAGTAGAACGGGCTGTAACCTGCTGGAACCGGCGGGTGATAATAATCCTGGAACAACGGCCAGTTGGCATTGGCCGATGCAATAAATTCGGGGGCAAAAATGATTCGCAGGCGGTCTCGCTCGAGCCTGAATCCCGTCAGTGTGCGCGTGCTGACACCTTTCCCGGCCCAAAGGGCACCGTTGTTCTGGGAGAACGGAATGGAGGAGTTGGACACGACCAGGAACTGCGGCGCGACCAGTGCGCCCCGCCAAGCCCGATTGCCTTGCAACCGCGCGGTTAGAGAGGACGCAGATCTCAGAAAGAGCGATTGACCCTTTGGAACTCCTTCACGCAGCTGGTTTGATCGTTCGCGATCGATGGAATCGCTCGTCACCAGAATGAGTGACGACGAATTCAATCCCAGTGCAGGCCGCACGTCACGACCTGCGCCTGGGCTCGCCAATGTTTGCGCAGCGGCCAATCCAGTTATTGATGCCGACGAGGCGAAGGCGATCAGGCCAAGTAGCGATCTGCGTCGTAGAACTCGATTCAATGTCTCTCCACACTCAGGCTGATGAACTTCCTGCTTCTTTTAGTTTGACCCGGCGCGACTGCATTCCAAAGAGGTGTTTCGCAAGAGGCCGCAGGCTACGCAGGGCACCCCACAGGGATCCAAGCCCGTAAGAAACGTGCAAGATGGTGAAGACAAGCGGTAGGAATACGACTACCCGCAAATCCCGCTGGCGACGAGCGATGAGAACGGTGGCTACGAGCGATAATCCAAAATACGCGGCGAGCAGGAGAATGAATGGCCACCACCACAAGCCATGCGCTACGAATCCGAGTATTCCGGTGACCAGGATTCCAATGACAAAGAACATCGGTACCATGTGCCGTGCTGATATCGGCACAATATCACTATAGCGAAAAGGGAGGATCGCCCAGACGCCATTCGTCCAATTGTGTTTGGCGAACTCGAGCGGTCGCGAGCGCGCGTAGTAAGTGCTGCGAATGGTGGGAACGAACAGCGTGCGCAGCCCGGCTCGGCGAAGGCGCAGGTTGAATTCGAGATCCTGACCGCGCACCAGGCGTTCGTTGAACAAGCCTACGCGGTCAAAAACATCGCGACGGTAGCACCCGCCAAAAACGGTATCCGTCCAGACCGGTTTCGAGGCAGAAGTTCGAAACGTCGAATTCCCCACGCCAAATGGGTGCGTGAGCACCGCGGCGACGGCGCGACCGAAGTGGGTCGGGTGGCGCGGTTTTGTCACTATCGCTCCCCCAACATTGTCAGCGCCCGAGCGTGAAGCCCAGTCAACGCACTCGCGAACATACCCAGCATCGTACTGATTATGAGCGCTCATCCAGATGATGTACTCCCCCCGCGCGGCAGCCACACCAAGATTGAGCGCGACGGGCGTAATTCGCGCGGCGTTTTCGATCCGCGTAACACAGCGGTGCTCTCGCGAGAACCGGTCAACGATCCCGGTAGTCCCGTCCGTGCTTTGCCCGTCGATCACAAGCACCTGAAGCTTATCCTCCGGGTAGCCATTTTCGACGATCGACCGAAGGCAGTTCTCAATAAAACGGACTTCGTCGCGACACGGCACGAGGATCGTGACGCTGGGCAGCGTCGCTGATTCGCTCATTCTTGCCGCAGGCCGTGAACATACAGAACCTTGTAGCCGGATTGCGGACCGACACCCAGTGGAGTCAGCGGGGCCGCCTCACTGAATCCCGGCGAAAGTTCAGCGGGTACTTTCGTCATCTTGCGATACATGATGCGTTTCAGTCGCGCGCGGCCACGCAGCGTCGTCGGCACCAAACCAAACGCCTCAAGTGCGCGACGCGCCAGTGAGAACAATCCGCCCGTAACCCGCGCCTGCATTTTGTCCGACGCGGGTTCCGTCGGGAATGCGCCAGTCACTTCGACCCTGAAGCCGCGCCGCGACAGGGCCGTTCGAAACTCGCTTGCGGAATGGTAGTGCACGCTGTGGGGACTCTCGATGAAGTCTGCACGCTCAGGGTTCGCGTTGACAAAGAGAACCGATCCGTTGGGCGCGAGCACTCGAGCTATGTCGTCAAAAGCGCGCTCCATGTCGGCGACGTAGTACGATGCCTCGAAGCACAGGACTACGTCGAAGCTTGCGGGCTTGAACGGCAGAGCGTCAGCGGAGAGACAAACGAGAGGGACCCGCGCACCGTAGTGACTGCTCGCACTGCTTAGAAGTGCTCTGGAGTAGTCTCCTCCAACGAGAAGTTTTGCCGAGGCAGAAAGCAAACCAAACCCCTGCCCCGCACCGCATCCAAGCTCGAGTACGCGCTTGTTGGAAGTCAGGTCCGAAGCGGCAACGTACCGAGTGTACAGCATTGCGGCTGCTTCAGGAGAAAGCGGGATTCCGGTTGTTTCTGTGAGATCCTCGAAACGAGGAGCGGTTGATTTGGGCACAGGCGGGGAGACGGTATCAATTCAGGGCGATGACATCCCTGCGACGTTGCAATGTTTCGCCGCAGTGGTTTATACTTTGAATCCCAATGTACCCCCGTTACACGGGGATTTCTAGGAATCCAAGAGCCACATTTCACAATGACCTCGACCTCGGAATCTGTACTGACGCAGATCCCCTTTTTCCGGTATCCACATCTATTCAATCAGTACCGCGACGAGACGCTCGCGGCAATGATCGATGTGATGGAACGCGGCGCTTTCATCCTTCAGAAAGATTGCGCGGACTTTGAACGAGGCATCGAGCAGTTCCTGAACGTCAAGCACGCTATTGGAGTCGCGAATGGGACGGACGGGCTCATCATCGCGCTGCGCACGGCGGGTGTTCAGCCAGGTGACGAAGTCATTGTCCCATCCCACACGTACGTCGCCTCGGCCGCGGCAATCCATTTTGTCGGCGCTGCTCCCGTCCTCGTGGATTGTCTCGATGACCACCTGATTGACCCTGACGCGGTTGATGCGGCTGTGTCGTCAAAGACGACGTGCATCATGCCCATTCAGCTGAACGGGCGCACCGCGAACATGACCGCGCTCCAGCAGATCGCGGACCGACACAAACTCGTGATCGTTGAAGATGCGGCTCAAGGACTTGGTTCGAAGTTCAAGGGTCGGAACGCCGGAACGTTCGGTGTAGCCGCCGAGTTCAGCCTCTATCCCGCGAAAGTGCTTGGGTGTTTCGGAGATGGTGGTCTGATAACGACGAACGATGACCGGGTGGCTGAGAAGGCGAGGTTACTCCGCGATCACGGCCGGAATGATGCCGGCCTCGTCGTCTCGTGGGGTTTGAATTCCCGACTGGACAATCTGCAAGCGGCAATTCTCAACGTTCGTCTCAAGCACTTCCATGCGGAGATTGAGCGCAGGCGCGAGCTCGCGAGACTCTACCGTGAAGGCCTGGGTGAAGTTGACGAGCTGCTACTGCCGCCTGGCCCAGGTGATGATCCGGATCACTTCGATGTGTATCAGAACTACGAAATAGAAGCCGCAAGGAGAGACGATCTTCGCGCGCACCTGGAGCGGGATGGAGTGCGCACGATCATCCAATGGGCCGGCACACCTGTTCACGGGTTTGGATTGCCCGGCGTCCGTCTTACTGATCTTCCGCGGACGCGATTGTTGTTCGAACGCTGTTTTCTCTTGCCAATGAACACATCATTGGCTGACGACGAGATTCGCTACGTCTGCTCGAGCATCAGGCGATTCTACGGCCGCGCGGACTGAGCCGCGCCAGATGGAGATTAGCGCGGATCTCGGTACGCTTGCCGATTCCAGGCAGCATCACGCCCCCTTAGAGTTACCGAAACAGAATCGATCCTGGCTTCCCGGCGCGCTCCGGCGAATGGTTCTCATTCGCACCGCCGAAGATCATATCGGTCAAATGGTGACCGCCGGGAAGATTCGCTGCCCATGTCATCTCGCGATCGGGCAGGAAGCGGTGGCAGTGGGTGTTTCCAAATCGCTTCGACCCACTGATCGGATCTTCGGAGCTCATCGATCGCATTCGCACTACCTGGCGCTCGGTGGATCGCTCCGCGCGCTGATGGCGGAAGTCCTTGGAAAGGACACGGGAGCGTCTCGAGGGATGGGTGGCTCGATGCACCTCATCGATCTGGAGCACGGGCTTCGGGGAACCGTACCAATCGTCGGTTCGACGATTCCAATCGCCACTGGAGCTGCGTTGGCGGCAAAGATGGATGGAAAGGGCGATATCGCCGTCTCCTATTTCGGCGATGGCGCGACGGAAGAGGGAGTCTTCCATGAGTCGATGAACCTCGCTGCGACGCTCCGATTGCCCGTCCTGTTCGTGTGCGAGAACAATCTGTTCTCGAGTCATCTGCACATCAGTCTTCGACAACCGCGCGACTCGGTCGCGCGCTATGCTACGGCTCACGACATACCCGCTGTGCGCGTAGACGGGAATGACGTCGTCGCCGTTGCCAGCGCTGCCGATGAGGCGATCGAGCGAATGAGACGGGAGCCTGGCCCCTTCTTCATCGAGGCCGTCACTTACCGGTGGCGCGGCCATGTTGGCCCTCGGGATGATGAGGATGTCGGGGTTCGTCGGAAGGACGATCTCGTCGTCTGGCGCAAGAGAGACCCGGTGCAGAGGCTGTACGAAGCGCTCCGTGAAGCAGGAGATGCTGACTCCGCGAGCCTGGAGCTCATTGAGCGCGAAGTTCTGGCGGAGGTGGCTTTTGCCTGGGCGCAGGCGGAGCAGGATCCCTTCCCGCCCCCAGAGTCACTTCTGTCGCGCGTGTACGGCAGGCCTTCATAATGGCGTTGACGTCGTACGGTGTCGCGATTCGGGAAGGGTTCGAGCATCTCCTCTCGTATCATCCCAAGGTATTCACCATCGGTCAGGGTTTATGGAGTCCCTGGTACGTCGGGAATACGATGACCGATCTCGAGCAGCAGTTCGGCAAGGCTCGTGTCATCGATACTCCCGTATCCGAATTGGCCACCACCGGCGCCGCGCTCGGCGCAGCGCTCTGCGGCTACCGTCCGATCGTGATTCATCCGAGAGTCGACTTCATGCTCCTCGCGGTGGATCAGCTCGTGACCCAAGCCGCCAAGTGGCGCTACATGTTCGGCGGAGATGTCGCAGTCCCGCTGACCGTGCGAGCCATAATCAACCGCGGTGGCGAGCAGGGAGCGCAACACTCACAGGCGCTCCACTCATGGTTCGCGCACATTCCCGGTCTTCGCGTCGTAATGCCGGCCAGCGCCCGCGATGCGCGGGATCTCCTCATCGCGAGCGTTCTGTGCGACGATCCGGTGCTCTACGTCGATGACCGCTGGCTTTACGGAATTGAAGAAGAGATCGGTCCGCCTGTCGAGCTGGATCTGGCTTGGGAAGGGCCGAAGCTCACCCGGTCAGGCGGCGATTTGACTCTCGTTGGCGCTGGTCACAGCGCCTGGCTTTGCTCGGAAGCGGCACGAGCCCTCGCGGAGGACGGCGTAAGTTGCGATGTGATCGACGTACGTGTGCTCAACCCGTTCGATGCGACTCTCATTCTCGATTCCGTGAAACGCACAGGAAGGCTGCTCGCGGTCGATGGTGATTGGGCGACGTGTGGCTTTGCGGCCGAAATCCTTGCGCGCGTGGCGGAGGAAGTCCCGCCATCGCTGCTGCGTGCCCCGTCCCGCCGACTTACGCTCCCTGACGCTCCAGCCCCGACAAGCGGGCCGCTGGAGCGGTCATACTACACGACCGTCGGAGATGTCATAGCGGCAGCACGACAGATTGCCGGAGTCCGCGGGGACAGCTGGGAATGAAGCGCGCGTTCGATCTGGTCGCGTCGGGGACAGGCCTCATACTACTGAGTCCCCTTCTGCTCATTCTGGCGCTTCTGATCTGGCTCCAGGACTATAAATCGCCGTTTTATATAGCGGCTCGCACCGGGCGGGGAGAGCGGCCATACGACATGATCAAGTTTCGCTCGATGGTCGTTCGCGCAGACAAGACCGGCGTCGATTCGACCGCGGCGAACGATCCGCGCATCACGGGACTGGGCCGCTTTATTCGGCGCTTCAAGTTCGACGAGCTGCCTCAACTCTGGAACGTGTTCAAAGGCGAAATGTCGCTGGTCGGTCCGCGTCCGAACGTCAAACGTGAGACCGACATTTATACGCAGGACGAGAAGCGCCTTCTCTCTGTCCGACCCGGAATCACGGACATCGCCTCCATTGTGTTCAGTGATGAGGGCGACATCCTTGCCGGAAGCGCCGATCCGGATCTCAGATACAACCAGGTGATAAGGCCCTGGAAGTCGCAGCTTGGTCTGATCTACGTAGATCATGCCGGCTCGATCGTACTCGACGTCCAGTTAATCTGGCTCACGATCGTGAATGCTTTTGACCGTCCGCGAGCGCTTTCAATCCTGTCCGACAAAGTGCGCTCCCTCGGAGGCGACTCACAGCTTGCCGAGGTGACTCTTCGCCGCAATCAGCTCGCTGCCGCACCACCGCCTGGCGCAAGAGAAGTCGTCAGGTCCAGGAGCACGGTGCCGATATGATCCCCAAGCATTGCGTGTAACAAACCAGGCGGACCCGCTTCGTGTCGTGGTCCTCATGGCACTCTCGAGCCCATGGTCACGTTTGATCGCGCAGCGGCTCACAGCACTTGGAGTCGAGTTACACGTGGTCGACTTGCAGCCTCGAGGAGGTCGAACCGGCGGCTACTTGAGCACCAGCGCGGCTTCGGCAACGGACAGCGTTTCGAGCCTCGAGTCTCGAGTCGCCAGCGTGCACCGCGTCCTCCCGCCCGGTCCAATGATACCGCGCCTGATTTACTCTGCGCGGGCTCTCCGCGGCATTGCGCGCGAACACAAGGCCGACGTTGTACTGAGCCTTTATGGCGGGAGTCTCGCCGCGACTTGCTATCTTAGCGGGGTCAGGCCGTACGTTGTCTACGTCGTGGGAAGCGATATTCTCCTCGCAGACTGGCTTCAGAAGCGGATATCAAAGGTCACGCTCGCCGCCGCGGAAGTGGTCGTCGCCAACGGGAAATACCTCGCGAGCAAGACCCTGGAGCTCGTGCCCAACGCCAACCTGACTGCGCTCTATATGGGCGCGGACATCGAACGCTTTTCCTTTTCGGAAAGATCCGCCGACTCTCCGACCTTTGTCTGCACGCGAGGATTTCTGTCCGTCTACGACAATGCGACCATCATTCGCGCCTTTGGCAGTCTCGGCAACATCCCCTCCGATCTCGCGGTTTCCTTTCTCTCGTCGGGCCCCTTACTGACCGAATCGATTGCTCTGGCGGACCAGCTCATCGCGCCGTCCTGGCGTGGAAGAATGGTGTTCAGCGGGGGAGTTTCCGATACCGCGATCAAGGACGCGCTGCAATCGGCCTCGTACTATCTGTCGGCATCGTTGTCGGACGGGGCGTCGTCCTCGTTGCTCGAGGCAATGGCGTGCGGCCTCTTCCCTATCGTCAGTGACATCCCCGCGAACCGGGAATGGATCACGCACGAGAAAAACGGACTGCTCTTTCCCGCCGGTGACGATTCCTCTTTAAGTAAGTGCGTCCGCCGAGCGATTGTTGGCGAGCCGTGGATGGCTCAGGCACGAATCTCGAATCGTCGTCTCGTTGAGGAGCATGCTAACATAGATGTCAGCATGAAAGCCCTGGTTGGCCTGTTAACCTCTCATCGCGCAAAGCGGAGTAAAGGATGAAGTTGCACGATCGGGTGCTTGTTTGCTCGCGGTAATTCTTGCCGGCGGTAAGGGTACGCGCTTGCGGCCCTTCACGATGACGATTCCGAAGCCTCTGCTTCCGCTCGGCGACGTCCCCGTACTCGAGGTCGTCATCAGGCAGCTCGCCGCCAACGGATTTTCCCGGGTGGTCCTCACGCTCGGTCACATGGCCGCGCTGTTCAGCGCGCAGTTCGGCGACGGAAGCGATTACGGCTTGTCCATCGAATACGTCAGCGAGTTCGAGCCTTTAGGCACCGCTGCACCGTTGCGCAACCTCACCGATTTGCCGGAGAACTTCATCGTGATGAACGGTGATCTTCTCACCGACATTTCGTATCAGCTTCTGTTCCAGGATCACGTGCGCCAGAACGCCGCAGCGACGATCGCCACGGTCTCACGCAATGAAACCATTGACTATGGCTTGATCGAGATGACCCCTGATGGCGCGTTTCTCGACTACAAGGAGAAGCCCGTCGTCTCCCGCTATGTGAGCATGGGGATCAACGTCCTCAACCGAAGAGCACTCCGTGCGATACCGGCTACGGGCAAGTTTGACATGCCGCAGCTGATGCTGGCGCTCCATTCCGCGAAAGAGAAAGTCCACTGTCATCGAACCGACTGCTACTGGCAGGATATGGGACGATTCGACGACTATACTCGCGCCAGCGAGGATTTCGTTCGCGACTCCAACCGCTTCCTGCCAGGCTCTGGTGCGGGCGCCCCGTGACGAAGACACATTCGCGATGATTGGTTCCGACGCGCTCTCGAAGCTGTTGTCGCGCCGCGAATTTGCGATGGTCGCCGCGTTTTTCGCGGGCAACGCGCTCCCGGGCCCCTCGCCTCGAAAGCTTACCGCGCCGTCCATCTCCAATCCGGGAGGGAGCGCTGATCTCGCGGTGCCGACGTTGAGCGGATACCCCGCGAACAACGCGGTGTACAACGTCAAGGAATACGGGGCCGTCGGCGACGGATCTACAAACGACGCCACGGCGATCCAGGCGGCAGTCAAGGCTGCGCAATCCACGGTCTCCGGCGGGCGCGTCTACTTCCCTCCCGGGATCTACTCCACCGGCACGACGACGATCTCGATCACCAGTGTAGGCATCGTCCTCGAGATGGCCGACGCGGGAAGCTACATCAAGTACGCCGGCACGGGCGACGCGATCTCTTTCGGACTTGCAGGTGCCGCACAGCTCCACAGTTGCGGACTGATTCTGGTAAGCGTGGTCTGCACCAACCCGGCCGGAAGTGCAGTCTATGCGAAGAGCCCGTACGGGTTTTTCATAGACCATGGTTACTTCGAGAACGGGAAGGCAGGCGCATCCGGAACTGGAATAACGATCGACGCTGGTGTGACCAAGAGCAGAACGGGTTACTTCGCCACACACAACGTCATCAATCACATCCGCTGCAATGGATTCCTGAAGGGCATTCTCTTCAAGGGCGGCTCATTGGGGGGCTCGGACATCACTACGGCGTCGACTGTCCAGGAATGCTTCGTCAACAGCCAGGTCGGTCTCGCAGGCACGGTCGGAGTGGAGTTCCAGGGCTCTCAGCAATGCATCGTAAGGGGCGGGAACCTAGAATCGTTGAGCTACGGGGTGAAGCTGGTGTCGACTCCGAGCCGTTGCATCGGGATAACACTCGACACGGTTCGCTTCGAGGCAATTGCCGTCAACAACTGGCTCATCCCCGCCGATTCCCAGAACTGCGTCATCATCTCACCGCGGTGGAATGAGGAGAACGGAAGCAATCTCGCGCCCGACACAGTGATAGTGCAGAACACGCAGAGTCGACTCAACACGGTGAGTCTCAACAAGAGAGCCGTCACGTGCGTGAACGGGAACAACAACCACACGCTGAGCAGGGGGGCTGCCTCGTTCATCAGGATCACGGGGCCCACGACCGCGTTCGCCATCGGCGGATTCACGCTCGACGCTGGCGGCTACAAGGGGACCGACGGGACGGAGCTTACGGTCTACAACGCTACGGCGTTCCCCATGACGATCAACGCCGGGGATGCTTTGGCAGCCGCAAATTGTGGGATCAGAACACCCTCAGGGAACAATGTCGTGCAGGCCGCAGGTTTAGGCGGCTCGAGCGCGCGCTTCGTTTACGACGCCGAGTTCCCCCAGTGGATCCTGGTCAGCCACACCGGCTGAAAACTACCGGCGCCTTTTGACGCCAAGCATTCCCAAAGGGTTGCGCAGGTCCCGCGCGGCCGCCGCTCGAAGCGTCGCGTACTCCGCATCTTCGTCGGGGTGAAGCTCCCTTGTTCGGGCGATATGTTCCCGCACGAAGGCCAGGAGAA
>JADGQR010000119.1 GCA_017881685.1 Gemmatimonadaceae bacterium
ACCTGAACGCATACACGGGATTCGATGAGACTGTCTACATCCTTCCGATTCCGACCGATACTGCACGCCTCGTCAATCAGGCATTCACGATTCTCGAGGACTGGGCACACGGCCAGACGCTCGACCCCACCGAAGTCGCAAACGAGCGCGGAGTCGTACGCGAAGAATGGAGAGGCGGACGCGGCGCAGGTGAGCGGATGCTGCAACAGTGGCTTCCAGTCGCGTTCAAGGGCTCGCGCTACGCGGAGCGCCTGCCGATTGGAACCGAGGCGAGCATCATGGCCGCTTCGCCAGCGAAGCTGCGCCGATTCTACACCGACTGGTATCGACCCGACCTGATGGCCGTGATTGCCGTCGGTGATTTCGATCCAAATGCAATCGAGAAACAGATCCGCACACACTTCGGCAATATCCCGCAGAAAAAGGCGACTGCGCCAAAGCGTCCGATTTACGACGTGCCGGGAAACAAGGAGCCACTCGTTGCGATCGCGAGCGACAAGGAAGCGACGAACTCCAACGTCAATCTCATCTACAAGATGCCGGCGGAAAAAACACTCAGTGTCGGTGACTACAAGCGCGATCTGATCGAGCGGCTGTATCTCCAGATGCTCAATGAGCGATTTACCGAGATCACCCAGAAGCCTGATGCTCCATTCCTCGGAGCTGGAGCCTCAAAGGACGCTTTCTTTGCCCGCAACACCGAAGCTTTCACGCTCGACGCGAATGTGAAGGACGGCGGAATCGAACAAGGTACCGAAGCTCTTCTCGAGGAGGCTCGGCGCGTTGACCAGTTTGGCTTCCTTCAATCAGAGCTCGACCGCGCGAGGCAGAACCTTCTCCGTGCATACGAGCGCAGCTTTGCCGAACGTGACAAGACTCAGTCGGGCTCATTCGTCCAGGAATACATCGGAAATTACCTTCACGGCGAAGCAATCCCCGGAATCGACTACGAATACAAGATCACGCAGCAGCTCGCGCCGACTATCACGCTTGCCGACGTAAACAAGCTCGCGCAGAGCTGGATCACTGACGAGAACCGCGTGATCATCGCCCAATCACCCGTGAAGCCCGGGCTGACGCTCCCGACGAAGGGCGGCATTCTTGCCGCTTTCGATCGCGCGAACAAGGCGCAGCTCGCTGCGTGGACTGAAACCCTCTCGAATGACGCGCTGGTCTCGAAGCCACCGGCAGCAGGCAGGATCCTTTCGTCAAAAGCGCTCCCTTCGATTGGCGGTGCCGAATGGAAACTTTCTAACGGCGCTCGCGTGATCGTGAAGCCAACTGATTTCAAGGCCGACGAAATACTGATGCAGGCATACAGCCCTGGCGGAACTTCAATTGCCGAGGACAAGGATTTCATGTCTGCGGAGCTTGCGTCCCAGGTCGTGTCACTCGGGGGCATTGGATCGTTCAATTTCATCGACCTCGGAAAGAAGCTGAGCGGAAAGGCAGTGTCAGTTACTCCCGGCATTTCAGAAACTGAGGAGCGCATGTCCGCGTCGGGGTCGCCAAAGGATCTCGAGACGATGTTCCAGCTCATTTATCTCGATTTCACCGCGCCGAGACTCGACACCACTGCTTTTGCTGCGTTCAAGGCGCAGGTTGGTCCGTTCCTCGCGAACCGTGGTGCCGATCCGTCATCGGTATTTCGCGATACAGTCACGTCGGTGATGTCGCAACACAACTTCCGGGCGCGGCCGATCAGTCCAGCGGTGTTTGCTGAAGTCGACCCGGCGAAGGCCGTCGAGTTCTACAAGTCACGATTCGCGGATGTGAGCGACTTCTTGTTCGTCTTCGTCGGCAACGTCGACACGACCGCGATGAAGCCTCTCGTCGAGACATATCTGGCCTCTCTGCCCACCGTGGCGCGGAAGGACGCATTCATCGACCGAGGTGGTGCTCCGCCAAAGGGCGTCGTGCAGGCAGTCGTTCACAAGGGAACCGAGCCGAAGGCCAACACGATCATGGTCTTCTCCGGACCGTGTGTCTACAATCCGCAGAATCGCGTAATGCTTCGGGCATTGACTACGCTCGTCCAGACAAAGCTCAACGAGACGTTGCGCGAGAAGCTTGGCGGGACTTACAGTCCAAACGTCAACGGCGGCTGCTCTCGCGAGCCGCGTCAGGAATACAGCATTCAGATCGGGTTTGGATCGTCGCCTGAAAATGTCGAGCCGCTTTACACTGCGACTCTCGCGCTGGTCGACAGCATCAAGGCGGCACCCGTGTCACAGGCTGACGTCGACAAGGTGAAGGAGGAAATCCTTCGGTCACATGAAGTCGACGTGAAAACCAACTCGTACTGGGTCAGCAACATCGCCGCCCGTGATCAGGCAGGTGAAGACCTGGGCGGACTCGGCGCCCCATACGACGACATGGTGAAAGCGCTCACTCCGGCGATGATTCAGCAGGCGGCAAGAACTTATTTCAACACCGCGAACTACGCGCGCTTCGTCCTGCTGCCGGAGACGCCAGCCGCTTCAAAATAGCTCGACACGTTTTCAACGCCGCCGTCTCGTCAGTCCGCGTAGCCAGCTCGAATGTGGAGCGGCCATCTGACGAGACGGCGGCGTTCGTTTCCTCCCCAGTATTTCGACAACGCGGCTGTCACCGCGGGAACCGGATCGTCTCCGGTCTTCTTCAGGTAGTTCGCGGTCGCCGACCACGTCCGGAGATAACCGGATAGTTCGTCGAGGGTCCATTCGCGCTCGAGATGCATCTCGCTGTCTCGAGTATGGGATCGCCGTAACCCCAGATGACGACTGCGCCACCGGGTTTGACGACTCGCCGAGCCTCCGCAGAGAAGCAGTCGAGGTCGAGCCAGTGAAGCGCTTGAGCGACTGTCACCATGTCGACCGAATGATCGCTCAGTCCGCTCGAGGATGCATCAGCGACTCTGTACTCGATTCGGGGATCCTTTGCCGCTTGAGCGAGTTGCTCCTCGCTCGCATCTGTTGCGATGACTCGTGTAAAGTACGATGCGAGCCCTTTTGCGGCCTGACCGCTTCCGGTGGCACAATCCCACACGGCGTCGTGCCTCTCGACGAGGGTGTTAACCAACTCGAAAAGTCTCTCCGGATATTCAGGCCGGTATTTCGAGTAGAGCTCCGCCCGTTCCGAAAACAAATCTCTGAAGGTCACGGATCCGAAATACCTGTCCTGAAGCGCGCGCGCAATGCCAGGCTGGTAACGCCCGATGGCAGTGAATCGTGGCGGAGCCAAGGGCGCCCACAACTCACACAATTCCTGACTAGGCTCAGCCTGCCGGAGTGTCTACCAGGTCCTGATACTCCGCGTGCCGCTTGATGAAGGCGGAGATGAACTTGCAGCGGGGGACGACACGCAGACCGTTTGAGCGCGCGTAATCGAGCGCGGTTCGAGCGAGAACATTGCCGATCCCCCGCCCTTCCAGCGACTCCGGCACTTCGGTGTACGTGAAGTAGATGTTCTTGCCGCGGATTGTGTAGTTCGCAACAGCGAGCTGTCCGTCCACTTCAATTTCGAAGCGGCCTTGATCCGCGTTGTTGCGCACCGACCGCGCAGATATTTCGTCGCTCAAGACAATTTCCGTTTTCTGGTTGAGCGAATGATAAACGCAAAGAGAACGCCGGACTCCATTTCGGGGTCCGGCGCCCTCCGTTTGCTGTTTTACATCTTCGGCAGAAGAACCCGGTCGATCACCTGGATGACGCCGTTGGACTGATTCACGTCGTACGTCGAGATGTGAGCCGTGTTACCGCTCTCGTCCATGATCACGATGTTGCGCGGGCCACTCATCATGCCGACGCCTGCAACGATTGCGGCGAACATCGCCGCCGCGAGCATTCTCTTCATTTGTTGAGATCCTTTTCCAGTGGGTGAGGTTCGTGTTTGGCATCACGTCCCTCTTACGCCGCACTCATCCGATCGGATCTGTGGGTGCGCAGCAGCCTGAGCCGCTGCCCGCTCTCAGCGGATTGGCTGTTCGCTAATTGTTGACAGACCGACCGTGCGGCCAGCACCCAGCTGCCGATAGCAGGAGGCCGATCGCACGTTCAGCATTTTGCAGCCAGCTGTCAGCAAAACTGGCATGGAGCAGACAGCAGCTTGTCAGATTTCGCCAGCCTGAGTTCTACCGGGTTTTTCTCAATTCGACGCTGCCGTTCAGCGTCCTCAACTTGATGCTTCTCCCGCCTCGGCCAATCGTGCCCTCGGCGTGACGGGGACCGAACCTGCCGGACAACTGAACGGGCCAGTCACTCGAAATGGATCCGTGCATCGTATCGAGTGACACGTCGGCATCGAGAGAAGCAGGAGTCTCGACCGTGACGCTGCCGTTCACCGTGTGGAAGTTCATCTCGCCATCGCGGGACAATGAGCTCATCCGAACATCAATGTCGCCGTTGACCGTGTTCGCGTTCACCGGGCCGGATTTCGTCACGACGTCAATTCCGCCATTCACCGTATTCGCGCGCACTTCACCACCGACGTTCCGCACTTCCACGAGTCCATTGACCGTGCTCGCCCGAACGTCCGATGTGACGTCACGCACTCTCATCTCTCCGTTCACCGTTCCCGCGCTGACACGAACTCCCGACGGCACCTTGACCGTGAATCTCACCTTGACGTCGTGGCGTTCGTTTCCGTCCTCGTCGTCACCCCTGCTTCGGCGCGAATGCATTCCGTCGTCGTCGCAGACATCCTGGCGCCAAAGTGCGCAGACGCGGACATCGCCGCCGCTTTCGATTACCTGGAAGTGAACATCACTCACACTGCCGCGGTTGACGATCTTCTCGGCCCGGACATGCACCATGTTGTCGGGACTCGGCTCCACTGACACGGGACCGTTGACACTCGAGAGCCGGAACCAGTTTCCGCTCGCCACACGCCCGTCCCACGTCCACGTGGTCGCATCACGTCCGAGATCCTGCTGTGCATTTCCAGCTGCCGGCACAGCGATGATCGCAGCCAGCGCAATCGACCCAAACAATTGCTTCATCTCAATTACTCCTGGTTGTCGCGGCTCGTGCCGCGCTGGATTCGGATGTTGCCGCTGAAACTTTCGAGCGTGATGTGAGCCCTGCCACTGCCGATCTGGAATTCGAACTTCGTGTCCTGACCCATGCGATTGGTTCTGGATCCCATCGTTACGGGGAAATCGCTGTCCACGTTGCCGCTGAAAGTCTCAAGACTTACCGTTGCACCGACGTCCGCCGGTATACCGAGCGTGATCCGGCCTGAATTCGACTTGAACGAATACGTGCCGGCAGGATCGATCGTACCATTGTACGTCACCGATGAGCTCACAGTTTCTGCTCTTACGGACTTCGATTTCGCGCCGGTAATCCAGATGTGGCCGCTGATCGACTCGGCCTCGATGTCACCGTTCACGTTGGAGATGTCGACGCGGCCGCTCACTGATTCGGCACGCAGATCACCATCGATGTTGTCGGCGACGATGCTCCCGGATACCGTCTCGATCGCTGTGCGTCCGACAGCATCGGAGACTTCGACGCTGCCACTCATTGTCTCGAGTTTCACTTCTCCCTTCACACCTTTGATCGTGTAACGGGATGAGAAGCCTTCGATCTCGACGCGCGTACCGATCGGGACAGAGATATCGAGATCGGCATTGCCACCTCCCCGGCCGTCGGGCTCGACTTCCATTCGGACCGAGCTGGAATGCGCATCGAACTTCAGCTCGCCCCGGTCGACTACACCCTTCACCGTCACCTGCGACCCTGGAACGCCGATGACATTCACGCGGCCGGAGTAGACCGAGACAGTCACCGTCCCGCCGCGCTCAATCGCCACTGTCGTGTCGAACTTTTCGCGATACCGATCATCCTGTGCGCTCGCTTTCTCAACCGGCCCGAAGGCCGTTGCCACAGCGGCGATCCCACAGAACATCCATAGAGTTTTCATTGTTCCTCGTTTATCCCTCATGTGCTCGACGGCAGCAACGCAACCGTCCGCAAAAGCTCCACCTTCTTCTGAAGCGCATTGTCGAGCTGGCGGGTCAGGAATCCGCTTGCCGGATCCTTCTCGAGCGCTGCCCGAGCGCGTTTCACCGCCGAGTCGATGAGCTTCAGATTGTCTTCCACCACTTTCACAGTCTCCGGGTCGAGCTGCGAGCGCCTCGCTGTGAGGACGGTTTGCAGCTGTGTTATCTCGCCCGTGAATGCAATCTCGGACGGTGACATCGGCGCCTTGTCACGTGCAGCCGACGCCAGCGACGCACTCGGCGACGATCGTGCAGGGTCCGAAGTGGTCCGAGCCGGCTCCGCTTCGGGTACAACGGCGACAGGTGCAGATGATGGCGCACTTGTCTTCCCCGTTTCAGAAGGCTCAGGTGTCACCATCGCGACCTGCGGCGTCGCAACGATTGTCGAGGGCTTCACTGTTCCAGGCAGACTGGTGATCGACCGCGATGTAGCGAGATACGTCACGCCTGACGTGGCAACGATCAATGCTGCGGCTGCCGCTGCGAGCCACGTCTTCGAGATCGAAGACGCCCGAGGTGTCGATATCGACCTCACTTGCGGCTGAATTCGCGCTTCGATTCCGCTCCACAGGTCGCGCGCTGGAATCATGTCCGGCAATGCCGCTGCCTGGTCACGAATTCCATCGATGTCGCGAATCAGCGACTGGCAGCGCACGCATGTCGAGACGTGGTTGTCGAACCGGTCGCGATCAGCCTCGCCCAGCGTGTCCTCGAAGAAGTCGAGAAATAGTTCATCGCATTGCGCGCATGTCATCAGGTTGTCGGTCATCGTGTCAGTGCCTCTCTTAAAAGGAGCCGCGCGCGATGCAGCTGCGCCTTGCTTCCACCCGCGGTAATGCCACACATCTCCGCGATCTCCTCATGCTTGTAACCCTGAACGTCGTGCAGAACGAAAATCTGTCTCGCGCCGGCCGGCAGTTTTGCGATTGCCTCGTTCAGATCCATTCTATCGCCGTGCATCGGCATCACTGACGCTTTCTGCACAGGTGTCTCACCATCTTCCGATTCATCGTCTACCAGGCGCGGTCTGTTGCGCCCTTCGTTCTTTCTGTCCGTGAGGGCGATGTTCACTGCCACTCTGTGAATCCACGTCGAGAAAGCCGCCTCTCCCCTGAACTGCGGAAGTTTTTCCCAAGCTCGCACGAACACATCCTGAGTCAATTCCTCTCCCCTTACTTTGCTTCCACACATCCTGGTGCACACCGAGAAAACCCGGTTTACGTGCAACCTGTAGAGCCGCTCGAACGCACGCCGGTCGCCGGAAGCGGCAAGTGCCACATCCTCCGAGTCATCCGCCGGCGCGGAAGACTGAATCATCAGCGGTACCGACAAGCGACGCTCGTCACTCTCTGGCTGAACGGTCAGATGCAGGTCGCTGCGCTGCTATTTCCGGCGAAGCGTCAACGGACCATTCGTGGTCGTTGCCCGTATCGTCGCTCCACCCGAGCCCAGGTCAGTGGAGATGTCGCGGTTGATCCGCCCCGAGACAGTGACCGGGAATCCAAGGCTCACGGGTCCATTGGTCGTGCCTGTTTCGAGGTGCGCCGAATAGTTCTCCGGGACGCTGATCGTCAGCGGGCCGTTGGTCGTGCGCGCATCGAGTCCGCTGCCTTCCCAGTGATTACCGCTCAACGAGATCATCAGCGGGCCGTTGGTCGTTCTTGCCTTCACGTTTCCAGAGAGGTCGTAGAGAGCCATCGGGCCGTTGCGGGTCTGGAGATCGAGATCGCCCTGAACCTGAGTTACCGATACCGGCCCGTTTCGGGTCTCGACACGAAGATTTGAGCGCGTCGGTATCGATGCCACGAGCGATGCAGACCATTGGCTGTCGTCGTCATCACGCGATGGGCCGTCGACGGTGATCGTCGATCCACTGATCACCGTGCGAACCTGGCCGGCGAGACCCTTCGCATCGCTCATGGTGCGCCCCTGTGCACGGATGCGCGTTTTCACGACGATGTCTCCCCGGCTCCATCCCGTTACCGATATGCCTCCGTTGCGAAGGCCTTCCATCGAAACTGTCTCGCCCGACGGACGGGCAGTCGCGGTGCGAATCTCACAGTACGTCTCGCGGCGGTCAAAGCGATCGCCTCGGTCACTCCGGCAGTTGTCCATCCAGTCCGCGTCATCCTGCTGCGCTCTTGCCGCCGTGGGAGGAATGAGCGCCGCAATAACAACGAGAGCACGTACAAGCGATTTCCTATTGATCATCGGATCGGGTCGTTGATTGTGAATGCGGATATGACATTCACAACGGGCTGAAGGTTTGAACCCGGCCGATCTGGCCGTTCCCTGCCCTACGGCTGAGACACCTGGAGAGTGACGGCGTAGTTTGCCGCCGGCACGGTCGATCCTGACCTGGGGGTCGGAGCGAGCCGCGTTACCCGTATCCGGTATCCCGCATAATCGACAGCCTTTGGATCGAGGTTCGTGTGGAGGGACACCTGAAGAGAAGACCCGGCGGTCGACTGGAGGGTCAGCTTCAGGGAGGCATCTCCAGCCCAGACGCACTTCACGTCAGACGGGCATCTGGAATCCTGCTCCACCGAATCGAAGGTCACGGTAATCGGAGTTCCGTTCACCCGACCGGACTGCCCGGCCGAAAGTGTGAAATCCTGACCCATCGGGACCTGGGTGGCGACGGGGGGGACCGTAGTCCCGGTCCCGGGTTGCGATGTGCTGACGCAGCCGGGGACCACCAACATTGAAAGTGTGGCCGCCGCGATTTTTTTCATGTCCCGTCTCCTCATGTGGTCGCAAAACCTTCGGAGCTCAGCGCGACATCGCGTTCCGAACCTGCGATACACTATTTCGTACACCGGCCAGGTCGTCGCCAGTGACGGTAATATGTCCAAGTTTCCTTTTGGGACGCGGAACCTTGCCGTACATGTGAATGTGAACATTCTCGACTGATTGAAGCTTTTCAACGTCGGGCTCACGTCCAATCACATTGACCATGCCGGCTGCACCTCCCATCTCCGTCGATCCCAGTGGCAATCCCGCAATTGCCCGTAGATGATTCTCGAACTGGCTAGTGTCGGCGCCCTCGATCGTCCAGTGACCCGTGTTGTGAACACGCGGAGCCATTTCGTTCGCGAGCAAGCCGGTCTCCGTCTGAAATAACTCGAGAGCAATCACTCCGACGTAATCGAGCGAAGCCATCAATCGGCGCGAGTAATCTTCCGCCAGCGACTGGAGCTCAGCAGAAACGTTCGGAGCAGGTGCAAGTGAAAAACGAAGAATTCCTTCGCTGTGATAATTCTCGACGAGAGGATAGAACGCTGTCTCTCCGGTTCGTCCACGGACGCCGATGATGGACAGCTCTCTCGAGAAATTCACCCACGATTCGACGATCGACGGCGCACCTTTTACGGCGACCCACGCATTCGCGATTTCATCCTTCCTGCGAATCACTGCCTGACCCTTTCCGTCGTAGCCGAGGACGCGCGTCTTGAGCACAGCGGGAACGCCGGTTTTCTCGAGAGCCTGACGAACTTCGTTCATTCCGCTTACGACAACAAACGGAGCGGTTGGAATTCCAAGCTTCTCGAAGCACTGCTTTTCGAGCGCGCGATCCTGCGCGGTCTCGATCGCAACGATCGGAGGAAACACCGGAACTCGCTCCGCAACAAATCGAACTGCCTCGGCGGGAATGCTCTCGAATTCGTACGTGGCGACGTCGAGTCCCTCGGCGAAATGCGCGAGCGCGGCTTCGTTCGAGTATTCGGCGACGATCATCTCCGAATTTCGGCCAGCGGGCGCGTTGGACTCGGGCGACATGAAGCGAAATTCGAATCCCAGCCTTCTTCCAGCGAGCGCGAGCATCTGCCCGAGCTGGCCTGCACCCATTACACCAACCTTCACTTGGCTACTGAAGGATCGGGATTATCGAGTACCGCCTGCGACTGAGTTTCGCGGAAAGTTTCCAGCACCGACGTAAGCTCGGGATCGCTGGTCGCGAGAATTGCAGTGGCGAGCAAGGCGGCGTTGATCGCGCCTGCTTTCCCAATGGCGAGAGTGCCAACTGGAACTCCCGCAGGCATCTGAACGATCGACAACAGCGAATCGATCCCCTTGAGAGTTCTTGATTCAACCGGAACTCCAAGAACCGGCAGAGTCGTTTTCGCGGATACCATTCCCGGTAGATGCGCGGCGCCACCGGCTCCCGCGATGATGACCTTCAGCCCGCGCTCGCGTGCAGTGGATGCGTATTCGAACAACAAATCTGGCGTCCTGTGGGCCGAGACGACTCGCGTCTCATTGGCAACTCCGAGTGCGTCGAGAGTCTCGACGGCATGACGCATGGTTTCCCAGTCGGATTTTGATCCCATGATCACTCCGACTTTTGGGTTCGGGCTCATCGATCAGACCTGAAGTGAAGATTGGTTCCGCAAATCCTGCGGGAGCGACGTGGAGATCCCAAGCTCATCGGCAACGGCAATGGTCTCGTCAGCGATGGCTGCATCCATGTCGTCCAAATCGACGAATTCGGCGTCGGCCGGCGCCGATTCAAAATCGAGAGTAAGCTGGCTCACGCGGAAAAAACTTCGCCGATGGTGCGGCGTGATTCCGTGCGAGTCGAGGCCGCGGATATGCGCCTTCGTCGTGTACCCGACGTTTCTCTCCCACGTGTACGCCGGATAGCGCACCGCGAGGCGAGCCATCAGGCGGTCGCGCGTAACCTTCGCGACTATCGAAGCGCATGCGATGCTGTGGCATCGCGCGTCGCCGTGGATGATTGCTGTATGAGGCACGGGCAGCGTGCGCATCGTCTTTCCGTCGATGATCACGTGATCGGGCTTGACGGAAAGTCTTCCAAGCGCACGGCGCATCGCCAGCACGCTCGCCTGATAGATGTTGAGTCGTTCGATCTCGCGTACTGACGCGGCGCCAAGAGCGAAGGAGACTGCGCGCTCCTGGATTCTCACGCAGAGCCTAACGCGCTCTTCGGCGGTGAGCACTTTGGAATCATCAACGCCGCGGATGGCGCGCATGTCGGGCGGCATTATCACCGCACAGGCGACCACGGGACCAGCCAGAGGTCCTCGGCCAACTTCATCGACACCAGCGAGAAGGGGTCCTCGCTCGAGGCGAAGATCCCTTTCGATGTGTGTCCAGCGTTTTAGACGGTAGGGAGCGCGACTTTTTGGGGATGGCTCTTTCGAGCCATTTTCAGTCGTCAATTCACTCCCGGTGTCGTTCGATCCAGTCCGCATGCTTCCGCTAAGCTACAGCGGTGAGCGGATTTTTGCCTTACGCCTCGGCGCCCGGAATAACGACGCGGACCTTTCGCTCCTTGATGCGCGTTGCCTTACCGGTGAGGTGACGCAGGTAGTAGAGCTTCGCGCGACGGACGCGCCCACGACGAACGACGGTGATTCCGGCGATCATCGGGCTGTGGGTCGGGAAGATGCGCTCTACGCCAATGCCGCCGGAGATCTTGCGGACCGTGAAGGTCTCGCTGACTCCGCTGCCACGACGAGCAAGGCAAACACCCTCGAATGCCTGGAGACGCTCCTTGTCACCTTCTTTAACGCGGACGTTGACGCGAACCGTGTCACCGGCGCGGAATGGTGGCAGATCAGTGCGGAGCCACTCTTTCTGGGTTTCGATAAATGGATGCATAAATAACTCGGGGCGAAGGTTCACAGCCCGGAACAGGGTCAAAAATTGGGTAGACCTTCAAAATAACCTTCCAAGGGGCCAAATGCCAACCGCGAGTCCTCGTTCTCGATTGCGGCCTCAGGACTAACTTCCTCGATTGCGGCCTCAGGACTAACGGCCATCGACGATCGACGACTGAGTGAGGATTACGGACCGGGGCGGAAAAGGCGGAAACGACTCTGCGGTCACGCTTTGCGATCATCAAACCGATGTTGTTCGCAATCCTCAATTAGTCGTCGATCGTAGATGGCCTTTAGTCCTGAGGCCGCAATTCAGTCCGCAATTCAGTCCTTGGCCGTCCGGTTCTGGGTCAATCTGACCCCTTCCGTTTCCCGCCATTTCGCAATCCTGGCGTGATCACCCGAGAGAAGTACCTCGGGAACCCCAAACCCCCGAAAGTCCGGCGGCCGAGTGTAGGAAGGCGCGCTGAGCCCCCGATCGAAGAAAGAGTCAGTCCGGGCCGAATCGAGGTCTGACATCGCCCCCGGAATGAGTCGAACCGTCGCATCGATGATCGCGAGAGCGGCAGCCTCGCCGCCGGAGAGAACAAAGTCTCCGAGCGAGATCTCCTCAGTCGCCAGATGATCGGCAACCCGCTGATCGACGTCCTTGTAGTGCCCGCACAACAGCGTCAGCTCAAATCCCTCGGCGTAGCGAACCGCGTCAGCGTGACCGAACAGCTTTCCTCTCGGTGAAAGCAGCACGATCGGCGACGTCGCGCCGATCGCTTCGACAGCCTCGAAGAAGGGGCCCGGCTTCATGACCATGCCCGCCCCGCCACCATACGGCGCGTCGTCAACAGTCTTGTGCTTGTCGTGGGTGTAATCGCGCAGATCCACGATGTTGTACTCGACCCCGCCCGCCGCCTTTGCCCGCGCCGGAATGCTCAAACCGAGCGGGCCCGTGAAGAAATCCGGGAAGATCGTGACCACGTTGATTTTGAGAGGCATCGGCTACTCGAACATCCCCACGCCGGCCTTCACGACTACGACACGGTCGTCGATATCGGTACGCTCGATCACCTCCGGCCGGTAGGGCACCAGCACACTGCCCTTCGCGGTCTTCACGTCGAGCGTCAATCCCTGCGGAAGCTCATAGCAGGCCGTCACTTCGCCGATCACCTGCCCGCTGTCGAGCTCGACCTTCATCCCAAGCAGATCGTGAAGGTAGACCTCGTCCTGGCCGAGCGGCTCGAGCTCCTCAACGGGAGCGAGCAGATACCGCCCACGCAGCAGCTCGGCCTCGTTCCTGTCCGCGACAGTATCGAACTTGATCATCAGCCCACCCTTGAACGGGCGGACGCCGTCGACAACGAGTGTCTTCGCGCGGTCCTTCACGTTTCCCGAGGCATCACCCAAAAAAACACGACGGCCGGACGCGAAAACCGCATCCGGCGCATCTGTCAGCGGCTCGACAACTACTTCGCCGCGGATTCCCTGTGCATTGCGGATCAGCCCAACGATCGCCAATGCATCGTCGGCCATTTACGCCTCGGCGCTACCTGCGGTGTCGGCGTGAAGTGCTGCCTCTTCCTCGGCGGTGCGCTCGGGAAGCGGAACTGCAGCCTGCTTCAGCTCGATGCCGAGGCGCTGCTCATGACGACGCTTGAGAACGCCAGCGCGGCGAAGTAGCGAGCGAACGGTGTCGCTCGGCTGTGCTCCGACGCCGAGCCAGTAGTTGGCGCGCTCTTCGTTGATCGTGAGACCACCCTGTGCCATGCGCGGAGCATACTGGCCAATGATCTCGATGAACTTTCCGTCACGCGGGCTTTGCGAGTCCGCGACGACTATACGATACGCTGGTGCCTTTTTCCGCCCGACACGGCGGAGTCTGATTCTTACCATCTGTAATGCTCCATGTAGCTGTGGTCTCGTGATACTTCGGGCTCATCGCACCGCCGGCGTTTCCGGTGAGCACCCGATCCTGCGAGCGGCGTGTTTCTACCGCCCTCCAAACATACCCGGCATTCCGGGCATTCCAAGCCTGCCGCCACCGCCCTGCGACATTTTCTTCATCATTTTCTGCATTTCACGGAACTGATCGAGCAGGCGATTAACGTCGCTGATCGTGCGTCCCGAACCCTTTGCGATGCGCGAGCGGCGGGTTCCGTTGATCAACGACGGGTTCTTTCGCTCTTCCGGCGTCATCGAGAGAATCATCGCCTCGATGTGCTTCAGACGCTTCGGATCGATCTTCGCCTGGCTGAGGGCCTTGGCGTTGACTCCGGGCAGCATTTTCAGAACGCCTTCGAGCGGTCCCATCTTCTCGATCTGCTTCATCGACTTGAGGAAGTCGGTCAAGTCCATTCCTTCTTTCTTGACCTTCTTCGCCAGACGCTTCGCTTCGGTTTCGTCGAACGCGGCCTGCGCCTTCTCGACGAGAGAAACAACGTCTCCCATCTGAAGAATTCGTCCGGCCATTCTGTCCGGATGGAACTCTTCGAGCGCGTCGAGCTTTTCGCCGACACCGACGTACTTGATCGGCTTTTTCAGAACCCCGTAGATCGACAGCGCCGCTCCACCGCGTGCATCGCCGTCCATCTTCGTGAGAATGACGCCGGTGACACCAAGCGCGTTGTCGAAACCCTGCGCGATCTTCACTGCTTCCTGTCCCGTCATTCCGTCGGCGACGAGCAGGATTTCGGTTGGACGAACGGCTTCCTTCAGGCGACGCAGCTCGTTCATCATCTCTTCGTCGATCTGAAGACGACCAGCGGTGTCGACGATGACGACGCGATCGCGATCGCGCTTTGACTGCTCGATTCCGGCCTTCGCGATCTTGACGACATCCTTTGTCGTGCGATCTGCATAGACGGGAATGTCAAGCTGCTTGCCGATCGTCTCGAGCTGATCGATGGCCGCGGGACGATAGACATCAGCCGCGACGAGTCTGGTCGGCCTTCCCTCGCCCTTCAGCTTGAGCGCGAGCTTTCCGGCCGTGGTCGTTTTTCCAGATCCCTGAAGACCGACCATCATGATAACCGTCGGTGGGATCGAGCTGAGCTTCAGTCCCTCACGACGCTCGCCCAGCATGCTGGCGAGCTCTTCGTGGACGATCTTGATGAGCTGCTGAGCCGGCGAGACCGCGCTAAGTGCAGTAACGCCAACGGCTTTCTTCTCTACCCGCTCGAGGAACTCACGCGTGAGCTGGAAATTGACGTCGGCTTCGAGGAGGACGCGACGCACCTCGCGAAGCCCTTCCTTGATGTCGGATTCGCTGAGTGTTCCGCGTCCGCGCAGGCGGGCAAATGTGGCTTCGAGCTTTTCGCTGAGGTCTTCGAACATAGCCTTGAAACTTAACCGGGATGGGCCGGTTCATTCAATGGAAACGGAGTGCTGGCAACGTTTTGACGCGCCCGATACCTTTGCGATGAGGACAACCACCCACTCAGGGCAGATTTGAAACAGGAACTGGAAACCGCTCTGGCGTCCCGGTATCGCATTGTGCGCGAGCTCGGACGAGGCGGGATGGCAACGGTTTACCTGTCAGACGACTTGCGTCACGACCGGCGCGTCGCCGTCAAGGTACTCCATTCGGAGCTGAGCTCATCACTCGGCCCTGATCGTTTTCTGCGGGAGATAAAGCTCGCAGCGCGGCTCAATCATCCGCACATCGTGCCGCTGTACGACTCGGGTGAAGCGGGTGGATTTCTTTATTACGTGATGCCGCTCGTCGAAGGTGAATCGCTTCGCGATCGCCTGCTTCGCGATGGAACAATATCGAAAGAAGAAGCCCTTCAAATAGTCCGCGGGATCGCGAGTGCGCTCGACTACGCGCATCGCCAGAACATCGTACATCGGGACATCAAGCCCGAGAACGTGATGCTTCAGGATGGCGAGGCTCTCGTCACCGATTTCGGAATTGCAAAGGCGGTGAGCGTCGCGTCAGGTGACACGCTGACTCAGACGGGAATGATGATCGGAACTCCGGCATACGTGAGTCCTGAGCAGGCCGCCGGCGAAAACATCATCGACGGGAGAAGCGACCAATACAGCCTTGCGTGCGTTTTGTATGAAATGCTCTCCGGTCGCAAACCGTTTTCGGGAGGCAATGCGCAGGCGGTTTTGAGCAAGCGGTTCACAGAGCCTGTGCCTTCGATTCGCGAGGTCTATCGCGACGCGACGCCTGAGATCGAAACCGCTCTGCAGAAAGCTCTGTCCAAGTCGAGCGAAGACAGATTTCCGACAACGATCGAGTTTGCGCGTGCGCTCGTCGCGTCCCACCTGTCCACTCCCGATGGAAGCCTGCTGACTTCGGCCGGACCAGGAAGTGCGAAATCAATCGCTGTTCTTCCATTCATAAGCCAGAGCGCGGATCCGGAAGGCGAATACTTCGCCGACGGAATCGCTGAAGAAATCATCAACGCGCTGTCGAAGATCAAAGCGCTGAAGGTCTCGTCGAGAACGTCGTCGTTCACGTTCAAGGGGAAGAACGAGGACATCCGGGAGATCGGAAGGAAGCTTCAGGTCGGAACAGTGCTCGAGGGCAGCGTTCGCAAATCGGGTAAGCGACTTCGCGTGACTGCGCAGCTCGTGAACGCGACCGACAATTCGCAGCTCTGGGCAGAGCGATACGACCGCGAACTCGAGGATGTCTTCGAGATTCAGGATGAGATCGCGGCAAATATCGTCCAGGCTCTTCGCCTCGTTCTTACCGAGGACGAAAAGAAAGCGATCGAGCAGGTGCCGACCGCAAACGTCGAGGCATACGAGTTCTATCTGCGCGGTCGTCAATTCTTCCATCAACACAGAAGACGCGCACTCGAGTTCGCCATCCAGATGTTCGATCGCGCAATCGAGCTCGACCCCGGTTATGCGCTGGCACACGCCGGTGTCGCCGACTGTTCTTCGTTTCTTTATCAGTACTACTACGCGTCGCCGCAGAACCTGAGACGTGCAGAATCTGCGAGCAAGCGCGCCCTGGAGCTCGCTCCGCACCTCGCCGAGTCGCATGCATCGCGCGGCCTCGCCGTTTCGCTGACGGGACAATTCGAGGACGCAGAAAAGGAATTCCAGGAAGCGATGCGTCTCGACCCGAAGTCGTTCGAGGCAGCGTACTTCTATGGAAGAGCTTGCAACGCGATTGGAAATCTGGAAGAAGCCGCGAAATGGTTCGAGCGTGCAGTGGCCGTTCGCCCGGACGATTTCGCTGCGCAGATGCTTCTGTCCAACTGCTACCACGCCCTCGATCGACAGGACGACGCGACGCGGGCGATGCGTCGAGCTTACGACTCGGCCAGAAAGCACCTCGAGCTCAACCCCGACAACCCACGCGCTCTCTACATGGGAGCTGCTGCGCTTTCCGGACTTGGCGAGTCCGAGCGCGCACGCGACTGGAACCGTCGTGCGCTTCAGATGGAACCGGACGACCCGTCGGTTCTTTACAACATTGCTTGTGTTTTCGCGAAGGAAGCTCTTCCAACCGATGCAGTTGCCGCTCTGAGCAAGGCAGTGGACAACGGGTTCGGACACTGGCAGTGGATCGAGCACGACACCGATCTTGATACAATTCGAAACGATCCGGGCTTTATTGCGCTCCTCTCCCGGAAACCTGTACCCGCTGCTTCCTGATGACTTCGATGCACAAGGGCCTCGAATCGGCCCTGCTTTCCCGTTACAACCTCGATCGTGAGCTTGGACGCGGCGGAATGGCCACCGTGTACCTCGCCACCGATCTTCGTCACGATCGCCGGGTTGCGCTCAAGGTTCTTCACCCTGAGCTGAGCTCGGCGCTTGGTCCCGACAGATTTCTGCGCGAGATCAAGCTTGCTGCGCGCCTCAATCATCCGCACATCGTGCCGCTGTTCGACTCGGGCGAGGCGGGTGGACATCTCTACTACGTGATGCCTGTTGTCGAAGGCGAGACGTTGCGCGACAGATTGCTGCGCGAAGGACAAATTCCGGTCGCCGAATCGTTGCAGATCGTTCGCGGAATCGCATCGGCGCTCGACTACGCGCATCGGCAGAACATCGTCCATCGCGATATCAAGCCCGAAAACGTGATGCTTCAGGACGGCGAAGCACTCGTAATGGATTTCGGTATCGCTAAGGCATTGAGTGCTGCAAGCACCGACACGCTTACACAGACCGGCATGATGGTCGGCACACCTGCATACGTGAGTCCCGAACAAGCGGCTGGCGAACCCGTCATCGACGGGAGAAGCGATCAATACAGCCTTGCGTGCGTTTTGTACGAGATGATCTCGGGCCGCAAGCCGTTTCTTGGTGCGACAGCGCAGGCGGTATTGAGCAAGCGATTCAGCGATCCGGTTCCGTCACTTCGCGCCGTGCATGCGGAGACAACGGAAGAAGTCGAAGTAGCTGTCACGCGTGCGCTGTCGAAGGAAGCTGGTCAGCGTTTCGGGACAACGATGGATTTCGCTAAGGCGCTCCTCGCGACCCATCTGTCTACGCCTGACGGAAGTCCAATCGCGGGCGGCTCCGCGAGCAGCGGAAAGTCGATCGCCGTGATGCCGTTCACGAACATGAGCTCCGACCCCGAAGGTGATTTCTTTGCCGATGGAATCGCAGACGAGATCATCACGGCTCTCTCGAAGATCAAGGCGCTCAAGGTGTCGTCGCGCACGTCGTCGTTCAGCTTCAAGGGCAAGAACGACGACATTCGCGAGATCGGCCGGCGTCTTCAGGTCGGAACGATTCTCGAGGGCAGCGTGCGCAAGGCCGGCAAGCGTCTTCGATTGACTGCTCAGCTCGTCAATGCAGAGAACAATGAGCAGCTGTGGGCGGAACGATTCGACCGTGAGCTCGAAGACGTGTTCGAGATTCAGGACGAGATCGCGCAGAGCATCGTTGCCGCATTGCGCGTTGTGCTGAGCGACGACGAGAAGCGAGCGATCGAGCAGCTCCACAGCCCAAACGTCGAAGCGTACGGCTTCTACCTGCGCGGCCGACAGTATTTCCATCAGCTTCGCAGAAAGAGTCTCGAGTACGCAAAGC
>JADGQR010000120.1 GCA_017881685.1 Gemmatimonadaceae bacterium
GTTCCATCTTGGCGGGGTCGAGCGGCTGAAGCATCTCCCGCAGCTCGGGGTCGTCGCTCATCGTGTGACCCATCCGCGTGTACAGCCCCGCGACGAGGTGCAGCGTCTTCGTCACCTCTTCCTCGATCTTCAGATTCACCTGCAGCGTCAGCTCTTCCCGCAGCTCGCCGATCTTTGACTCCCGCCCTTGCGTCATGAGGACGAAAATCGACAGGAAGATTGCCTCGAGCGAGACGACCATCGTCAGAAATCCGTAAGGAAACGGATCGAACTTCGGAAACGGACTGATGTTGCTGTTCCAGATGAGCCAGAACGCAAATCCAACGACGTGAAAGACGAAAAAACCGGTCGAGCTCGCAACACTCGTCAACCAGTCTGCGGCGGCCTGCATCGGAGTCTGCTCGCCGGCATGCTGCGCCTTGATTGCCTGAAATGCGCTGTGCATGCGAGTCGAGCGCCGTGTCCGGCGATCCACTCCCGTTGGTAACGGAGTTCCATGAAGCGTCGTGACCATCGACGGCTCGGGTGGCTTTTCGTTCTCGTCGTTATCTGACATTGATTCCCCTGATGCGGTAATGGCCACTAGGCAATGAAGACGCCAATTCCGGCAGCGAACATCGCCGCTGCCGTCAGGCCGACGATGGAGCGTCCGAGCATCGAGCTCGGCTGGTCATTCATGATTTCGCGGTTGGTTGCCACCATTAGAATGCCGACGAGAAGGAAAGGCGCAAGGAGGCCATTTATCACTGCTGTCCAGTAAAGCGCGGCAACCGCGTTGACATTGGCGTAATCGAGAAGAACAGCGAATAGCATCGACACGGCCACAACACCATAAAACGCCGGCGCCTCCCTCGGTTTCTCGGCCAGTCCTTCCTTCCAGTCGAACACCTCGGCAAGTGCGTAGGCGGCCGAGCCGGTGAGAGTCGGAATCGCGAGTGCGCCGGTCCCAATCAACCCAACCGTATAGAGCAGAGCCGCAAACCGGCCTGCCAGCGGCGCGAGCGCCTCTGCGACTTCCCGGCTGGTCTGGATGTGCGTGATGCCATGCGCATGAAGAGTCAGCGACGTAGTCAGAATGATGAAATACATCGCAAGGTTCGACGCGAACGTCCCGATGCCGATGTCTTCTTTTCGCCGACGTATCTCGAATTTCGACGCGCCCTTCCGGTCTTCGACCCGACGCCGCCCTTTCGACTTCTCTTCCTCGACCTCATTCGAGCTTTGCCAGAAAAAGAGGTAGGGGCTGATGGTCGTTCCAAGAATCGCGACGATTGTCGCCCAGCCATCGCGCGATTCCGGTATCCGCGGCGTGAAGGTGAGCGCGAGCACCGCAGACCAGTCCGGATGAAGAGTGAAGGCGGTGATGATGTACGCGGAGAGCACCAGAGCCAGCCACTTGAGTATGCGCGCAATGGAAGCGTACGGGACTCGAATCGTCGCCCAGCCAAGAGCGATCGCGAAGACGATCACGAAGACATGAGAGCTCACGCCGGTGAGCATTTCTGCAGCATCGGCCATGCCCGACAAGTCGGATCCGACATTGAGCGTGTTCGCGATGAACAGTGCGGCCGCGGCGACGACGAGAACCTTTCGCGGGAATCGCAGCCGGAGAGCCGACATCAATCCCTGGCCCGTCACCATTCCAACTCTGGCGCACATCGTCTGAACCGCCGCCATCATCGGCCATGTGGCAAATGCGGTCCAGAGCAGCGAGCCACCGAACTGGGCGCCCGCGATTGAATACGTCGCGATGCCCGATGGATCGTCGTCGGCGGCGCCGGTTACAATTCCGGGGCCCAGCGATTGCCAGAATCCCTGCGACTCCTCGTCGTCGCGACCGGATCTGCGTCGCTGGTCTCCTCTTGGCACCGGCGGGCGATCTTCACTCATCGTGTCAGGGCTCATAGGAAGTTGGAATCAGCGTCAGCCGTCGGGCCCGCGCCCACTTCCAGCGGAATCATAAACGTATCAGCTTTCAAATAATGACCACCACGCCAGTCACAGTCGGATTGATTCAGGAAGCAGTTACCACCGATGCGAACGCGAACATCGAGCACGCCATCAAGCGTGTGCGTGAAGCCGCAGAACGCGGTGCGCAGATAATCTCGCTTCAGGAGCTCTTCAACGCCCCTTATTTCTGCCAGGCTCAGACCGCCGAACGGTTCGATCTGGCTGAGTCGATTCCGGGGCCTGCGGTCGAGCGAATGCAGAAGATCGCTCAGGAGCTCGCGGTAGTCCTGATCGTTCCGATCTTCGAGCGACAGGCAGCGGGGGTCTATCGCAATTCTGCCGCGATCGTCGATGCCGATGGATCGCTGCTCGGCGTGTATCGGAAGATGCACATCCCTGACGATCCGCTTTTCTACGAGAAGTACTATTTCACGCCGGGCGACTCACACATCTCGCACGACGAGGACGAACACAAGGGAGCCAATGGCTTCCGCGTGTGGAACACTCGCTATGCGAAAATCGGCGTGCTGATCTGCTGGGATCAATGGTACCCGGAAGCCGCGCGCATCAATGCGCTGCTCGGCGCCGAGATTCTTTTTTATCCAACTGCAATTGGCTGGCATCCGTCCGAGAAGGCGGAGCACGGCGCCGCTCAGCTCGATGCATGGCGCACCGCTCAGCGCGCGCATGCAATCGCGAACGGAGTTTTCGTCGCTTCCGCGAATCGCGTCGGACATGAAGATGAAAAAGGAACTGAAGGCATCGAGTTCTTCGGCCACTCGTTCATCTCCGATCCGTTCGGTCGAATTCTGGCCGAAGCGGGAACCGAACCCGCTGTTCTCGTCGCCGAGTGTGACAGGAATCTCATTGAGTATACGCGAAGGAACTGGCCGTTCCTGCGTGACCGTCGCATCGACGCGTACGGGCCGATACTCAATCGGTATCTCGGATGACAACGGCGAGGCCCGCGAGGAGCTCGCTGGCCATCCGGGTGAAGCCTGTTGCGTTGCGTATGCCTGCCGAGTGGGAACGGCACGACGCGACCTGGATTGCGTGGCCTCACCACGAGCCGGACTGGCCGGGCAAGCTCGGCGCGATTCCGTGGGTCTATGCGGAAATCGTGCGCGCGCTCCACAGGCACGAGAGAGTAGAGATTCTCTGCCACAACGAATCTGTTCGCGATAACGCGCGTGCAGTTCTGGCTGCGCACGATGTTGCCGAGACCGAATATCGTCTTCATATAATCCCCAACGATCGCGTGTGGCTGCGCGATTCCGCGCCGACATTCGTTTGGGCAGATGATGGCCATGTCGAGCTCGTGAACTGGCGATTCAATGGTTGGGCGAAATACGACAATCACAAGCTCGACGAGAGAATCGGCGAGGCTGTTGAATCAATCACGGGTCTCGGACGCTTAGCGGCGGCGAGGCCTGACAACGGCGAATGGCTAGTGCTCGAAGGCGGCGGAATCGAGACTGACGGCGCCGGTTCGCTCATGGTGACTGAAGAGTGGCTGCTCAGCGACGTGCAGGTGCGCAATCCCGGTATGACACGCACCGATTACGAAGCGGCGTTCGCGGAATATCTGGGGATCACCAATACAATCTGGCTTGGTGAAGGTTGTGTCGGCGACGATACGCACGGACACATCGACGACATCGCGCGATTCGCATCGCCTGGTGTCGTTCTTCTCGCGTACGAGAGCGACGAGTCGGATGCAAACCATCGGCAGTCCGCCGACAATCTCGCGAGACTCGAAGCGGTTTCGAAAGACCATCCGCTAAGGATCGTCAAGCTTCCCTATCCTCGTCCGGTGATGATGGACGGCCAGCGTCTTCCCGCGAGCTATGCGAACTTCTACATCGCGAACGGTATCGTCATCGTCCCGACATTCAACGATACGAACGATCGCGTCGCACTCGAGATCATTGCCCGCGAATTTCCGGGGCGCGAGGTCGTCGGCATTCACTCGGTTGATCTCGTCTGGGGACTCGGAACGCTTCACTGCCTCAGTCAGCAGCAACCGGCCGCTCGGGGAAACAATTCCCGCTAGATCGATGAATGCCCGCGAGCTTCCTGAAGATGCGCCGACATCGCGGTCGCCAGAACGGCCGTACACAGTGGTTTACGATGGATACTGCAATGTGTGCAGGCGTGTCGTCGGAAGACTGACGAAGTGGGACAGACACGGCGAGTTGGAGATATTGCCGTCACAAACGCCGGGATTGTCAGCGCGGTATCCTTGGATCCCGGCAAATGCATATCTCGAATCCCTGCAATTAATCGAGAACCTAAGCGGCGCGACGTGGCAGGGGGCCGTTGCGCTGGAGCACATCATTGACGTTCTGCCGAAGGGAAATCTCATCACGTGGATCTTCTGGATCCCGTTCGTGAGACCATTAGCGGAAAAATTCTACCGGTGGTTCGCGAAAAACCGCTACCGGCTCGGCTGCGGAGAGCATTGCCGGCTGCATGCGCCCGGGCCGGACTCCCCTCATTAGCTAGTGTAAGTCCTGAGCCGGGTCAGGAGATTGGGGTGCCGACGGAGGCTGGTCAGTGACTCCTCTATAGGTAGCCTCGTCCAATGCACGGGCGGAGTATCCGCCCTGTCCCCGGAGAACGAGAATTTGAAACAGAGCGTCACCGCACTGGGTCTCTGCCTGCTCGCTGCATGCAGCAAAGGTCCAGCTTCGTATACGATTGGAGCCGCCGGCCCCTGGAAAGAGGGTTACGGCGTGATGACTCACCGCGGGATCGACCTCGCCGTTGACGAGATCAATCGCGCAGGCGGTATAAACGGCGCGCACCTGAAGGTCGTTGCTCGCGACGACGAAGCGAGCGGATCCCGTGCGGCAGAGATCGCCCAGGAGTTCGTTGCGAATTCCGACATCATGGCAGTGGTCGGTCACGTGAATTCGGGCGCGATGCTCGCGGCCGCGAAGATTTATGATGGACAGCTCACAGCCGTTGCCACCACTGCCTCATCTCCCGATCTGAGCGGAGCGTCGAAATGGACCTTCCGCGTCATCTCGAGCGATTCGTTGAATGGCGTCATCCTCGCACGATTCGCGTCGAGCATCGGTGGCAACTCGGCCGAGCTGAAGAACGCCGCAATACTATATGAGAACGATTCCTACGGCCGTGGTCTCGCCGAGGCCTTCAGAAAAGCATTTCGCGGAACGGTCATCAGCTTCGATCCGATCAGCGAAGACGTCGACGCCGAGCCGTTCGTCTCGTACTACAAGGCCAGACAGGCTGGCATCGTCTTCGTAGCGGGTCGTGAGAAATCCGCGCTGCGCATTCTGCGCGAAGCGAGACGACAGGGATTCAATCCGGTATTCATCGGTGGTGACGGTTGGCAGGGCGTCGTAACAGATACTGCCGCATCTGAAGGCGCATACGTCGGAACATCGTTCAACGCCGAAGACCCTGATCCAACTGTTCAACGTTTTGTAAAGGCTTTCGAGCAGCGGTATTCAACAAGGCCCGATGCGTTCGCCGCGCTTGCGTACGATGCGACGAGGCTGATCGCCCAGGCGATCGCGTCCAAGGGAGGAGATCGCCGCTCCATCCGGAACTATCTCGCGTCGCTGACGTCGGGCGACGCGTTCGATGGAGTGACAGGTCCGGTCTATTTCAATCCACAGGGAGACCCCATTGGGATGGGCTTCCGTGTTGCCCAGGTCGTCTCGGGTGCACTGACATCTGGTGGAGCACGCGTCGCGAGCGTCCCGGCAGTCTACGAGGCGGGTCATCCATGAGAATCAAGACCGCAGTTCAGAGCGACAGCATCCGGCGCCTCCTCGGCGTCGGGTTCGGAATGCTCATTCTGCTGCTCATTCAGGCAGGCTTCGTCGGATATGCATCGATATCGAATCTCTCCGACGAAGTCAGTCAAACCTTCCTCCACGCGAATGAAGTAACGCAGCAATACTCACGCTTCTCACGAGTCATTACTGAGGAAGTGCAGGCCGCGTCGACTTATGTCTCCGATGGCGATCCAGCCGCCGAAGCCGACTTTCAGCGACTCGGCATGGAGGCGCACCGGCTTCACCGAACCTTCTCGTCCGAGCGGTCTGCACTTGCCGGCGAAGTTACGAATACCGTCCGCGTCGACAGCGAGCTCGCCGAGGTGGAAAACGCGTTCGCTGTCGCGCACCGGCTGAGAGACCTTGGACGCACCGAAGAGGCGAAGGCCCAGGCCCGCCAGGCCAGGACCCTCGTGGCCGGCCTGCTCGGAGAGCTTCAGAGCGTTGACAATGCAAACAGTGTCGCGTTCGCCCGTGCCGCAGACGCGCTGAACGATCATGCGCGCAAACGCTCCCTTCTGCTGATCGCGGTGATCGGATTCGCTGTACTGCTTGCTTGCGTGATCGTAATGAGAACGTCCAGAGAAGTTGGTCGTCCGCTTCGCGCACTCGTGAGGCATGCGATGCAGCTGAGCCGCGGCAATCTGCTCAATCGTACCGCAACGCCCGGAATGCCAGGCGAGTTCAGAACGCTCGCGGAAGCGATGAACCATGCGAGCGAATCTCTCTCGCGTGTCGTGTCAGGCGCGGCGCTTACGGCCGACGACGTCGCGCGATCGGCCGGAGATCTCGCATCGGCTTCAAAACAGATTGCCGATTCTGCGGGACAGGTTGCCGAGGCGGTCGGCGAAGTGTCACTGGGCGCAGAGACGCAGGTTCAGCAGCTTCGGCGCGTGAACGACGCACTCGAGGGAATCCGAGCGAGGGCTGACGGAATGGTCGCGGGAGCGGGCGAAGTTCATGCGCTCGCCGGCGCGATCGAGGCAGAGGCAGAATCAAAGCGCTCCGAAATGGATCGTGCTCTGAAGATTCTGCTCGAGGTCCGCGACATCGTGCATCGCGCTGCAGCCGAAGTTGCGGGACTCACCACGACCGCTGCCGAGATCAACGGCTTCGTCGTGTCGGTGAGCCGAATCGCCGAGCAGACGAATCTTCTTGCATTGAACGCGTCGATCGAAGCTGCACGCGCGGGCTCGGCCGGCCGCGGCTTTGCCGTCGTCGCGGCCGAGGTGGGAAAGCTGGCCGAGCAGACGCAGGCAGCGGCCGAGGACGTAGTTCGTTTGACTGAAGCCGTAACTACTCGCGTCACGACAACCTCGAAGGCGATGGAGAGCAGCGCGTCGTACGTGAGTGAGATCGAGCGCGTCGGACGTGATCTCAATGGCGCACTGACGACGATCGTCGCAGCGGCCGAGCGTACGCGTCAGTCGGCCGCGAGCGTCTCGTCAGCCGCAGAGGAGAATGTGCGCGCTGTCGAGGGTGCAGTTCAGAATCTCGGCCTCGTTGCAAAAACTGCCGAGGGGCATGCTGCTGCGGCGATGCAGGTGAGCGCCTCGACCGAGGAGCAGAGCGCCGCATGCGAACAGATGACATCCGCATCGACGCTGCTCCTCACAGGGAGCCGCCAGCTCAAGGGACTTGTTGGCGAGCTCCGAACAGCAGCAGCATAAATACCCACGCTGACTGCTGACTGCTGACTGCTGACTGCTACTGTACGCAGGCCGCCATTGGATCCCCGACCGGCTTGTCAACTTTCGGCCGGTGATCGAGGTTCGCGACTGTAACTGCAATGTCCCGCACGAGATCCGCGATCCGCTTCATGTGATCGTAATCGATGAACTGCGGTTCGTCGGTCACCTGGTGATAGTCGTCGTGTAGACCCGTCGTGAAGAAAGTGATCGGAATTCCGTAGCGGGCGTACATGTAGTGATCGCTTCGGCAGTAGATGCGCTCGGGGTGTCCGTTCGCGTCGTACTGATAGTCGAACTTGAAGGGGTGTTCACGCTTGGCATTGACTTGCTCGACGATATCGCCAAGCTCGGTTGACACTCTGCGCGATCCAACAAGCTGGAGATAGTACGGACCGCCGCCGGTGATATCCGCCGCACCGCCACGACCGACCATGTCCATGTTGAGCTGCGCGACGATCTTCTCGCGCGGTACAGTCGGATGCTCGGTGAACCACTTCGAGCCGAGCAGTCCCTTCTCTTCCGCAGTGTGCCAGACGAACAGAATCGACCGTTTCGGTTTCACCTTCGCGTTCGCCAGGTTCTCGGCGATTTCGAGAACGGTGACGGTGCCTGAGCCGTCGTCGTCGGCGCCGTTGGCGATCGAGTCGAGAATTGCCGGCCGGATGCGATGCAGACTGTCGACGTTGATGTGAATCACCGACTTCAGCGAATCGCGCTTCGCTGTGAACTTGCGGTCCCACGAAGGCACGCCGAGCCGATCGAGCTCCTGGTGGTAGGCGATGAGTGAGTCATGATCGACCGCCGGTCTTCTGATGCCGATGTGGTCGTTGTGTGCACCGATTGCGACGTACTCCTCACGAAGGGTCGGATCACTGCCGCGGAGAATTGCAACGACGTTTCTCGCGGTTCCCGGAGGGCCTCCCGTGAATCGCGTCGATGTAGCGTGGATTTCCTGGAAGTACGTTCCGCTATCGCCTGCAGGCTCGAGTCCCATGCGCTTCACTTGGGCCGCGATGTATGCGGTTGCCATCATGTTGCCGACTGTGCCGGCTTCACGACCCATCATCGAATCGTCGGCATATGCATAGAGCCTCGTTTTAAGATCGGAGGCGGTGATGTCGGGACCTGTACGTCCGGGCGCCGGCGCGGTCTGCATCTGCTGGCTCGAGCAGCCGGCTATCAGTGCTGTCGCCGCGACGATGATGACTTTATCAAGTTTGGGGGCGTTCACGTGCTGCTCTCCTCGATGCTTATCTTAAAGGTATGGACCGGAAAAAAGCCGTACTCCTGTTGAGCGGAGGACTCGATTCGACAACTGTTCTCGCGCTCGCAACAGCCGAGAACTACGAAGTGCATGCGTTGAGCTTCAGTTACGGCCAGCGGCATGCCAGTGAGATTGCCGCTGCGCGAAAGATCGCGGCGCGGTATGGCGTAGTCCAGCACGTGGTTGCTGATATCGATCTCCGCGTTTTCGGTGGATCTGCGTTAACGGCGGACATAGATGTACCCAAGGATCGGCCCGTTGATTCGGCGCACGATGTTCCTGTGACGTACGTTCCTGCCCGCAATACGATCTTCCTGTCGTTTGCGTTGGCTTTTGCCGAGGTAACGGGCGCTCACGACATCTTTATCGGTGTGAACGCCCTCGACTACAGTGGATACCCTGACTGTCGGCCCGAATTCATCGCAGCTTTCGAGAAGATGGCCCGACTCGCGACCCGTGCAGACGCCGATGCCGTCGATGGCTCTGAGCAGATCAGTATCCGCGCGCCGCTCATCAACATGAGCAAGAAGCAGATCGTCGAGCTGGGCCTCAGGCTTGGTGTGGACTACGGGATGACGACGAGCTGCTACGATCCGGCGGCGGACGGCGAGGCGTGCGGTCATTGCGACGCGTGTCAGCTGAGGTTGCGGGGATTCGCTGAGGCAGGCTCAACCGATCCAGCGCGGTACACCGGTCAGACGACATGACGTACACCGTCAAGGAGATTTTCTACACGCTTCAGGGCGAAGGTGCGAACGCTGGCAGGGCTGCGGTGTTCTGTCGCTTCAGCGGGTGCAATCTCTGGACGGGGCGTGAGGAAGACCGATCGCGCGCGGTGTGTCAGTTCTGCGACACCGATTTCGTTGGCGTCGGTCCTGACGGCGGAAAGTTTTCGGCTCCTGAAGATCTTGCCGATGCGATCTCACGTGCGTGGAGAAGTGATTCGGATGCAGAGAGGCTGGTTGTCTGCACTGGCGGCGAGCCGCTTCTCCAGGTCGATGATAAGCTCGTCGATGCAATTCACGCTGCTGGATTCACGATCGCTGTAGAGACGAACGGCACTCGGGTAGCGCCGGGCGGAATCGATTGGGTCTGCGTAAGTCCCAAAGCCGGAGCGCCGCTCGTTCAGAAATCCGGAAGCGAATTGAAGTTGGTATTTCCCCAGCCGGCTGCGATGCCTCAGCAATTCGAGAATCTGGACTTCGAGAATTTCTTTCTCCAGCCGATGGATGGACCTGTCGTGGCTGAGAACACTCATCTCGCCATTGAGTACTGCATGGCGCATCCCCGGTGGCGACTCAGTCTCCAGACGCACAAGACTGTCGGTATTCGATAGATCTCTCGTACTTTCAGACTGCTTTGACACAGAGAACACAGAACACAGAGAAGACATCCAAGCTTCTCTCGATCATGCCGCCTCCAGAAAGATCAGGTTTCTCTTGAGCGGCGTCGTTTCTGCGGCCTCTGTGGTCTCTGTGTCAAACAGCAGTTGGTCGATTCGCAATGACCCGGCAGCAGAGTGCTAGTCGGAGAAAGCGGCGTACCCCACATTACCGATTGAACTCAGTCGAGGTTTTATCGGTCGTGGACGGACGGATTGCAGCGCGACAATACATTGCTCTCATGACGACCGGTGCAGTCGCGGTCATTTGCGCGAGCCCGAGCCTCGTCGTCGCGCAACAGGATACCGCGCATCTTGCTCCCGTTGTCGTTACGGTCACTCGCGGCGGCGGGCAGTCAGTACTCAAGTCCCCATTCGCGCTGACCGTGATACAGCCTGACAGCACGCGACCCGGACAGCGGCACACATCGATCGACGAAACTCTCGCACTGATTCCCGGCGTTGCCGTTACGAATCGCAATAACCCTTCGCAGGACGCCCGCCTGTCGATCCGGGGGTTTGGCGCGCGCTCCACGTTCGGCGTTCGAGGAGTACGCGTTCTCCGTGATGGAATGCCGCTGACTCTCCCGGATGGGCAGACTCCGCTGGATTATCTGAGTCTCGAATCGGTCGGCCGCATTGAAGTGATTCGAGGAGCGGCTTCCGCTCTTTACGGAAATGCCGGAGGTGGCGTGATCGACATCAGATCAGCAACGCCCGCATCGACACCGTTGCTCGCGACGGCTCATCAGCTATTCGGCAGCAATGCATTCGCGCGAACGTCTCTCGACGCGAGTGGAACCAGCGGCCGCGGATTCTATGAAGGTGACGCATCGTATACCCGAAGCGACGGAACGAGGGATCACTCGCGCCAGCGCGCGACGACGGGATTTGGACGTGCAGGTATTTCTGTCGGAGGCACAGACCTGGGGCTCACCGTTCTTGCGCTCGACAATCCACTGGCAGAGAACCCCGGTGCGTTGACGATGGATGAGCTTCGCGCCGATCCCGGTCAGGCCGACGCACTTTCAGCAAGGAGAAAAGCGCGAAAAGCAGTTCATCAGATCCAGATTGGCGTGTCGGCGGACAGATCCTGGTCCAGCGGCAATGCGTCGGTTGCCGCATTCGGCGGTGCGCGGTCGCTCGACAATCCGCTGACTTTCGCCGTCGTCGAAGTCGGACGGCACAGTTACGGGGCCAGCGCGCATCTGTCTCAATCCGCGCCGCTCGGCAATCTCGACAACCGCCTGTCCGTCGGAACCGACGTTCAATCGCAGGACGACCTGCGTCGCAACTTCGCTGTCTGCGCCGACACCATGCCACTCACGACACCCAACGCCACGTGTCCTTCAATCACCAGTGAGAGAGGCGTTGTCACTCTCGACCAGCGCGAGCTCGTCTCGAGCGCAGGGGCTTACGCGAGCGACGCGCTGTCACTTAGCGATCGGGTTGCTGTCACTGCTGCGATTCGCGCCGACAACGTTCGCTTTGAAGTGAAAGACCGTCTCATCAATGCGGGCAATCCTGACGACTCCGGCAAACGCTCGATGGGGGCGCTGACGCCAATTATCGGCGCAGTCTTTCGCATTGCACCGTCGCACTCGGTGTATGCAAACGTTGCAGGCGCGTTCGAAACACCGACGGCGACGGAGCTTGGCAATCATCCCGATGGCAGCGCTGGCATCAATCCGGATCTCGATCCCCAGCGATCGACGACGACTGAACTGGGAGCAAAAGGTTTCGTCGGCAGATACGCTCATTACGATGCCGCGGTATACTCGACGAGCGTCAGGGACGAGCTCGTTCCGTTTGAAATTCCCAACAGCAACGGGCGTCGCTATTTCAGAAATGCCGGCCGCACCAGGCGACGTGGTGGAGAAGCGGGGGTGGACTTCTCGAACGGACCGCTCTCGGTGATGGCCGCCTACAGCTATTCGGCCTTTCGATTCGTTTCGTATTCCACTGGAGGTGTCGTGTACGACGACAACACGATACCTGGCGTTCCGAAGCATCACTGGCAGACGGCGCTCAGGCTTTCGGACGACCCTGGATTTGCTGTCGCGGAAGCAGAAGGGGCGAGCAGCGTCTTTCTCGATGACGCGAACAGCGCGTCAGGCCCCGGCTACACTGTCGCCAACTTTCGCGTCGGAAGCGCAGCATTACTGCGCAATCCACGAATCTCTCTTACCGCGGGTGTACAAAATATTTTTGATCGGCACTACGCGGCATCGATTGCGGTGAACGCCGCGCGAGGAAAGTATTTCGAGCCGGCAGCAACCCGGAGCTTCTTTGTAGGAATCGCAATCGCATCCGGCAAACAGTAGTCTGGATCAAATGGACTTGAGCGACCCGGAGCATCGACGAATAACAGTTCCACAGTCGGAGCCCGGTAGAGTTCGATCCTCGAACTAGTGTCGCATCTAAGAACTAAAAGCCTCTATGTACTTGATCCCCGCGCCGGTATTGAAGAGAACGACGCGTTCATCGCGACGAACTTCTCCCCGTTCGATCAACTTCCGCAAAGCCGGCAGACAGGCCCCACCTTCGGGAGCAGCGAACACACCTTCAGCCGCACCAATTTCGCGCACCGCGGCAATCAACTCGGCATCACTGACTGCAACCGCAGATCCACCTGATTTGCGAATCGCATCGATAATCAGAAAATCACCGATGGCCTTCGGCACTCGCAGTCCTGACGCGACCGTCGCTGCATTCGGAAACATGTCAGCGAAACGCTCGCCTTTCTCGAACGCGGTCACGATCGGCGCGCACCCTTCCGACTGAACGGTCACCATCTTCGGACGAGCCGAGCCGATCCAGCCCATCTCTTCCATTTCGTCGAACGCCTTCCACATGCCGATCAACCCTGTGCCGCCGCCAGTCGGATAGATGATTACGTCAGGCAGCGTCCATCCGAGCGTTTCAGCCAGCTCGTAACCCAGCGTCTTTTTACCCTCGACTCGATACGGCTCCTTCAGCGTCGACACGTCAAACCAGCCCTCGGCATCCTTGCGTCTGGCTACTTCAGCGCCGCAGTCGGTGATCAATCCATCGATCAGCGTGACGTTGGCACCAAGCTCGACGCACTCGACGACGTTCGCGCGTGGCGTGTCACGCGGCATGAAGAGATACGCCTCCATTCCCGCTCGCGCGGCGTACGCAGCGAGCGCACCGGCCGCATTGCCCGCCGATGGAGCAGCCACCTTCCTGACGCCCAGCTCCTTCGCCATCGACACGGCCGCTGACATTCCACGCGCCTTGAAGCTTTGCGTCGGGTTGACGGACTCGTCCTTGATGTACAGCTCATCCATGTCGAGCGACTTTCCAAGACGCTTCGCATGCAGAAGCGGCGTCCAGCCTTCGCCGAGAGTGACGATGTTTTCGTCGGAGTCGACGGGCATTACTTCGCGGTATCGCCACATGCTCGACACCCGCGAAGACAGCGATTCCCTGGTAAGTGACTTCGCGGCGGCGGCGAGGTCGTAGCGAACGAGCAGCGGCTTCCCGCATTTCTCGCAGAGATTGTACACGCGGCCCGCGGGGTACTGCGTCGCGCAGGCAGCGCACTCGAGATGGGTGACGTTATTCATGGCGACCGCTAACTTATCCGATTCCGCGTGCCTTTGCCGCCGGGCCCTACCCTGACATGACTGACTCCCTTCGTCTGATCCTCGCCACGCTCGGAGTGGCACTCATCACTATCATCCTCGACCGTCGGGCTCGAAGGTAGTGTACGCCGGCCACGTTGGTATCGCCATTGGTGCCAAAGGGTTACGAAGCTCCCTGCCACTCTGGGCTCTCGTTATCGCGAGCCAGCTTCCCGACTGGGTCGATGCCACGCTTTGTCTTGCCGGAGTGACCAGCTTGACTCCGGGAATGTTCTCTCATTCGATTCCCGCAATCGGCGTCCTGACGATCACAGGGGCTCTAGTATATCTCGCGACCACGCGCGATTTCGTCGGCTCGGCGTTCATCGCTGCAATCGTCGTCTCTCACGCGTTGGCCGACTACATCACCGGCATGAAGCCGACCTGGGCCGGTGGCCCGATGATCGGATTGGACCTTTACCGCCATCCAGGTATCGACTTCGCGATCGAAGCGGCAGTGATTCTGATCGGGTGGCTTATCTACCGCGCTTCTTTTCCCGCCGGCAAGCGATCGTCCCGCGCCGTGTTCTCCGTGCTGGGCGCACTCCTTGCCCTCCAGCTTCTCGCAGACATCGTATTTTCGTTGAGTCCCGGCCTGAGGAAATGCTGATCGATTTCTTCTCCGGAAAACGACATCACGCCTAATCAGACCAAAATTCCAATGGCAACTGACCAATACCACGAGCCGCCCGAAGAGCTCTCCGACAAGACGCGCACACTCGCCCGCATGTTCACCGGCCTGATCGAGGAATGCGAAGCGATCAACTGGTACCAGCAGCGCATGTCGGTCGAGAAGGACAGACAGGCGAAAGCGATCATGAAGAACGCGCAGAAGGAAGAGTTCAAGCATTTCGGCATGAACCTCGAGTTCGTGATGCGACAGCTTCCTGATTTCCGCGACACGCTGAAGGAAATTCTTTTCAAGCCGGGCGACATTGTCGAGCACGGTGAAGACGCGGAGGATACCGTTGACTGACGCCCTGCCGTCGCGCGACGAAGCGCTCGCGATAGTTCACGAATACACCGCGAGCGATTCGCTCAGAAAGCACATGCTCGCCGTCGAAGCTGCGATGCGTGCATACGCCATTCATTTTGGTGAAGATCCGGAGAGATGGGGTCTCGCCGGATTAGTTCATGACTTCGACTACGAGAAATTCCCGAACGAATCGCACTCCGCAACAGAAGAGCATCCGGCCGAGGGCGTCAGAATTCTGCGCGGAAGAGGATTTCCCGAAGACATCCTCACCGCGATACTGGGCCACGCGACCTACAGTGGTGTGCCGAGGGAATCGAAGATGGCGAAGACGCTATTCGCTGTGGACGAGCTGACGGGTTTGATCACCGCAACGACGCTGGTCAGGCCGAGCAAGAGCGTGATGGAAGTCGAGGCGAGGTCGGTGAGAAAGAAAATGAAGGACAAGGCATTCGCGCGTGGTGTCAGCCGGGACGATGTCATTAATGGAGCAGCCGAGCTTGGCGTTGATCTGGACGAGCACATTGCATTCGTGATCTCGGCGATGCAGGCAGTTGCTCCGTCGCTCGGCCTCGCGGGGACTGAAGCGCAGTAAAGCGACTTCAATCCTTCCGCGGCCCAAGTGGCGTCTCCCGGTCACAAAGCGGTGCAAAGCCGCAGGCAGTTCCGCAGTCGCGTCCTGATTCCCCGCCGAAGCCGATCGAGCGAATCGCGGAGCGCGCGGGAATTCAAAGCGCAAACTCAGTTCGACGCGGCGCGCCGGCGTTGTATCAGCGCGGCTGACGCCCCACACCACTTAGAACTAAGCAGGGCGGAAAACCAGGAAGAGAGGAGA
>JADGQR010000121.1 GCA_017881685.1 Gemmatimonadaceae bacterium
AATCTTCGAGGGCCGGAACTGGCTCGGGCTCGACTGGCAGGAAGAGGTCGTCTATCAGGGCGCGAATCTCGAGCGCCACCAGCGCGATGCACAGCACATGCTCGACACTGGAACGGCCTATCGCTGCTTCTGCACCCCAGCCGAGCTCGACGAGCGGCGCAAGGAAGCCGAGTCACGCAGGGAAAGCTTCAAGTACGATCGCCGCTGCGACCGTCTCACAACGGAAGAAATCGAACGACGCGTCGCGTCAGGCGAGCCTTTCGTCGTCCGCTTTCGCATTCCCGAAGGCACCACATCGTGGAACGATCTCGTTCACGACACGATCTCGTTCCCGAACCAGGATCTCGAAGACTTCGTCATCCTTCGCTCGAACGCGACGCCGATCTACAACCTCGCCGTCGTCTCTGATGACATCGCGATGCGCATTACTGTCGTGATGCGTGGTGACGATCACATCTCGAACACACCGAAACAGATTCTTCTGTACCATGCGCTTGGCGCAGCTCTGCCTGTCTTCGCCCACCTTCCGATGATTCACGGAATGGACGGGAAGAAGTTGAGCAAGCGACACGGTGCAACCGCTGTCGGAGATTACCAGCATCAGGGACTTCTCCCCGGAGCGATGCTGAACTTCCTTGCGCTCCTCGGCTGGTCGCCTGGCGAAGATCGCGAAGTGATGACAATCGACGAGATGATCGAGCTGTTCACGCCTGACGGGTTGCAGCGCAAGGCCGCCATCTTCGATCCGAAAAAGCTCGAGTGGATGAACGGACAGCACCTGTCCCGCATTCCGTTGACGGATCTCGAGCCGACCGTCACTCCAATGATGATCACCGCTGGTTTGACCGACGAGAAGACGATCGCGGAGCGGCACGACTGGTACATGTCGCTTCTCGACCTGCTTCGGGTCAGGGCAAGAACTACCGACGACATAGTTCGACAGGCTGGACCTTATTTCCCGGGCTCGATCGAGTACGACGAAGAGGCCGCAGCGAAAAACTGGAAGGACCAGATCGCCGCAGCAGACATTCTCGAGGCGACGCTCAAGGCCCTCGGTGAAGTCGACAGCTGGACAGCCGAGGCCCTCGAAGCGTCGCTTAGAGCTCTCGCGGAGTCACGCGGTGTGGCAGCAGGCAAGATTTTTCAGCCGCTGCGGGTCGCGCTCACCGGGTTGTCTGTCAGTCCGGGAATATTCGACGTGCTGATCATGCAGGGCCGCGATCTCGCCAGTCGGCGAATAGCTGACGCTGCAGTGTGGCTGCGAAATAATTCAGAAATGAGTCAGGTTTTACCCTGAAACAGTTGTTGACGAATGGGTGTCCCCTTCGACAGATTGTACGCGAACTTGAAGGCACATACTTGTTAGTGAACGTGCCTTAACATATCTGGAGTGCAAATGGCTGAGGCGCTAACCCCGCTCGAGGGATCGGTCTACAACTACCTTCTCGATTTCACGGCCGAGAATACTTATCAGCCGAGCATTCGGGATATCGGGAAGAGATTCCAGATCAAGTCGACGAAGACAGTTTCTGACCTTCTTCAGTCACTCGCGCGGAAAGGATTTATCGAGCGCGATCCAGCCCGTTCACGCGGCGTCAAGCTCCTCGGATTTACGGGCGGTAACAAGACGAAGCCGGTTCCCTACTATGGAAAAATTCACGCTGGCGACCCGTCGATTCTTCCGGAAAACCGCGCCGGCTTCATCACGATGGACCGACGCTTCGTTCCCACTGAAGAGGTCTATTTCCTCAAGGTGAAGGGCGACAGCATGATCGGCCGTGCGATCAGCGACGGGGATTTCGTGATGGTGAACCCGGTCGCGAAGGCGAAAGAAAACGACATAATCGCCGCGAGAATTGGCGAAGAGGCCACTGTCAAAACCTTGACGCACCAGAACGGCACGGTTGTCCTCGCGCCAGCGAATCCGGCAGACCGTGAAATCACGATCAAGGCGAGCGACGACTTCGGAATTCTTGGAGTTGTGTGTGGTGTCTTCCGGCCGTTCGTGACGATGGAAGAGCAAACCGCCCAGATTACGGCTTCTAACTAGCTAGTCGTGATCGGTTGGTGATTGCGCGGCGGGCTGATCAGCCTGCCGCGTTTTCTTTTCTGCCTGCTCTTTCTCGCGCTCCTTCCGCTCGCGAATGCTCTTCACCGCTTTCTTGAAATCGGCGTCGTTCATTCCGCGCTGAGCCTGCCAGAAGATGTCGGCGTGCAGCTGATTCGAGAGCTTATTGCGCTCGTACGATGTCGGATTCTGCTGCTGGTTGATCGGCAGCAACGCGAGCACAGCGGTCGGGATCGAGAACTTGCCAAGGTGAATGTATTTGGAGTCGATTCCGTACTTCTTACCATCCTTGTCGAACGTCCAGTCACCCGGCTGTCGCTGGCCGGCCGCAGCAGCGATCGAATCAATGAATGGAGCGACGATCGAGACGATCGCGCTGTCGAGCCGCTCCTTGGAGCTCTTCGGTGCCGCAACGATGTCTCCTGGCGGAGTCCACAGCCTTGGGTCCGTATACGTCGGCCGAATTCCGCGCGTCGGTCCGCCGGATCCAACCAACGGGCCACTCCCTTCGCTCGGCGCAGGACTTGTCGTAGCAGGCAGTGGAGGAATCGTTGTGGGAATTACCGTCGGCGCGATCAGTCTGGTCGGCGCTGTCTTGCTGACCGGCGTGTTGTCGCCGCCGCTCTTTCCTGCAACTGGTGCTCCCGTCGCTTTGGGCAAACGCAGAAAGCCGATTCGTTCCGCCGGTATCTCCGCTGAGGTGTGACGACCGAGAATCATCGTGAACGCCGCAGGCGAGACGAGAAAACGAACCAGCGCAATCGCCAGAACTGCGTGGACGACGAGCGATACGACGAACGGCCTCGACGGTGCGCGCTTTCGCGGAGCATTGTTCTGCTCTGGATCTCTGGATCCGCGAAGCGTGTTCATCACCGGAGAAGACAAGCTCGCTCAGGCCCCGACGCTGAGACGGGCGAGCACGCGACCGGCGCGCGTCGCAGCTTCGCAAAGGCGCTCAGTCGACGTGATGAACGACACCCGGAAGAATCCTTCTCCACCTGCGCCAAACGATGAGCCCGGCAGTACGATCACACCTTCTTCCTCCATGAGTAGCTCAGCGAATTCTGCGCTCGGTATATGCTCCGGCAACGCGATCCACAAATACATGGTGGCTTTCGGCGACTCGCAATCGAAACCGTTGTCTCTGAATGCGCTTACAGCCGCGTCACGCCTTTCCTTGAACACCGCGATGTTCCGCGGAACGAACTCTTCCCAGTCATCCAGCGCTGACGCCGACGCGGCCTGAACTGCCATGAACGCACCCGTGTCGACGAACAGCTTCACCTTCGCGAGCGGACCAACCAGCTCCTTCGATCCAACAGCCCAGCCGCAGCGCCAGCCGGTCATGTTGTAGGTCTTGGACATCGAGTGAAACTCGATCGCCACATCGCGCGCGCCATCAACTTCGAAAATGCTCGGCGGCTTGTATCCGTCGAACGCCATCTCCGAGTAGGCGTTGTCATACACCAGAAGGATGTCGAGTTCCTTGCAGCGCTTCACGACCCGCTCGAGGTAATCCATCGGCGCGACCGCAGCCGTCGGATTATTGGGATAATTCAGATAGAGAATCTTCGTTCGGCTGAGCACGTCCGCCGGAATCTCATCGAGGTCCACGAGAAATCCGTTTTCAGGACGCAGCGCGTACCGGTACGGCTCGCCCATCGCGAGCTGGGTTCCGCCAACGTAGGCCAGATATCCAGGCTCAGGAATTATCGTAACGTCTCCTTCTTCCGCATACGCGAGGGCGACGTGCGAGATGCCTTCCTTCGACCCGATCAACGGAACGATCTCGCTGAACGGATCGAACGTGAGGCCAAACCGCTTCGACATGAACCTCGCGATCGCTTCCCGATACTCCACCAGACCGAGCCCGAAACCATATCGGCTCATATCAGGATTACGCGCAGCGGCAGCCAAACGCTCTACAGCGGCCGGTGGAGGCGCGAGATCGGCGTCGCCTGCACCCAGATCGATGACGTCGACGCCGCGCGCGATGAGCGCCCGCTTCTTTTCAGGAAACTTGCCGAGGGGATACTCGGGCAGCGTCAGCAGACGATTGGCATAGCGCGGCATCAGGACTGACCAACCACCGGATTGCTTACGCGGCTCACGCCCTCAATCTCCACTTCAACAACATCTCCGGACTTGAGCGGACCAACTCCGGCCGGAGTGCCAGTCGCTACAAGGTCTCCCGGCTCCAGCGTCATCACGTGCGATACATATGAAAGGAGCATCGGAATCGAGAACACCATCTCGTTGGTATTCGCACGCTGGCGCTCTTCGCCATTCACACGCGTGATCACTACGAGATTCCCGAGATCGTGCGTTCCTTCAATGACTTCCCCAACAGGACAGAAAGTGTCGAAGCCTTTCGCGCGGGTCCACTGACTGTCCTTCCGCTGAAGATCGCGAGCCGTCACATCGTTCACCGCAACAATCCCGCTGACCGCCGCGATCGCATCGCTTTCCGAAGCGTTCTTCAACCGCGAGCCGATCACCACAGCAATCTCGCCCTCGAATTCCACGCGCTCCGATTGTGGCGGCAGCACGATCGCATCACCGTCGCGGATGATGCTCGTGCTCGGCTTCAGGAAAAACAGCGGCTCGGCTGGAACTTCGTTACCGAGCTCTTTCGCGTGCTCGCGGTAGTTGCGGCCAATGCAGACAATCTTGCCTGGCATGCGAAAGTTGTCGTGAACATTCGCGGGCGCGTCGCCGCCGCCCGTCAACGGATCATCGAATCTGAGATCAGACATCAAGCCCTCTGTTTGTAACATGTCCACATCACTCGGACACCGAATAGAAGTCCCGCAGTTGCCGCGAGATTTCATCCCATCCTAAAAGTATGCGTCTCGCAGGCGGAAGCGCGCGCATCAATGTCGCGCCATAGCCCTTTGTAACGACGCGCGGATCGGCGATCACTATCGCACCCCGGTCTGTCTTCGACCTGATGAGGCGACCAAACCCCTGTTTGAGACGCAATGCTGCGTGGGGAACCATGTATTCAGCGAACGGATCTCCACCTCGTTCCGCGATCGCCTCGCAGTGAGCTGCAGTCAACGGTTCCGTCGGAACGCGAAACGGAAGCCTCGCGATCAGCAGCCCTCTCAGCGCATTGCCGGCGACATCGACTCCTTCCCAATACGAAGACGTTCCCAGGAGCACCGCGCGTCCGGATTCTCTGAATCGTGCGAGCAACGCATCGCGGGATTCCTCGCCGTGAACCAGCAATGGACGGTCGTCCCCCATTCCGCGCGCACGTAGATCAGCCGCGGCCTGTCTCACGTCACGATGACTCGTGAACAGCACGAATATTCCGCCATCGGATGCTTCGGTAAACTCGCCGACCATCCGGATCACCGATTTGAAATGACCCGCGGGATCGACGTTCGGCGCGGGCACATCTGATGGCACGGCAAGAATCGCCTGGCGATTGAAATCGAATGGCGACGGGAACGACGCCGCGACCGGTGGAATCTGAAGCTGGTCAACCCCAAGTCTTCCACTCAGAAATTCAAATCTGGAGTCAGTTGACAGAGTCGCGCTCGTGACAATCGTCGTTTTCAAACGACTGAACAGATCGTCTCGAAGAATCGGCGCAAGATCGAGCGGCACCCACGTAACGCCGATGTTCCCTTCGCGTCCGCGTGACTCGACCCAGCGCACTCGCTTGTGCGCGTCACTTCCCGACTCCAGCGCGCCGTGCAATGCCCCTGCGAGCGCCTCGAGTCTTCTGCCGACACCGCGAAGCTCACTGACGAGCGCCGCCGTCGGCTCGTCTGGCGAGGCCTCCATTTCGAGGCGGCTCCGGATCATCGCAATCGTATCGGCCAGAGTCGCAGCGCCTGTCAAAAGATCGGACAACGCATCGCCGAGTCCCGATTTCCAGACGTGATGCGTTTCGAAATCTTCGGTGAGTCTGACGACCTGCTGACCGCTCTCACGCAAATAGATCTCGAGCAGATCGAAGACGACTGCTCCCTTGTCACGGCACGCCTCGACCGCCGGGAGAATTTTATTGTCGAGCAATTCGAGACTCGCCTTGCTGAACATGTCGTTCGGTCGCGCGCGTAGTCGCTCCGACAACGCTGCGAGAATTCCGCGTCCGCTGCTTCGTCGTCCCGGATTTCGAGCAAGTCTCGACAGCAGACGCAGCATCCCGCGTCTCGACGCGGTCTCGCCGAGATGCGCCGCTGCCGCGTCCTCGAGATGATGCCCTTCGTCGACGACAAGTCGCGTATACGCGGGAATCACCGCTGCTTCATCCCAGTTCTGCTGCATCCTGCGCACTGCGACATCCGACATCAGCAGATGGTGATTCGCGACGACAATCTGCGCCTGCGCGGCATCCTTGCGCGCCCGAAAGAAGAAGCATTTGTCGAAATGCGGGCACTTCGTCCGGGTGCAGAGATCCGGCTCCGCTGCAACTTCGTCCCAAACCTCGGGACTCGGCGCATAACCGAGATCGCTGATCGATCCGTCCTCTGTGACCTTCGCCCAGGAGGAAATCAGCTCGATGCCCGACGATCCGTCATCGAACAAGGCGGGGCCGATGATGTTCGCCTGCTCGAGTCGCAGCAGACAGAGATAATTTCTCCAGCCTTTCAGCAGGGCGAACCGAACGGGCTGCTCCGCCGACAATGCATGCTCCAGAAAAGGAAGATCCTTTCTGACGAGCTGCTCCTGAAGATTGATCGTGTTTGTCGAGACGACAGTTCGCTCGCCAGTCAGGTGGGCCCAGCGCAATGCCGGCAACAAGTAGCCGAGTGATTTTCCGACCCCCGTTCCAGCTTCGATCAGACCGACTCCGCCGTCGTTGTAGAGCTCGGCGATCGCGGCAGCCATGTCGCGCTGGGCAGGTCTGTCCTCGTATTGCTCCATCGCGGCGGCAATCGCTCCATCAGGACCGAGATCAGTCGCGATTTCAACTGGATCCAGCTGCGCGGTATCTGCCGCTACTTCAGGAAACGCAATCACTCTTCGTGCGCCAGCTTGTACGCGAGATTTCGCGGTGCCCCATAACGACTGATAAGCCGCTCGACTGTGTCCCGCGCACTCAACCCTGAGCCAAGCATTTCACGGGCAGCGGCGCGCATCGATTCTTCGTCGACTTTTTCTTCCGCAGCGCCGCCAATGAGGATCACAACCTCTCCTCGCGCCGGAACCTGCTCGAACTTCTCGGCGAGCTCGGCGACAGTTCCTCTGGAGAATTCCTCGAACTTCTTCGTCAGCTCACGCGCGACCACCGCGTTGCGCGCTCCGGCCCCGGATTCGGCAAGCTCCTTCAGAGTGTCGCACACTCGCAGCGGAGATTCGTAGATGATTGCGGTGTGTGACATGCGCATTATCTCAGTCAACACGCGAAGACGATCCTTACCCTTGCGCGGAAGGAATCCAAAAAACGTGAACTGATCGCCCGCGACACCAGAGCCAACGAGAGCCGCGAGCAATGCCGATGCGCCTGGAACTGGAATCACCGCAATCCCGGCCTCGATTGCGGCAGCAACGAGTCTTGCGCCAGGATCTGAGAGTAACGGAGTGCCGGCGTCGGTGATCAATGCCATCGACTCGCCTTCCTGAAGCCGCTTTACGAGACGGGGAGTCTCGCGCGCCTCATTATGCTCGTGATACGCGGAGAGACGAGTTGTGATCTGGTAGTGATCCAGAAGCCGCCGCGAATGACGCGTGTCCTCGGCAATGACGAGCGCGGCCGAGGAGAGAACCTCGACCGCGCGAAATGACATGTCTCCCATGTTGCCGATGGGAGTGCTGACGATGTAGAGAGCCCCTGCCACGCCTGGCGCGGTCAATCGGCCCTCCCTTCTCTGTTACGCAGCGTGCAGCTTGAACTTCGTCTCGAGCTGCGACTTCGGAACGGCTCCAATGATCTGATCCACGAGCTTTCCGTCCTTGAAGAACAGAATTGCCGGGATGGAGCGAACCTGGAAGCGGGCGGGAGTGCGGATGTTGGTGTCGACGTCCAGCTTCGCGACCTTCGCCTTGCCTGCATATTCAATGGCAAGCTGGTCGAGAACCGGCGCAATCATGCGGCACGGACCGCACCAGGTAGCCCAGAAATCGACGACAGCCAGACCCTGGTGATTCTCGATCTCTGTCTCAAAATCGCTGTCCGTTACGTCAACCGCATTCGACATTCACAAACCTCTCTGACCGGATGTCCCGGCCTGCTCACTGGATTAATTTTTTGTTCCCTCTGCGTACTGAAATCTAATGCAACAGGAAGCCCCCAAGGGCACCCGAATCGCGCACATTGGAATCGCCGTGAAATCGATCACGGCGAGTCTTCCCCTTCTTACCGGAATCCTGGGCCTCGAGAAGACAGAGATCTCCGATTCCGACGGCGCGCGCATCGCCGCCGTTGTCGCCGGCGACTCGCTAGTGGAGCTTCTGGAGCCCGCTCAGGACGATACTCCGATTGGAAAGTTCATCGCGAAGCGCGGCCCGGGCATCCACCACATCTGCTTCGCCGTCGACGACCTCGACGGAACACTCGAGAAATGCCGTCAGGCGGGAATTCGCGTCATCGATGAAGTTCCGCGGATTGGCGCCGAGGGAAAACGGATCGCCTTTCTTCACCCGAGCTCGACGGAAGGAATTCTCGTCGAGCTCTCAGAGCACTAGGAGTCGCTCTACTTGCGGCAGAAATCGCGCACGGCTGCGATTTCCATGTTGTCGACGTAGTAGCGGTTCGATGGGCCGCCGATTACGTAGAACTTGGGAGTGCGGGTGTTGCTGCCTCTTGTCAGCTCCGCCGTGACCACGCGGTGTCCACCTTCTCCCACTGTTTCGTCGAGAATGCGAAATTTGTCATGGGTGAAGTAGCACTGGAGAATCACCAGACGCTTCTCCAGCTCGTCACGATCCATGTTGTCGCGGGAAGGGCCGCGGTTGGTTCCGAAAATCACCGACATCGCCTGAATGTCCTCCGCCTTTACGGCATCGAGGAAAGCGGTGACGGCGGCCTTCGGCGTGGCAGCGCCGGTCAGACGATCGCCGGAGCGGACGGGTGCCGGTGCTGGTGCCGGAGTTTTCCCGGGGACTGGAGCGATTGGACCAGCCGCTGTCGTCGTTGTAGTCGCGTGAGTGCATGCTGTCAGAACACATAGCGCGAGCAGAAATTTCTTCACACGATGCTCCACGAAAGTTGGTGCGAACGTAACAGGGAGAATAAATGCCAGCAAGACATCTGCGCCTCTATGTGAACATAGATCATGTTGCCACATTGAGGCAGGCGCGCGGCGGAATCGAGCCGAGTCCGCTCGAAGCCATGCAGATCTGCGAGGCAGCAGGCGCGGATGGAATCACCGTGCACTTGCGCGAGGATCGCCGCCACATTCAGGACGCCGACGTGGAGAAGCTCGCAACGTCGATCACGACATTCTTCAACTTCGAGATGGCGTGCGTCGACGAGATGATCGACCTCGCGCTCCGAATAAAACCATCGCAAGTCACGCTTGTTCCCGAGAAGCGTGAAGAGGTCACGACTGAAGGCGGGCTCGACGTCGTTCGCGAGAGTGCGCGCGTCGAGCGCGCGATCGCGCGACTGAAGAATGACGGGATCGAAGTGAGTCTCTTCATCGATCCAGATCCGGATGCGATCAAAATGGCGCGGAAGCTCGGGGCGCATGCGTTCGAGATGCACACCGGCGACTACGCCAATCACCCGAACGACAAGTCAACTCTCGGAGCACTGGTTGAAGGAGCGAAAATCGGCGCGGGCGAGGGACTGTCGGTCTACGCCGGGCACGGGCTTACGGTCGGAAACGTCGGTCCTGTCGCAGCGATTCCCGAAGTGACTGAGCTGAACATCGGGCACTCGATCGTGAGCCGGTCCATTTTCGTCGGACTGACGCAGGCGATCCACGAAATGCGAAAAGCAATGGACGCGGCGCGCCGATCTGTCGAGATTTGAAAGGATGACCGCGTCCGACGACACTATTCCGATCTCCGCACTGTTCTTCGACGACGCGGGACCGCACGTCGTGCGAGCCGGCTATCCGCCCGCGAGCCGTACTGAGCCGCGCTACACACCTGCCCGCGGACACGAGCTCCAGGCTCTCCTGTCGACGAGCATCGCGCAGCTCGGAGGAGTGTCGAGAGAACGCTCACGACGCACTCCAGTTCTTCCGCCGCCAGTCCCGATCGACACACTTCTCTATCGCGGCCGGGCGGCACTCGACCGTGCTCTCGAGATCCGCGCAAGCCTTGGCACGGCGATGCCCAGTCGTGAGACAATCAACGAGCTGCTCGATCTCGTCGCGCTCGCAGCAACGGAATAACAGATGAAATTCAGCTGGAAGAGCGCGATCGGAATCGCGCTCAGCGTCGTCCTCCTGTGGTGGACGCTGCGCGACGTATCGATGGGCGTCGTGTGGAGCGAGCTCTCGCATTCGAGCCTGCCGTTGTTCCTCGCATCTGCGTTCTGCGCGACGATCATCTTCCCGCTTCGCGCGCGCCGATGGCAGACGATTCTTCAGCCGGTGGCACCTGACACTCCGATGCGCCCGCTATGGAGATCGACCGCGATCGGGATGATGGTGAACAATCTCGTTCCGGCGAGAGCGGGAGAGCTCGCACGAGCCTACGCGTTGACCAGACAGACGACGATTTCATTGCCCACGTCTATAGCTTCGCTCGCAGTCGATCGTCTATTCGACATGCTCGTGCTTCTTCTTCTTGGAGCTTGTGCGTTTCTTGATCCCGCGTTCCCGAGTGGTGCAACGATCGCCGGACAGTCGATGGTCAATATCGCGCAGGGATCGCTCGCGCTCGTCGTCCTTCTCATTCTCGCGCTGTATTCGCTTGCCTTCTTCCCGACTCAGCTCGTCCGCGCGTATGAGCTGTTCGCTCGCCGCATTTCGCCGACGCTCGAGACGAAAGGCAAGGCAGTCCTGATCAATTTCAGCGAAGGCCTCAGCGTCCTGCGGAGTCCGCAGAGATTCCTCGCCGTGCTCGCGTGGACACTCCTGCACTGGCTCGTCAATGCTCTCGCCTTCTGGCTCGGCTTCAAGGCAGTCGGAATGAATCTGCCGTTTTCTGCGGCGCTTTTCCTTCAGACACTCATCGCTATCGGCGTCGCTCTTCCATCTGCGCCAGGATTCTTCGGCGTGTTTGAAAAGCTCGCCAATGTCGGACTCGCTGTTTACCGAGTCGGCCCTGACCAGGCGACCAGCTGGGCGATCGGCTACCACATCATGAGCTTCATTCCAATCACCGTGATCGGAGTTTTCTACTTCGCCCGCCTTGGTCTGCACCTCAAGGAGATCGAAGTGGCGAGGGAATCGACGGCGTGATTGGGCCAGCAGCGCGCGTCGCAGCGCAGGCGAAGCTCAACCTGCACCTTCGCGTTCTTGCCCGCGAAGACGATGGCTATCACTCGATCGAGACGGTGTTTCATCGCATCGACCTCGCCGATGAGATCCTCGTCGAAGCGCTCGACCGGGGCCGATCGATAGATGTGCAGGACGGCGATGTAGGACCAGCCGAAAAGAACCTCGCATTCAGAGCCGCCGCCGCATACTCGGCTCGCGCGGGATGGCCGAACGGATTTCGCATCGAGCTCACGAAGAAGATTCCTGTCGGTGCAGGGCTTGGGGGAGGCAGCTCTGATTCTGCAGCGGTACTTAGAACTCTGGATTCCCTGTCGCCACAGCCAATCGGCGCAACTGCACTTCTCGAAATTGCTGTGACACTCGGCGCTGACGTCCCTTTTCTCACGAGCAGCTCGGTAATGGCTCTCGCTTGGGGACACGGCGAGCGCATGATGAGCCTTCCGCCGTTGCCGAGCTATGACGTGCTGTTGATGACGCCGGTTTTCAGCGTTTCGACCGCTGACGCATATCGGTGGCTCGACGAAGATCATGCCGCCGCAAACGCACCGCTGGTCGAAGGCGGGACCGCGCTCGTGGGCTCGACGCCGGATCCTCTGAGCATCGATCCTTTGTCGCTGTCGACCTGGGCGGGCATCGCGGGATTCGCGCGCAATGACTTCGAGCCCGTCGTGGCCAGGCGTCACCCGAAGCTTGTTGGGTATCTCGAGCGGTTACGGCACTCGCGTGCGTTTTTCGCTCAGATGACGGGATCCGGCTCGACTATTTTCGGCGTTCTGAATTCCCCGCCGAACTACTCGCGCGTACCCGAGGAACTTCGGGACCGCGTCACAACTACTAAGACATCGATCGACGTTGTTCAGCCAGTCAGGGTCGGCTAGCTTTACGGCTTCTGCCCCCTCGTCCAATGGCAGGACATCGGTCTTTGGATCCGAGAATGGTGGTTCGAATCCACCGGGGGCAATGATGCGTCTTTTCATCTCGCTGGCCGCGGCAGCAATTCTCGCGAGCCCGGCAATTCTTTCGGCGCAGCAGCCAGGCGCACAATCGCACGCAACCATCACCGGAGTCGCTGTCGACAGCGTCCGGGGCGGCTATCTGCGTGGCGCGATCGTCTCAGTGAGCGGCACCGCGCTGTCCGGGATTACCGACTCGTCCGGGCGATTCAGAATCGACAGTGTTCCGCCCGGGACTCGGTATCTCGAGGTGATGCATCCACTCCTCGACTCCCTGAGTCTCATCGTCAGATCACCACAGCGGGAGATAGTCGCGGGCAGCAACATGTCGTTCGTCTTGTCGGTTCCCTCGGCGAAGACAATCGTCGGCGCGAAGTGTGGTATCGCAGACCTGGCGCGCGGCCCCGCGGCGCTGTTCGGAACGGTTCAGGATGCCGACACGGAAACCCCCGCCAACGGAGCAACCGTTTCGGTCGAGTGGACCGACTATCAGCTCAGCAAGACCAAGATCGCACGCATGCCGCAGCGACGGCTCGGAACAGTGAGGCCCGACGGCACATATCGCGTTTGCGGAATTCCTTCCGATCTCGTTACCGGAGTCGTCGCCTATCGTGGCGCGGACAGCACGTCGGCCGTGCCGGTGAACTTTTCAAATGGAATTGGCGTCGTCTCGTTCCATTTGCCAACCGGAGATGCAGCCGCAGCGACCAGGCCCGCGGTCGTCGCAGCGGTGCCGGGCGCAAAACAACCCGCCGCATTGCCTGCTCCACGAGGCAAGGCCGTGCTTAACGGAAAAGTCGTCGATGCCGGCGCCAGACCTCTTGCAGGAGCGAGAGTGGCACTCGAGGCGGATGATGCCGCGACGACAACCGATAATGCTGGAAAGTTTTCGTTGTCCGGACTCAGATCCGGAACGCGCTCGCTGAGCGTCCGCCGCCTGGGATTCGAAGCGGTAGAAGTTCCCGTCGATCTCAGCTCCGTCTCGCCGCGCGATGTGACAGTAACGATGTCAAAGTTCGTCCCCGTACTCGACGCCGTTCGCATCACGGCTGTCCGCGAGCTCGGCCTTTCGCGCGTCGGGTTTACCGCGCGACAAGCCGCCGGTAACGGAAAGTTCTACGGACCAGACGACATCGCTACACGCAATCCGCAGAAGCTGAACTCACTTCTCGAGACTGCGCCGTATCTGCGAATGGGCACCGACGCGGACGGCCATCGTTACGTAACCGGCCGGCTCAACGGCTGCGTCAAGTACTACGTCGACGGCCACCCCTGGTACACTGGCCAGGGCAACGACTGGCAGATGTCGCCGGACAATTTCCTCTCCGGTGGCGAGCTGGCCGGGGTCGAGATCTACGACGAGCTCTCAGCGCCATCCGAGTTCCAGAACTTCTCGAGCGCCGGGGCCAATTGCGCGGTCGTAGTCATCTGGACCAAGCAGAAACTCGGGTTCTAGCGTTTCGCAGGGTTTTGTGCCTCGACAGGCGTCGTCGCCGGGCTTGTAAAAAGCAGATTTTCGCCGCGAGGGTCGCCCCGGTTCACTGGCACTCGTCTGTCTCGAAGATCTCTCGCCTCGATGGGCATGCTCAGAGAAAGAAGAGAAATACGGTACAATTAAGGGAACCACGGAAAAATCGGTGTGGACCAACCGGCCGAAGCGGGAAGCACGCACGGTTAAGAGGGTTGTTAACCCCCAATCAGTCGCCGTTCTCTTTTTCCTCTGAGCATGCCCATCGAGGCGGGAAATCTTCGAGACAGACGAGTGTCCGTGAGCCGGGACGACCCTCGCGGCGAAAAAAACCGATAGCCAAGAGAAAACGCAACGAAGCCCGACTGCCGTGATTATTCCAGCAGGGTTACATTCCGGGACTCCGGAGAACTCCCTCCCCGGGCAATTGATCTAAGCTCAGCGTCTACTTAACTTTAAAGGCTATCGCGGCATGGACGGACTATCCGTACCGAGTCACGGCTTAAAACTCCTGGTTGGATCCGGAAACCCGGCACTTTCTCAGGAAATTGCAAGCAGTCTCGGAGTCGACCAGGCCAAGGCGACGATCAGCCGGTTCGCTGACGGCGAGATCTTCGTTCGGATAGACGAAAACGTTCGCGGCAATGACGTTTTCATCCTGCAGCCGACAAACCCGCCGGCCGAAAACATCATGGAGCTTCTGCTCCTGATCGACGCGGCAAAACGGGCGTCGGCTGCTCGCATCACGTGCGTCATGCCGTACTACGGCTACTCGAGACAGGACCGCAAGGACCAGCCGCGAGTCGCCATCGGCGCAAAGCTCGTGGCGAACATGATCGTCACGGCCGGAGCGCACCGGGTGCTAGGACTCGATTTCCACCAGCATCAGCTACAGGGATTCTTCGACGTTCCAGTCGATCATCTCTACGCAGCACCAGTGTTCGTGTCGCATTACAGAAAGAAGCAGCTGCATGACCTTGTCGTCGTCGCACCCGATGTCGGCTCGGCAAAAATGGCGAGAGGTTTCGCGAAGCGGTTGAATGGCTCACTCGCCATCATCGACAAGCGGCGCCCCAAGCCGAATCAAAGTGAAGTTGTGAACGTCGTCGGAGAAGTCGAAGGAAGAGATTGTCTTCTCACCGATGACATGATCGATACCGCGGGGACCGTTTCCGAAGCCGCGCGGGCGCTGAAGGATCTTGGCGCAAAAGATGTGTACGTGTGCGCAACGCACGCGCTGCTCTCCGGCCCCGCCGTGAAGCGGCTCAGCGAAGCGCCAATCAAGGAAGTGACGGTCACCGACACCGTCTCTATTCCTGACGAGAAGCGGTTTCCGCAGCTCACAGTTTTGTCCGTCGGCGAATTGTTGGCCAAGGCAATCAGGTACATTCACAGCGAGCAGTCTGTCAGCTCGCTTTTCGAGCAATAGGTCAGGGGGTCCAGTTATGGCGTCAGCAAATCTTTCGGTCAGCACGCGTGAGAACGGCGGCAAGGGTGTCGCTCGCTCACTTCGTCGCGACGGCCGCGTTCCCGCAGTCATTTACGGTCATGGCCGCGAGCCGCAGCTGCTCTCGATCAACACGCGTGATCTCGAAAAGCTCCTCGAGCACATCTCGGCCGAGAACACCGTCATCGATCTCGACGTCGACGGAACCAGCTCGCGCACACTGATCCGCGAGATTCAGCGGCATCCGTTCAAGCGCCAGATCCTTCATGTCGATTTCCAGGAGCTGGTCGCCGGTGAGAAGGTCATCGTCCGACTCCCCGTCATCCTCGTCGGAGTTCCCGACGGCGTTCGCATGGACGGCGGCATCCTCGATCAGACGATGCGCGAGCTCGAAGTCGAAGTCGATCCTTCCAACATCCCGAACCACGTCGAAGTCGACGTGACGAAGATGGTCATCGGAAGCTCGCTGCACGTCAGCGACATCAAGCTCCCCGAAGGCGTGCAGGTTGTCGGCGACAAGGAAGCATCGGTCGCGGTCGTCTCCGCTCCGCGTGCTGCTGTCGAAGCAGTCGCGACTGAAGAAGCCGCAGTCGGCGCCGAGCCCGAAGTCATCCGCGCCAAGAAGCCGGACGAGGAAGAGACACCGAGCAAGTAAACCGGGAGTAGCCTGTGAAGGTTATTCTCGGCCTCGGCAACCCGGGGCGGCAGTACGAGGCAACACGGCACAACGTCGGCTGGTGGGTACTCGACCACCTCGCCGACGTTTGGCATTTCAACGGGTGGAAGCGCGACGGCGAGGCGATGGTGTCGACGGCAACCGTTGCCGGCACGAAAGTGCGCCTCATCAAGCCGACCACGTACATGAACCTGAGCGGCGCCGTTCTGAAGAATTATCTGCGTCGGCCGTTCTGGGCTGCACAGAAGGATCTGCTCGTGATCGTCGACGAAGTTCAGCTGCCCGTTGGAAAGTTTCGACTTCGCGCCCGCGGAAGCGCAGGCGGTCACAACGGACTACGAAGCGTCGAAGCGGCGATAGGAAACCAGGAATACCCCCGGCTTCGAATTGGAGTTGGTCCGAGTGAAGAAAGGAAGAACGTCTACAAGGATCTGGCCGACTTCGTTCTCGCGCCATTCGCGAAAGACGAACGTGAAGACATCATCAGTCTGATGCCGCGACTCGACATGGCCATTGAAACCTGGCTGCGCGAAGGAATCGAGCGCGCAATGAACGCACACAACCGCGACGGCGACGGCGACGGCGCGATCAATCCATAGAAGATGCTGAAGCTCGGAATCGTAGGACTTCCAAACGTCGGTAAGTCGACACTGTTCAACGCGCTCACCGCGGCGAAAGCCGAAGCGGCGAATTATCCGTTCTGCACGGTCGAGCCGAACGTCGGCATGGTCGAAGTTCCCGACAAGCGGCTCGAGAAGCTCACGGAAATCGTGCAGCCGAAACGCACTGTTCCCGCCGTCGTTCAGTTCGTCGACATCGCCGGACTCGTCAAAGGCGCCGCTGAAGGCGAAGGACTCGGCAACAAGTTTCTTGCGAACATTCGCGAGACCGACGCGATCGTGCACGTCGTCCGTTGCTTCGAGGACGAAGACGTCACGCACGTGATGGGAGCCGTCGATCCCGTGCGCGACCGCGAAGTCATCGAGTTCGAGCTCGCATTATCGGACCTTGGCGGAGTTGAAAAACGACTCGACAAGATGCGTCGTGCCTCGCGCACCGGTGACAAGGAAGCTCTCGCGGAGCTTCCAGCACTCGAGCGCGCTTATGAATTTCTGAAAGAAGGTCGCGGACTGTGGGAAGCGCATCTCACTGATGACGAGAAGGCCGCTCTATCCCCCTTGTCGCTGCTGACGAGCAAACCCGTTCTCTACGCAGCAAATGTCAGCGACAGCGAGCTGCACGGAGATGAAGGTCCTCATCTCAAGGCATTGCGCGAAGCAGTAAGAGCGAGCGGTGAGCATGCGGAGATAGTTCCATTCTCCGCGAAGATCGAAGCGGAGCTGGCTGAGCTTCCGCCGGACGATCGCGCGGAGTTCCTGTCGTCACTGGGACTCGAGTCAGCCGGCCTCGACCGGCTCATTCACGCCGGCTATCACTTGCTCGGCCTCCAGACTTATTTCACGGCCGGCGAGCCAGAAGTGCGCGCGTGGACCATTCACCGCGGTGACACTGCGCCCAAGGCCGCGGCTGTGATTCACACCGATTTCGAAAAGGGATTCATCCGCGCCGAGACTATCGCGTACGATGACTTCGTCGCCAACTCCGGATGGAAAGGAGCGCGCGAAAAAGGTGTTGTGCGATCGGAAGGAAAGGAGTACGTCGTCGCTGACGGTGACGTGCTGCTGTTCCGCTTCAACGTGTAACGGGAAGAGCTACCTCACCTCGAAGGTCAGCGTCGCCCACTTCGACTCGTAGTCGATTTTTTCAGCACCAGCGTACGGCACCATGTGAATGAACTTCACGTACCATTGGCCGCGCTTGGTAAGAGGAATTCTCGCAACGCCCGACGCGTCTGAACGGACGCGCCGCTCGGGAAACCGGCCGCCAGCCGGCGTTCGTCCGCCTGATACAACGAGCTGATTCGCCGCAGGTTTTCCGTCGACCATCGTCCGAACTCGAATCGATCCACCCACACGTGTCGAGTACGGATTGTCGAGCGGAATGATCTCAGCCGGATAGCCGAGTACGGCTGAGTAGGCACCGTCGCGCTTGTTGCCGACCTGAAGCAATGCCTTGATGTGTTTCGAGTATCGCTCGGTCGCATCCTTGCCCGTCTCGCCTTTCTTTTTGCGGAGAGCGAGGATGTCGGGAATGCCGTCGTCGGCCAGGTACTTGTTGAAGTCCGGCGACTTGAGTGTGATCTCGCGCGGCTTCAGCGACGCGCCGACAAGGTACGTGCCTTGCGCGCCGACTTTCGTAGTCAGGACGCTCGTGTCTCCGGTTGTCGACCACGATGCGGTGTCCGGATGATCATGTCCTCCTGGCCCGACCACGCTCAGATCGCGCAGACGATCTCGCGTGATGGAGTTTTCGCTTTTGCTGAACGTTCCGTTGAGCGCCCTGATGTGAACCGTAGCGCCGGGCGAAACGAAGAAGCTGTTCGCGCGAAAGAAGAAATCGTGCGCGTGGAGCACGGTGGCGGTGCCCGCGACTGCAGTTACAGCGACAAGATACCGCCACTTCATGAGTGCTCCGGGAAAGTTGTGTCTCGTCGAGACCTACTTCAGCTGTCCTCTGATCTCCCCGCTCGGATTCGCGGTGGTGTGGACGTTGACGTAGGCGTTGCCGCTGGCGAGCAGCGTTTTCAGCGACGCCAGTGTAACGCCTGCGGGCAGATTCGTCGAGTTGAGCGAGCCCGAAACGAACACGCCATTGACTGGCCCCGACTCCACGGGCGGGTTGTAAAGAGTCACGATGATCGGGCCGGCAACGCCGACGGCACCGCTATGAATGTGTGCCATTATGATCCCGGTGATGTTCGTTCCAGTCAGCTGAAAATCGATCCTGTCCGAGTAGACGACGACGTCAGCCGAGCCGGAGGCGATGGTAGGCTTCGGTGTCGGAACCTCATTCGCCGGGAGCAGCGCGACCGAAAACTGTTGTTCGACATCCAGCCCGCCCGTTGAGCCGCCACTGGTGCATCCAGCGACGACGACCGATGCCGCCGCAATGTACGCAAGGCCTTTGAACTGCATGTGCATCTCCGTTGGTGATAACAGGTTGGTTCAATGCAAAAACTACCCCGTCACGCTCGGCGATGTACGACAGTCCGTTGCCCGGATGATGCCTGCTGGGTATCTTTCGTGTTCCGAAAAAAACGGCTGCCAAAGCAGCCTTCACACCTTCCCCCCTCTCCGGCAACCAGCGGGGGGCGGTTTCAGACCACAAGGAGGATTGCCTACCGATGTCTCGGAACTACGAGGCGGTGTATATCTTCGACTCAACACTCGAAGACGCCGCAATCAACGAAAAGCTGGCCCGTTTTCACGGCCTGCTTGGAACCACTGACCAGCCCGAAACGAACCATTGGGGCCGCCGTCAGCTCGCCTACTCGATCGGACCCCGCGAGAACGGCTACTACGTCGTGTCCAGGTTCGCCGCCGATCCCACCGTGCTCCCCGAGTACGAGCGCGCCCTCAAGCTCGACGATGGCATCATCCGCTATCTGATCACGCTCCACGAGCATGAAGTCGGTGCACCGGAGATGAGTGAAGAGGAGCTCGCTGCCCAGGCAGCGCGCCGTGACGATGACGACGACGACGAGGACTAGCCAACCATGAGAAGACCACAGAAAAGCTGCCCGTTCTGCGAAGGACGCGTGCGTTGGATCGATTACAAGGACGATCGCACCCTCGGCCGTTTCATCACGGACCAGGGCAAGATTCTGCCGAGCCGCCTGAGCGGAACCTGCGCGCGCCATCAGCGCCAGCTATCCACCGCAATCAAGCGCGCGCGGTACCTCGCGATCATCCCGTACCTCAAGGGACACACCGCGTAGCATGGCAGCCACCGCCGCGCCGGTGAAAAGCCGGAGATCGTGGCGGCTCCTGGCGGTCGGGCTGAGCGCATTTCTGCTCGCCCCGGTCGTTCCGGCGTTCCGTGCGATTCTGCCGATCGAACAGACTCCTCTGTTGCTGATCGCAGTCATAGCATCATGCTCGGTCATCGGCTGGATCAAGGGAGGAAGAATCGGTCTTCCCCTGATCTGGCTTGTCCTTGCCGGAGTGCTCCTGGCCTCGAGCGCAGGACCACCGAACGGAGCCTACAACTGGATGGCGCGCGGCTGGATCTTGCTGCTCGCAGCCAGTTTCGGACTCGTCAGCCTCGTTGTGGCGGCAGAAGCTTTTTTCCCCAGAGCTCTCTCCGCACTCGCCGTGTCGATGGCGCTGGGATTCGGAATCGTACTCGTTTCGCAGGGTGGGACGACTCGACTCGGATCGACGATGTCGGTGGAGCTCAACCGCAGAATCGATGAGTCGACCGCTTCACTGCGCGATGCGGCGAGCCAGCCCGAATGGAAAGCAATGCTGAGCAAGTCGCCGGGCCTTCAACAGTTAACGAATGACAGCGAAGCTCAGCTCGCCGCCATTCCGAAATGGTCGTCGATGCTGGTGCCCGCGCTGCTTGCTCTCGAATCACTCGCTGCTCTTGCGCTTGCCTGGTCGTTTTATCACAGGATGAGCGATGTCGCGATTGGTCCGGCGCTTGGCAAGCTGAAGGATTTCAGGTTCAACGATCAGCTGGTATGGGGCGTCGCGGTTGGCGCGTCGATCTTTCTGCTCAAGGCGTTTGCGGAAGGAAAGAACGCCGGTCTCAATCTGCTCGTGTTTTTCGGATCTCTTTACGTTCTGCGCGGCATGGGCATTCTGGCCTGGATGACGCGGGGCACTGCAATGAAGTTCATGCTGATCATCGCGGCGATATTCGCGTGGCCAGTCATGGCTACGATGGCATTCGTCATCGGACTCGGCGATACGTGGCTCGACTGGCGCGCACGCGCCCAGGCGAAGGCACTGTAGCAATTAAGTAGATTATTTCGCGGCGGGGTGATCGCCGCGGTTCACTTTCAACAGGATTCGCACCATGGAAGTAATTCTTCGACAGGCAGTAGAGAAGCTCGGTCACCCGGGCGACATCGTCAAAGTCTCTCCAGGCTACGCACGCAACTTTCTTCTTCCGCGCGGCTTTGCCTACGAAGCGACCGCGGGCAATCGCAAGCGCATCGAGCAGGAAAAGCAGCGTCTCGACGCCGCTGAGGAAGCTCGTCGCACTTCAGCTCAGGAATACGCCGGCAAGATCGAGCAGGTCTCGCTGACTTTCTCCGCCCGCGTCGGCGAAGAGGGCAAGCTGTTCGGATCGGTGACGTCGGCCGACATCGCGCAGCAGCTTGCTGAGCAGGGCTTCGAAATCGAGAAGCGTCAGATCGAGCTCAAGGAGCCGATCAAGGCACTTGGCGTCTACCGCGTTCCGATTCGCCTGCATGCCGATGTTCACCCGGAGATCAAAGTCTGGGTCATCAAGCAGTAAAAAACTGCGGACTCAGGACAAAAAGCCATCGACGATCGACGACTAATTGAGGGCTGAGGACCGAAACGGCAGTAACAGGTCCTCAGTGTCCGCAATTCTCAATCAGTCGTCGATCGTCGATGGCCGTTAGTCCTGAGTCCGCAATGCGGTGCACGGCCCGCGCCGGGCACCCGATATGCATTTCGATTTAGCTAACGGAACTTTGTGCTCATCCGTATGATATTGTAGGAAGCGGGAGCCAAACCCCGTTCAAATTTTTCCGGAGCCGAATGGCAACGTCAGTTTCTCCAGCCTCACCCGCGCGCGAACCAGCGAATCCCGCAAAGCGCGCCGCTCAACTGGCGCAGGACATGAAAGCCAATGACGTCGTACTGCTGAATCTGCAGGGCGTCACCGACATGACCGACTACTTCGTCATCGCCAGTGGGACGTCAGATACCCACGTCCGGTCGATCGGCGAGCATATCGTCTCCGAGATGAAAAAAGAGGGCGTAAGGGTACACCATGTTGAGGGTGTTCAACAGGGAAGATGGGTCTTGCTGGACTTTGTGGATTTCGTCGTGCACATCTTCCATCCGACACTCCGGAACTTCTACCAGATCGAGCGGTTATGGAGTGACGCGGAAGTGGTGCCAACCGTATAAACGGAGCGGGATAATGAAAGCGGTACGGGCGTTGTTGGTCGCGATGGCACTCCTCTGTGCGTCCCGGCTCGAAGCTCAGCAGTACTTCGGGCAGAACCAGGTGCAGTACAAGCACTTCAAGTGGCGTGTGCTCGAGACGGAGCACTTCCTCGTGCACTACTATCCCGAAGAGAAGCAGGCCGTCACGGCCGCTGCCCGCATGGCAGAGCGCTCGTACGCCCGCCTGTCGAAGATTCTCGGCCACCAGTTCCGCGAGAAGAAGCCCATCATCCTCTTCGCTTCCCGCGCCGACTTCGGACAGAACAACGTCACCGGTGATCTCGGCGAAGGTGTCGGCGGTGTAACCGAGGCAGCCCGCCACCGCCTCATCCTGCCGCTCACCGGCGACCTCGGAAGCTTCGAGCAGGTTCTCGCACACGAAATGGTGCACGAGTTCCAGTATGATATCTTCGCGCGCGGACGCGCCGGCGCGAACCAGCAGAACTTGGAGCGCATCAATCCTCCGGACTGGTTCATGGAAGGCATGGCCGAGTATCTGTCGATCGGACCGAGCCACCCGTTGACAGCCGGCTGGATGCGCGATGCAGCGGTTTCGGGAAATATCCCGACCATCGAACAGATGACCCAGCGCCCGGACAAGTACTTCCCGTACCGCTACGGTGAATCGTTCTGGCAGTACGTCGGCGAGCGTTGGGGCGATGCAGCGATCGGCGAAATCCTCCGTAATACGCCCGCGGTTGGCGTCGAGCGCGCATTTTTCCGCGAGCTCGGAATGTCGCTCACCGACGTTGGATCAGCGTGGCGCGAAGCCGTCCAGTCGCAGTACCTGCCCGCGGCCTCGGTCTACGAGCGCCCGAGGGCGTTCGCCGAGCCGCTGCTGACGAAGAAGAAATCGGGCGGCGAGATCTTCCTCGCGCCGACTCTTTCAAACGATGGCAACTACATCGCGTTCCTTTCCAACGGCAACCAGAAGAAAGGCGAGCTTTTCATCGACCTGTGGCTCGGCAACGCGCGCACAGGCGAGCGCGTCAAGCGCCTGGTGAAGAGCACGCTCGATCCGAACTTCGAGGAGCTTCGACTGCTTTATTCGCAGAGTGCTTTCTCCAACGATGGAAAGACGCTCGCGTTCACAGCGCAACGCGAAGGCAAGGACGTCCTTTATCTGCTCGACATTCCCAGCCGCGAGGTCAGAAAACGGCTCGACCTGAATGTCGATGCCGTCACCGGTCCGGCTTATTCACCTGACGACAAGAAGATCGTCTTCAGCGGTACCGTCGGCGGGATCACCGATTTGTACGTAGTCGACGCAGACGGCAAGAATCTCACGAAGCTCACCAACGACATTTACGGTGACCTGCAGCCAAGCTGGTCCCCCGATGGAAAGAAGATCGCGTTCGCGACCGACCGTGCTCCGCCGACCGATCTGGCTCGACTGAGTTTTGCGAAATGGCAGATCGCGCTGATCGATGTCGACACCAGGGCGATCGAGATCATTCCAGGACAGGCCGGACACAATCTGAACCCTGTGTGGGCTCCGGATGGCCAGTCGATCGCATTCATCAGCGAGCGCACCGGCATCGCCAACATTTTCCTTTACGACTTCAACGATCACCAGCACTACCAGCTGACGAACGTTCTGGGCGGCGTGACGGCGATCACCGAGTACAGCCCGGCTCTTACGTGGGCGAAGGGCGCCGATCGCATGGCGTTCACGTACTACGAAAACGGCGATTACACCGTGTGGGCGATGGATAACCCGCGCAAACTGAAGAAGCTCGCGTTCAAGCAGGGGCCGGCCGCGACCACGGGTCTCGTCATGAACGTTCCGACGATTCCGACGGCAGGAATGGTCTCGACTACCGTGTTGACCGATACGACAAAGATCGCCCCCGGCTCAGGGTCGCAGGCGTCGATCTATCGCGCGCCCGCCGGATCGAGACCGTCGGGACAGCTGTCGGAGGGAGAGGCTCAGTCGAACGAAGTTCAGGGAACGAGCGTCGCACTTCTGAATGCGAATCCGGACTTTGCGCTGCCCGACACGACACGGTTCCGTGATTATCCATACTCGGTCGGCTTCAAGCCGGATTACATCGCGCAGCCTGAAGTCGGCTACGCTACAGGAAATCAATACGGGTTGAGCGGGTTCAGCGGCGGCACGACGATCGTGCTCAGTGATCTTCTCGGCAACGATCAGATCGCGCTCTCGGCGTCGGTCTACGGTCAGCTCCGCGACGCGAGTCTGTTCGCCGCCTACGCGAATCTCAGTCACCGGTGGCAGTACACAGTCGGAGCTTATCAACAGCCGGTATTCCTTCCGCAAAGCGGCGGAACCGTCACGCCGAGCCCGGACAACACGTTTGCCACTTACTCCACGCTCTATGTGCGCTACGTGCTGAGAAATGCGTTCCTGACGACGCAGTATCCTCTGAACCGGTTCACTCGCATCGAAGCCGGAATGCAGTTCAACAGCATCGGCAGATCGATTGTTGCCTTGTCACAGGACTGCTATTTCAACGGCTGCACGGCTCCGCAGATCAACGACGTATCCAACGCGCCGGCGTACAATTTCTTCCAGCCGTCGCTTGCCTACGTCTCCGACAACACGCTGTTCGGGCTGACGGCGCCAGTGATCGGCAGGCGCATGCGCTTCTCGGTCTCTCCGGCTGTCGGTAATCTCCGCTGGGTAGAGTACCTTGCCGACTATCGCCGCTACGATCCGATCATTTTCAACACGATCACGATCGCGAGCCGATTCCTCACCAGCGCGTCAGTTGGACGCGATGAGAGCGCATTCCCGAAATACATCGGAAGACCTGAATACGTCCGCGGCTATGACGGCGCGAACTTCACGGGATACGAGTGCACTTCGTTCATCGGCGGCGGCGCGTCATGCAACACGGAGCAGCTGGTTGGCAGCCGCGTGGCAGTTGCAAACCTCGAAGTGCGGTTCCCGATCATTCGACGATTCGATCTTGGAGCGCTGCCAGTCGGACTTCCGCCGGTCGAAGGACTGTTCTTTTACGATGCTGGATTGGCCTGGACGAGCGGCCAGACGGTTTCGCTGGCGAAGCCGGCGAATTATGATTTCAATCTCCAGCGTTATCCGCTTCGCAGCTATGGTTTCGGACTGCGCGTAAATCTGTTCAACCTCGCGATTCTCAAGTGGGATTACGCGAAACCGCTCGATAAACCTGGAAGCAAACCGAACTGGACATTCTCGCTGGGACCAAGTTTCTAGAGCTTCGACTTGGGCTTTAGCGCTGACGCTTGCCGTCGCCTGTAAGGGCGACCGGCAAGCGTCGCGTGGTGTTCCCACCTCCGCCGCTGCTCGCGGACCCGACCAGATAGCTCTCCGCGTTCCGCTCAAGGGCGGCACCGCGCACGCGTACTTGAGTCCGCGGTTCGATTCCGCCATTTGGACTCTCCAGGGAGTTCCCGCGATCGACCGCGTCCTCGGGTTCGATACCGATGGCGGCGTCGTAGCGTTCGTCGATCAGAAAGGACTTCCCCGACGGCTCGATCTCAGGGCGGGCGAGGTCAGAACCGCATCGAAGGAAAAATTGTCCGGTCTCGCCTCAGCGAATGGTGTCGATCTGTTCGGCATCACGGTCAAGGGCGACGTGTTGCGGCTGTCACCAAGCGGCGACTGGACCTTCAAACCGCCTTCTGCGGCACGATGGGTTTTTCCGCAGCCGAACGGATCGGCTGTCGTTGCAGGGAACCAGGGATCGAGCACAAAGCTGTGGCTGATTCATCCCACTGACGATCAGATTCTTCAGACAGCTTCGGTGCCGCTGGCTTCACGGGGGGTCAGGACACAGATCGGCGACCGGCTTTACTTCACGGTTGATGCCGGCCTCACCGGTGTGAAGACGCGCGATCTGTCGCCACTGAAGGACGTGCGATTGAAAGAATCCGTCATCGCAATCGTTCCAACGCCGAGCGGTGACCGACTTTTCATAGCGCTCAAGGGATCGAACAGCCTGACCATAATAGACCGTTACACCGATGCGATCGCGGGTACAGTCGATCTTCCCGGAAAGCCTTCCGAGATCCGCATGGATCCTCTCGGTCAGGCCATCCTCGTTCGTCCGGCGTCTGGCGGAGATTCCGCCTGGATAGTGGGAGTCGGCAGCGACCGTGTCGACGGCACGCTTCGAACCGCATGGCGCGAAGATCTGCCGGCGTTCGTGCCGGGTTCAGTCATCGCCGCCGTGCGCGGACCCGACGTAACAATGGTCGATGCTGCTAATCTTCAGGACATGAACACCATCAAGGGTGGCGCAGCCGATTTCTGGTATTTCTTCACATGGAACGGCTTCCGTCCACGATCGGCTGATCTCGACCGGCCAGTGACGTTCGGTTCGTCCGAGAGCGCCGCCGCATCCAACTCAGCGGCGCCGAGAACCGACAGCTTCCCTCCGCCGCCGATTCGCGACACCGCGCCATCGATGGTCGTTCCACCTCCATCGCTGACACCGCCGCAAGCGGGTTACCTGGTATCCTTCGCTGCCGTGCTCACTTCACAGAAAGCGACTGAGGTGGCGGCAGCGATAACCATCGACGGCGCTCACCCGCGAGTTGCGCCCACCGAGGCCGGCGGGACGACTATTTATCGTGTAGTGCTCGGGCCCTACCCGACCCGTGAAGAGGCAGAAAAAGTGGGAAGAGATTCAAAGCGACAATACTGGGTTTACGAGGCATCGAAGTGACGGCTCCGATGGGCCGCGCGCCTGGCGGCGCATACGAGGGAGCCGGGCGCCAGACAGCCGTTGCGGTTCGCGGATGTTCATCGGTACTCGTCACTTCTGACGATCTGGTCGCCGCCGCGCATGTTGCAATCGGTATCGGACTGGCCGAAAGCGCACACCGTCTGGTGATGATCGGCGACCTGGGAGGAGAAGTTCCTCCGCTCCAGGCACTCGTCGGCGATGAAGACTCTCACGGCATCTACGACAGCTTCGAATTCGGAACGTCGTTCGGAAGAATCGCGCGCGAGGTGAACGGCGCGCCGAATCTTTTCATTATGCCGGGCGGCACCGAATCGCCGGCGACGGAAGCCATTCTCTCGAGCGGGCGCTGGCAGGAATTCGCGTCGGAGTTTGCGAAAGCCGACGAGCTGCTTCTTCTCGTCGTTGCATCGACAGCGCCTGGACTCGCGAAGCTTGCTGCTCAGGTCGACGGCGTTGTGCTCGTCGGAATCCAGAAACTGGACGCTGCTCCGGACGCCACCGTGCTCGCCAGGGTTCCTCATCCGAGCGTAGTACCGCCACCGCGAATCGTCATGCGGCCGGCACCGGAGCCGTTGTCCCCGCTGAAGATCGGTATCATCGCGGCGATCGTTCTTGCTGCGGGAATTGCTGGCGGCGCGTACTATGCGCGATCCAGAACGCCGGCGAAGCCAGCCCCAGTTGCTGCTGCGCCCGTCGATTCCGCCAAGGCGGATTCGGCCGCGGCTCCGCGCGCCATGGCGGTCGCGCCCGTGAACCCGGGCGACTCGGCAAATGCAACGCCATTTTCTGTAGAAATTCTCGCCGCAAACACGGCTGAGGGTGCTAACTTTGAGTTGAAGCGCCATGGCGCGGTGATGCCGTCGGCCACTATCTCGCTCGTCCCGATTGGAGATACTGAAGCCACGTGGTACAAGGTGTACGCCGGCGTATTTCCGGATTCACTTGGGGCTGAACGGTTGCTCGGATCGCTGCGCCGTCGAAGGGTGGTGGCTGATTCCGCGGGATCGGTTGTTCGCGTGCCGCTGGCGTTGCTTGTCGACAGCGTGCCCGCGGCAGGGGGAGCAGATGCCCTCTTTCGGGACAAGGTTCAGAATTATGCGGGGCGCGGCATTCCGGTTTACGGGCTGACGCAGCGCGATGGCAGCATCAAGCTGTACACGGGCGCATTCGAGCGTCCTGAACAGTCTTCGCTGGCAGTCTCCGCATTGCGAGTCGCCGGGCTCACACCAGTGCTGGCATACAGAACAGGGAGAATTCCGTAGTGCGTCTGACGAAGCTCGAGCTGCAAGGATTCAAATCATTCGCCGACGAAACCGAGCTCGTTTTCGAGCCCGGCATAACGGCGATCGTCGGACCAAACGGCTGCGGCAAATCCAACGTCTCCGACGCGGTTCGCTGGGTGCTCGGCGAACAGCGCGCGCGTGCGTTGCGTGGCGCGAAGATGGAAGAGGTGATCTTCCAGGGATCGTCTGCACGACGACCCGTGAACATCGCCGAAGTCTCGCTCCACTTCGAGAACGACGACGGCGCACTCGGCGTTCCATTCCGCGAAGTCGTCATCACGCGCAGACTGAGCCGATCGGGCGAGAGCGACTATCTGCTCAACAACGCTCCGTGCCGCCTTCGCGACATTCACGACATGGTTCGCGGAACCGGCCTCGGTGCAGACTCCGGCGTCGTGATCGAAGCCAAGATGATCGACGCCCTTCTTTCCGACCGGCCTGACGAGCGACGCGAGCTTTTTGAAGAGGCCGCCGGCGTCGGTTTGTACCGCGACCGAAAGAGATCGTCAGAGCGTCGTCTTGAAGAGACAGGCGTGGATCTCGGTCGGCTCGACGATCTGATCTCCGAGGTCCAGACTCAGGTCAGATCACTGGCCCGCCAGCGTCGCCGCGCGGAAAAGCATGTCGACATAATGTCGCGACGCTACACGGTGGAGATTGCGCTTGCCGCTCGCGAGATGGACGCGTGGAAGGAAGAGCTTGCGCACCTCGAGGCGAGAGTCGCCGAGCTTCGCAGCGAAGTGCCTGCGTCTGAAGAGAGCGTCGCTGCGGCTGAAGCCGCACGCGATGCGGCACACGGTACACGCGCAGCAGCCGAAGCGCGTCGCGGTGAGCTCGCACGACTCGTTGCCGAGCAGCGCGAGAGCACTCTGGGCCTTCGTTCGGAGATTGCCGTCGCAGAGGAGAGACAGCGCAATGCGCTCGCGCGTCGAGAGCGCGCGGAACAGGAGCGCCAGGAAGGTGGCTCGACCGTCGAGCGCGTCAGCGATGAGCTCGAGACCGCGGTCGTCCATCGCAGTCAGCTCGAAGCCGAGCTCGCACTGGCCAACGCTGCCCTCGCCGGTCATGCATCAGAAGAAGAAGCTGTTCGCACCGCACTCGCATCGGCGCGCGCCGCTGTCGAGACGGCCGAGCGAGCCGTTCGCGAGATGCGCGAGGCCGCCCATCGTCATGCGCTCGACCGGCAGGGTGCGGAACGCGAGCTTCAGGACCTCGCCGCAAGACGCGAGACTCTGCTCGAGGAACAGTCCCAGCTTTCAGATAACGAAGCTGCGATCCGTCGCGAGCTGACGGAGATCGAGGAATCGCTGCAGTCCGCGCGCGCGAAAAGCGGTGCGATGACCGCGGAGCATCAGAGCGCACAGATGGCTGTTCGCGCCGCTCGTGAAGCTGATTCGGCAGCGCGATCTGCTGTGCTTCGGGCCGAGGAGGCACACACCGCGCTTGCGAGCAAGCTGAACGCACTTGAAGGTCTCGAGAGAGAGCGTGTTGGACTCGCACCAGCAGCCGCCAGGCTTCTCAAGGACAAGTCGCAGTTCAGCGAGGGCAGCGTAATCGGTCCGTTGAGCGATTACATCAGCACGGACGCAGCATCGGCTTCGCTCGTCGAGCGCTTCCTTGGTGCGACCATACACGCGGTGCTGGTGAAGGACAGAGAGACGGCAGATGCGATTCGAGCCTGGCATGCGGCGACGAATCCGGGGCCGCTGCTTCTCCTGCCTGTCGATTCGATCAATGCGTCGCACACTGACGGTGATGGTTCACTCGAAGAGCTGTCGCGCCTCGTAAAGTCGGAGTCACCTGCCGCTCACTGGGTGAGGGCGCTGCTCGGTCGCGTGACACCCATCGAGAATGGAACTGGTTTCGTCGATTCACGCGGTGCGATCTGGCTTCCGGCAAATGTTGCGGGCCCCGGTCCGCTTCGACGTCGCGCAGAAATCAGCGAGTCGAGACGTGATCTTTCAGAGGCAGACAGAACGCGCGCATCGGCTGCTGAAAACGCCACGTCGGTACGAGCCACGCTCGAAGCAGCCGATCGCGCTGCGGCAGCTGCTCAGGACAACTCGGTTGCCGCATCGCGTGCCGCTTCCGAAGCCGAAGATCAGTTCACCGCCGTTACGCGCCGCCATCACCGCGCGCTCAAGGAAGTCGGCGACGCCTCTGCACTTCTCGAGCGTCTCGCGTCGCGCGAGCTGACGCTCACGGAGACAGTCGAGCACATTGCCGCGGCGATCGTCGAAAAGGAAACGGGAATTGCGCAGCAGGAGCAGATTGTCGCCGACGCTCGACACTTACTCGCCAAAACCGAAGCACAGCAGGATGAAGCAAGAGATCGCAGAACGAACAGTCAGATTGCGAGCGCACAGGCTCAGGCGCGGCTCCAGGTGGCTAGCGATCGCGAGCGTCACCTGCGGGAAGAGTTCACGTCAGCCAACGCGCGACTCGAGTCGCTCCAGTCGGAGCTCAGCACTCTTTCCGCCGCTGACGGCGAGCTTGCGCAACAGCTATCGAGCTGGCAGCTCGACCTCGAGGCGCGGCAGGCAACGCTCGAAGATGCGGAGACGCGTCTGGCAAATGCCGAGCTTGCCGTCAAGACAACCGACGAGCGTCTCGAGAATGCGGAGCATGAGCTGACGGACATACGTCATCGCTCGGCGGCGCTCGTCGAGGAGCTGCATCACTCCGAGCTTCGTCTGACCGAGCTGTCGGGTCGTCGTGCGGCAATCCGCGAGCGCCTCGAGACGGAATGGAGAAAGCCCCTCGAAGAGCTGATGCAAAACCTGTCGCCACTGGATACCGGCGACGACGAGCTTCGCGCAGAAGCCACGCACCTTCGCGAACAGCTCGAGGCGCTGGGGCCGGTTAACCCGCTCGCGATCGAGGAGCATGAAGAAGAGCAGAAACGACTCGAGCTACTGATGTCGCAGCGCGCCGATCTCCAGGCTGCGAAGCTTTCGCTTCAGCAGGCTATCAGGGAGATCGACACCACCGCCCGCGAACTCTTCCTCACGACGTTCGTGCAGGTTCGTGAAAACTTCCGCAAGATTTTCATGACGCTATTCGGAGGCGGCGAGTGCGATCTTCGGCTCGAGAATCCCGAATCACCTCTCGACGGCGACATCGAAATCCATGCTGCTCCGCGCGGAAAGCGCACTCAGCGAATTCATCTTCTTTCAAGCGGCGAGCGCGCTCTTGTGGCTCTCTCGCTTCTGTTCGGCATCTTCCTCACGAAGCCGAGCCCGTTCTGCCTCATGGATGAGGTGGACGCTCCTCTCGACGACGCCAACATTGGACGGTTCGTGCGAATGCTGAACGAGTTCAAGGCTAATACACAGTTTATCGTGATCACGCACAATCCACGCACGACCACCGAGGCCGCCGATGCGGTTTACGGCGTAACGATGCAGGAGCCTGGAGTTTCGTCGCTTGTCAGCGTGCACATGAAGGGTGCAGCTGTCGAGGATGCGATCGCTGGCAATCTGTCAGCGGCCGAGCCTGCCGCACTGAGCGCCTGACATGCTGGTAGTCATGCAGCACGGCGCGGCCTCGGCTGAGGTCGATAGGGTGGTCTCGGTCATCAAGGAGATGGGCTATGACGCTCGTCCAATGCCGGGGGCCCAGCGCACCGCGATCGGGGTTGTCGGTAACGATGGGCGAGTGAACGCATCGCGTCTCGCGGCACTGCCTGGTGTGCAAGAGATCATCCATGTCACCAAGCCGTACAAGCAGGTGTCGCGTGAGTGGAAACCCGAGAGCACGATAGTGACGATCGCCCCGGGTGTTTCATTCGGCGGCACTGACATTCCGATAATCTCAGGTCCCTGCTCCGTCGAATCGGAGGAGCAGATTCTCGAAGCAGCGCATGCAGTTGTTGCAGCGGGTGGAACGGCACTCCGTGGAGGCGCGTTCAAACCACGCAGCTCGCCGTATTCGTTTCAGGGTCTTGGAAAGAAAGGCCTCGAGCTGCTCGCTCTTGCGCGTCGAGAAACCGGATTGCCGATCGTGACCGAAGCGATGGATGATGAAGGCGCACACATCGTTGCCGAAATCGCCGACTGCATTCAGGTCGGCGCGCGCAACATGCAGAACTATTCGCTGCTCAAGTCGGTCGGAAGAATTGGGAAGCCAGTGTTGCTGAAACGTGGCATGGCAGCGACGATTGCCGATCTTCTTCTCAGCGCGGAATACATCCTGTCGGAAGGGAACTCTCAGGTGATACTCTGTGAGCGCGGCGTGAGAAGCTTCGATCCGTCATCGCGGAACATGTTCGATCTCACAGCGATACCGACCGTTCACAAGCTCTCGCATCTTCCGATTGTCGGAGATCCGAGCCATGGCACCGGCATTCGTGACAAGGTTACGCCGATGGCGCGTGCGGCTCTCGCCGCAGGCGCGGATGGAATAATCGTCGAGATGCATCCGCATCCCGACAACGCGCTTTCGGATGGTGCTCAGTCGCTGTTCCCCGATCAGCTCGCGACACTCGTCGAAGAGCTTCGCGCAGTTGCCGCCGCTATTGGACGTCGTGTAACTCCATCACCTGCTGCATAAGCGCTCCGCAGGAACGGTTGTTGCCCAAACGGGTACATGACTTACATGAAAATACTTGCAACGATAATCGCAATCGGCGCAGCCGTCAGCGTTCAGGCTCAGACTCCCGACGCAGTCATGAAGCGGGCGGCGAGCGCATATACCGAGATGAAGACCATCCGGGCCGAGTTCGAGCAGACGATCACCAATCCGCTCACCGGTACGAATGCGACTTCGCGTGGCGTGATGTTTCGCCAGTCGCCGAATCTTCTGTCAGTGAACTTCACGTCGCCGAAGGGCGATCGCGTTGTCGCAGACGGAACGTCGCTCTGGGTTTATCTGCCCAGCACCGCACCGGGACAGGTCATTCGCCTCCCCGCGAATGGAAAGAGCGCGATTGCTCTCGTCGAGCCGGGGGAGCTCTTTCTCAATTCTCCCTCATCGCGCTACGACATGGCTTCGGGCGGTTCAGCGACGGTCTCCGGGAGAAGGGCAAACATCGTCACGCTCGTTCCGAAGAAGGCGAACAATGTCTTCACTCGCGCGAAAGTATGGGTCGACGCGCAGGATGCGAGCATTCGGCAGTTCGAGGTTGTTGACGTCAACGGGCTGACGCGAGTGGTGACGATCACCCGGCTCCAGATGAACGTTGGAGTTCCTGCGTCTGAGTTTCATTTCACGCCGCCCAGGAACGTGCGAGTTCTGGATTCCGCCGCGATGTCGGGCAACTAGCTGACCGCCGACTGCTGACTGCCTTAACGACAAAGAACCGTTCGGCGATTTACCCGTTTCTGGCAGTCAGCCATTAGCGGTTAGCCGTCAGCGCTTTACCTAAGTAGCAGTATCTTCCTCATCTCTTCAATCCGCTCGGGGTCTGTCCCCCCTCTCGCCGCAATCTCGAGCGCAGCAAGCGACATCCGCTTGTACACCGCACGAGCCTCAGGATCGCTCCTGATAGCTTCCAGGTGGCGCATGATGGTATCGGTCTCTCCGCGCATGACGGGACCCGTGAGCGCCTCCTCAGCCGGCGTGTCGGAGATGTTCGACACCGCGCCTTCCATGAGACTGTGCACAGCCTGCTGCGCGCTGCGCTCCGGAATTCCGAGACCAGTCAGCATCTGAGTGGCAACAGCGGCGAGCACGATTGGAAAGTTGGAGCTCATCACCGCAGCAGCGTGATAGACTCCCTTTGCGCCTGCGGGAATATCCAATGTCCTCGCGCCGACATGACCCGCGAGACGGCGCGAGGTGGCCCTCGCCTGATCGTCGCCGTCGATTCCAATCCACGCGCGCCGCAGAAGCTCAGGCGCGCGATCCGGGTTCGCGAACGGTACGAGCGGATGAAAAGTCCCGCCGCTCAATCCAACTTCGGCGAGATGAAGCATCAGCCCGGGCTCAGCTCCACCCGATGTGTGGACGACCACCGTGCCTGAAGCAAGACGTCCACGACCACCCTTCCCTCGCTCGGCGATCAGCTCCTCGAGAGCGTCATCGATCTGATCGTCACGGACCGCCACGATGACAGCGTTTGCATTCGCAATCGCAATCGGCAATGGTCCCGTCGAAGTAGTCCACGCCGAGGGCCGGTGACCGTGCAGGCCCAGAACATCGAGTCCTGCTGCGCGAAAGGCGCGGAACAAACCGCGCCCGACCTGACCCGCACCGATGATGAAGACTCGTTCCGTCACTCCTGACCCAGTGCGCGGCGCTGCTGCTTCTGTCGGTTCATTGCTCTGTCGAGAAGGGCCCGCTGCGTCGTCGCGCCGGTCGCAAGCTGAAGCGCACTTGCAATAGCGTGATCGTTGTCGACACGACGGCGGAATTCTGCATCGGGACCAAAGACGTATCGCGCAATATCGTACGAAAGAAGGGGCTTCACCACCGAAGCCGACTCGTCGTACACGCCCTTATCGATCACCACGCCGCGCGCGACCATTCTCTTCCAGACCTCATCGAGCATCTGCGGTGTCACGTCGAACTGCGGCGATGCAACAGTCTTGCTGACCTTGAGACTCAGCGCGTAATCGGTGAGCGCGTCGCGGAAGACACCAACTTTTCTTCCGAGCGCGGCCTGAAGCATGTGCGCTGTCGCCGTGTAGGTGCTGTCGCTCTCGAGAACGTCGGGAGTGATGCCGCCGCCATCGTACACCGTGCGGCCGGCATCCGTCTTGTACTTCTTCTTCGAATCATCGGGCGGCTCGGTGTCGCTGTCGTCGCGAGTCATCCGTCTGCTGATCGAGCGACCCGACGGCGTGAACCACCGCGAAGTCGTGATCTTGAGCCCACCCGCATCGCCGAGCGGAATGATTGTCTGCGCGCTCCCCTTCCCGTACGTAGGCTCGCCGACGATTACCGCTCGATCGTGATCCTGAAGTGCCCCCGCGACAATCTCTGCCGCGCTCGCGCTTCGATCGTCGACGAGAATCGCCAGCGGAAGCGTGGGCCACTTCTGTGCGGTGCTGTCCGTGTAGTCACGATTCGCTTCTGGCGTGCGGCCCCGCAGACTCACGATTTTCTGATTCTTGTCGAGAAAAAGATCCGCGACACGGGTACCCTGATCGAGAAGTCCGCCCGGATTCGATCGCAGGTCGAGAATCACCGACTTCGCTCCTTGCGCAACGAGAGCGCTTACTGCTCTGGTCACCTCGCGGTCGGTCGAATCGCTGAACGCGTTCAGGTCGATGTAGCCGACTGCATTGGCCAACATCGCGATGCGGCGCACTGCACTCTGGTGCAGCGGCTCGCGCATAAGAGTGAGAGGAATCGGCGCAAGAACCCCCGGCCGCTCGATGCGCAATGCGACCGAAGTTCCAGCATTTCCGCGGAACGACGTCATCGCTTCTTCGAGCGTCCAGTCCTTGGCCGACTTGCCGTCGATCGCCACGATTCTGTCACCCGGCTGCACGCCGGCGCGCTCAGCCGGTCCGCCCGTCGCCGGAGCGATCACGACAATCCAGCCGTCGCGAACGTCGACCTGGACGCCAATTCCGGCGTAGTCACCGCTCGTCGCTTCGGTCAGCCGGCCAAACTTGTCGGGTCCAAGCAGCGATGTGTAGGGATCTTCGAGCTCGTACAGCATGCCGTCCACCGCTTTTCGGTAGATCGCCGCTGTGTCAATCGAGTCAACGTAGTTGCGCGAGATCTTCGTGAACACGTCATCGAACAGCCTTGCCGCCCCAGCCGGAGTCGATACAGGACCGGCGCGCGTTCCACGCTCGATGAGCCATCCGCCTGTAATGACGGACAGCACCAGCATCGCTCCAACAATGAGCGTTCTCGAGCGAGTTCCCGGATTGATGCCTGACATTACTTTACGTGCGCGTCTGCGAGCATACCGAACTCCGTCGGCAATTTTTGAGCGAGCGCCCCGGCAATTCTTGCCTGGACCTCGGGAGGAGCACCAGCTCCGTCAACCTTTACGATTGGACCGCACTCCGGGTGCTTGCGTTGCCAGTCATCCGTGGCGAACAACGAGAACGCCGCAGAAACCCTCGAATGAAAATCATCACCCGAGCGCTCCATTCTGTCCGGACCTCTCCGAGCCGTCGCACGCGCCAGACCATCGGACGGTGGCACATCGATAACGATCGTCAAATCCGGAATAAGCCCGCCAGTCGCAATCGCGTTCGCCTGACGAATCTGATTCTCGTCGAGGCCGCGGCCGGCGATCTGATAAGCGTACGTCGAAAGGAAGAAGCGGTCCATCAATACGATTACCCCGTCAACGAGCGCAGGGTCAACTTTCAGCCGAACTATTTCCGCCCTTGAGGCCATGAAAAGCAACGCTTCGGCCTCCGGAGTCATCTCATGAACGGTGTCGAGTAAAAGAGCCCTGATCGAGTCGCCGAGGGGCGTGCCGCCCGGCTCGCGAAGCGTGATCACGCGCCGCCCGGCTCTTTCGAGGGCGGACGCAAGAAGACGCAGCTGCGTCGTCTTTCCGGCGCCCTCGGGTCCTTCGAAAACGATCAGCCGGCCGGCTTGCATCAGGCAGTCAGGAAAGCGTGATGATCGAGCTGGTCGCGCCCTTCTTCATGCCGTCCATGATCCAGTTGTTGATCTGATACATCACCTTATCGAAGTTCTCCTGCGCGGAGATGGCCTTCTGGTAGACAGCGTTCGTCTGCACCTGTGAGAGCAGGTCGTCCAGCTGCTGCTCCATTTCCTGCGTTGGCTGTTCGCCACGCTGAATCATCTGCTGCGCATCCATCCGGATCTTTTCCATCTGCTGGAGCACGATCACGGCTTCACGGTCGCTGTTGAGTGCTTCACTCGAGCGCTTTACCGCCTGATATTCAGGGCTCTGCCCGATTATCCGTCCGAGCTCCCTGGCTTTTTCTTCCAACATCAAGTCTCCGTGTTCTTCAGTTTCAGGTTCTGGACGCGAACACAAAACGCTCGCGTCCGGCAAGGTCGAGTCTGACTCCAACGTCGGTGTAGTCTGCCTGTCGCATCACCATGTCGGCGACGAGCGACACGCGAGTTTCCGCAACTTCGAGAGCAAGGATTCCACCGCGGGCGAGAATGCGGGCGCCTTCAGCGACGATCTTCGCCGTTGCCGCCATTCCATCGTGCCCGCTGATGAGAGCGAGTGGCGGCTCCCAGTCGCGGACCGAGCGCGGCAACGTATCGAGCTCCGAGAATGCGATGTACGGGGGATTCGACACAAGCACCGTTGCTTTGACATCGCGCACCGGCGCGAGGAACGATCCCCGGCGAAACTCGACGTCGCATCTAAGCGCTGCCGCGGAACGAGTGGCGTTCGATCGCGCGACATCGAGAGCGTCGAGCGATACGTCCGTCGCGATCACCTTCTCGAAGTGTCCCTCACTGGCAAGAGAAAGCGCAATCGCGCCTGATCCGGTTCCGATGTCGAGAGCAGTCCCCCACTCCTCGCCGGACTTGAAGCGTGCGTCCATCCGCTCGAGGACTTCTCCGACGAGAACCTCGGTTTCCGGTCGCGGTATGAGGACACGGGAATCGACGATCAGGTTCAGGTAGCGGAATTGCGCGGAGCCGATCGCATAAGCGAACGGCGCGCCGGCGGCGAGGCGCCTTGCAGCCTCGCGAGCGGCTTTGAGAATCTGACCGTCGACGGAAGTCTCTCGATTCATCGTCGGCCACGACCGCGGCACATCGAGCAGGCCGGCGAGGATGTCAGTCGAGACACGGCGTGGATCCGGCAGACCCGCATAACGAAGCGCAGTCGTCAGCTCTTCCACAATGCTGAGCACGCTCGCGTCGGCAGTGTAAGTCGCTGTCGTCTGCCTGCTCACCCTACTCACCGAGGCGATCCTCGACATCAGCTCCACGCAGCGCTTCGATCACTGGATCAATTTCTCCATCGAGAACTTTCGTCAGCTCGTGCATGGTGAATCCAATGCGGTGATCCGTCACGCGATTCTGCGGGAAATTATAGGTCCGAATCTTCGCCGATCGGTCACCTGTTCCGACCTGCGTCTTTCGCATGCGCGACCGCTCCGCTTCCTGCTCGGCGATTCGCGCATCGAGGAGTCGCGAGCGAAGTACTTCCATTCCCTTGAGCTTGTTCTGGAGCTGCGATTTCTGATCCTGCTGGCTGACGACGATGCCGGATGGAATATGCGTGATGCGCACGGCGGAGTCAGTCGTATTCACGCTCTGCCCGCCGGGACCGGATGATCTGAACACGTCGATTCGAAGATCCTTGTCCTCGATCTTCATGTCGATCTCTTCGGCTTCCGGAAGCACGGCAACTGTTGCAGCAGATGTGTGAATCCTGCCCTGGTTCTCGGTGACGGGCACACGCTGAACGCGATGCACGCCGGATTCCCATCGCATCGTTCCAAAGACGCCTTCGCCTTTCACCTTGAACACGGCTTCCTTGACGCCACCCAGTGTTCCCTCCGAATAGGAAATCATCTCGATCCGCCATCCGCGCTTTTCGGCGAATCGGGTGTACATCCGGTAAAGATCAGCCGCAAAGATAGCGGCTTCGTCGCCGCCTGTTCCGGCTCTGATTTCGACGATTGCCGGCCGATCGTCGAGCGGATCGTGAGGAATGAGGGCGGGCTTGATGCGCTCTTCGAGCTCGGCAATCGCCGAGCGGAGGCGACCCTCTTCGGCGCGCGCTTCGGCGGCCATTTCAGGATCGTCTACAAGAACGAGCTCGCGGACCTCGGCGAGCTCGTTTTCGCACTTCTCGAGGAGTGCAGCCATCTCGACCAGTGGAGCCAGGTGGCGGTGCTCGCGGCCCAGCGCAGTCATCCGCTGGGCGTCCTTTACCGTCCTTGGGTCGGAAAGCTGACGCTCGACCTCGCCGGCGCGGTTAAGCGCGTCGGCGAGGCGATCCCGGAGACTCAGCCTTCAGTCGTCGCCGCGGGAGCGGCAGCGGGCGTCTTCGTGGCGTACTTCTGACGGAAGCGCTCCACACGACCAGCGGTGTCGACGAGCTTCTGCTTACCCGTGAAGAACGGATGGCACTGGGCGCAGATGTCAGTGTGAATCTCGGCCTGCGTGGAACGGGTCTGGTAGGTGTTGCCGCAGGCGCATTTTACGGTCGCCGTGGCGTACACCGGATGGATTTCTGACTTCATGGATTGCTCACTTTTTTGACTTTTGGGACAGCCTATAAATATCACCAGACCGGGCATCGTTTACAATGGAGCCTCCTTCTTATGATTGCGGCCTCAGGACTAACCGCCATCTACGATCGAGGACTGACTGCGGATTGAGGACGACCTTCGGCTACTGGCGCAAAACCAGCCCTGAAAGGCCGATTTGCAGCTCCCTAAGGCCGTCAACCGCGAGGCCGGCCATGATTTTGGCTCCCTTTGGGTTGAAGTGGGTGTTGTCCTCGATGCCCTTCGGATAATTGGGATTCTCGCCAGGCTTGAGCTGATTGAACAGTGTCCGGGATGAGTCGGGACCGTACGCCTTGAGGACCGCCTCGCTTCGCCGATGCATATCGATCAGCGGGACTTTTTCTGCCGCCGCGACGGATCGGACTATGTCGGGATACTCGCCGTGTGTGTCAACGAACGTTGAATCCTTGAACTTCCGGCCATGAGAGGCGTGAGCAGCACCGGATGCACGCCTTCTCTTCGTGCTCGCTCGACCATCCAGATGAGGTTCGCGCGATAGTCCGCCGGGGACGCGTATCGCTCGCCTTTTTCCTTCGATTCGTCGTTGTGGCCAAACTGAATGAAGACGTAATCCCCCGGCCGGGCGCGCTGCATGATGTCCTGCCAGAGGCCTTCGGTGATGAAGGTCCGGGTGCTCCGGCCATTCTTCGCGTGATTCTCGATCCTGACCTTGCTCGGGTCGAATGCGGCCTGAAGAAACTCGCCCCAGCCCGTTTCCGGCCGCTTCTCGGGAAGTTTCTCCGCCATGGTCGAATCGCCGGCGAGAAAAACTGTGATCGGCCGCGCAGAGATGGCTGCGACAGAAACCGCCGCGATCAAAATAGGAACAAGTGGTCGAACGATTCTGCGCATCCCCGAGGATGGTCGAAGCAACTTCATAGTGCAAGCACTCCCCCAGCGGAGCCACGCTGTTTTTTCAGTCCAGGTTCTCACTCAGTCGTCGATCGTCGATGGCTGTTAGTCCTGAGGCCGCAGTCCATGGCGTTGGTCCTGAGGCCGCAATCCGAGACTGTCGATCTGACCAACTGCCTTTGTCGAGATGACAGTGACCCGCGAAAAAATCAGCCGACTCGGCAGAAACGGAATGGAACGCCGGTTGCCGTTTTTTTCCGGCGTTGATCCAACACCAACCACCACAGGAGGAAATGATGATTTACAGAACTGCCCTTTCCGCCCCGGTGTTCGGTCTTCGCAGGGAGATCGACCGCCTTTTCGAGGACACGTTTTCGCGGGGGGATGGAGTCAACGCCTGGAGCCCCGCCGTCGACGTTGCTGAGACGGACAAGGAGCTGCAGCTCGACCTCGAGCTTCCGGGAATCAATCCCGATGACGTCGAGATCACGGCCGAGAATGGCGTTCTGACCGTGCGCGGCCAGAAGCACAGCGAGCGAAAGGAAGGTGACGAGCAGAGCCGCTATCACCTCGTCGAGAGAAGCTATGGCTCGTTCAGCCGTTCGTTCCAGCTTCCGCAGGGTCTCGATGATTCTAAGATCGAAGCGAACTGCGAGAACGGAATTCTTTCGATCCGCATTCCGAAGGCCGCGCTGCCGCAACCACGCCGCATCCAGATCGGAAAGCAGGTGAGCGGCAAGGGCACGAACGACGTGTCGGTGCAGAAGCCGAAACCGAATGGCAACAGCGTTTCGCAGAACGCAGTCAAGGCGCAGGCGGCGGCGAAGCAGCCAGCCTGACGCGAGTGGACCGGATGCCCGGCCTCGGTGGTCCGCAGTCCTGACTCAGTCCGCGATTGCCGATGCAGTTGGTCCGGGATACGCAATCCGGAAAAGAAAAGACCCACCGTCTGCTGGGTCTTTTCCTTGCGGAATCCTGACTCTTACTTCGCGAAGACCTGATCGACCGGAGTGATCTTCACTCGATCCGGCGTAAGGTTGAGCTTTCGCGCGCCGATCACTTTGTCCTCATCGAGAAGCGACTGCGGCTTCTGTCCGTCATACCTGATTGGAGAGAACAAATCGGCGAGAAGCGAATCACGAAGTCCTGCCGCGTCCTTGGTAATGATCACGACCGACATGTTCGTCGCCGAGAGATGCTTCTTGAGCGCGCGATTTACGTCGTCACGCGTCAGCTTCTGGAGCTGCGAGCGCATGTATGACGTGTACTCGGGCATGCCATACCATTTCGAGTCGAGAGCGTAGCCGATCTGCTGATCCTGTGTCTGCGTCATCACATACACGTTCTTCATCAGGTACTGGCGAGTCGACTGGAAGTCTTCTTCCGACATTCCATTGTCGATGAGGTTCTGGAGCTCGTTCGTGGCGATGCGAAGGGCCATCTGGGCATTCTCGGGCACCACCGGCCGAATCCAGATTTCGAAGATCTGCGCTCTCCGCGCGATGTTCGCATCGGGGAAGAACTGGAACATTCCCCGCGGGAACGCTTCCATGTATGCGTAGTCGCCGTAGTTCATTCCACGAACTTCGCGAATTCGCTGGAACAGATGCGACTGTGACATGCGGTGCTCGCCGAGCCAGGCACGCGCCACGTTCAACGCGGCAAAGTCCGGATGAGTGCGCGTCACCTCGATCGGAAGCCCGAGCGAGATTGCGGTTGCGCGAGTGTCTTTCTGAATGATCTCGACGTCGAGGCCGTTCGGACGCGCTCCGACGATCGCCGTGCGTGGACCGGGCGCCGAGCCGGCCGGCAACACTGCCAGCGCGCCTTCGAGCTGAGCGACCATCGCGTCTGAAATGTCACCGTTGACGCCGATGACGAGATTGCCGCGCGTGTATTCGTTCTTCACGAAATTCTTCACGTCGTCTGGCGTGATCGACTGAATTCCGGCGACCGTTCCGAGAGCCGGATGAGCATACGGCGTCCCGTTGAAGATGTTCGTCTGGAGACGCTCCTTGCCCAGCTCTTCGTCATTGTTCGAGCGAAGGTCCTGAGTAAGCGAGTTGAGAAGACCATCCCTGTTGCGACGGAAGTCTTCTTCACGGAATCCAGGATCGACAAGCATCGGCAGTGCGACAGAGATGAAGCGCGCCCAGTTGTCCTTGTGAATTCCGCCGGAGAACGTGGTCATTTCCTTATCTACCTGTCCGCCGAACCCGCCAGCGACCGGATAGAGCGCCTTGCTGATCTGGTCCAATGTCATCGCGCGCGAGCCGGCGGCGGAGATCATTCGAGCCGACAGCGCAGCGAGTCCTTCCTTCCCAGCCGGATCATTCGCTGAGCCGACGTTGAAGAGAAGCTTCACGCGGATCTGCTGAAGCGGGGTCTTCTGAACGATCAGATTGCCCGGTGCAATCACGCCCGATCCCGCGGCGGCGAGCTTGCTGGCATCGACCATCCATGGAGCGGTGTCGTTCGGCTTTGACGGTGGCGTCATCACCTTCTTCGAGACTGCCGGTGCTTCAAACGAGCTGATCTTCGGCATCGCGCTGACCGCCGCCGGCAGCGACGAGCTCGAGAGCGTCGCGACGATCATTTCGTTGTCCGTGAAATACTTCTGCGCCGCGCGCCGCATGTCGGCGGGAGTAACAGCGTCGTAGAGCGCGTAGGCACGGTTCAGAGTGTTGTACGAGCGGCTGTAGCGAACGTATCGCGCGAGCGTTGATGCGATGCGATCGGTGTTGTCGAGAGTCCGGATGAATGAGTATCGCTCGTTGGACTTCGAGTCTGCCAGTTCCTGCGCTGAAACAAGAGTCGTTCGTGCCTGTGCGATCGTCTTCAGTATCTCGTCGCGCACGTATACAACGTCCTCCGGTTTCTTGACGCGAGTGAACACGCTGAAGAGCTCGGGATCCGCATTGCTCGTGTTCGACGCGCTCAGGTAATCCACCTTCTGCTCGCGCTGAACGAGCTTCTTGAAGATCTCCGAAGTCGGACCGAACCAGAGATTCGCAACGAAATCGAGAGCGGCATTGTCTATGTTGGTTTCAGAGAACGCAGGGTTATGAAACGACACCGCGAGGATCGGTAGAGTCGGACTCGACCAATCCACGTGCGCGTACTTGGGCGCTTTCGACGGCGGCTCGACTGGTATCACTGCCTTGTACGATCCCCGCTTCCAGTTGCCGTAGTACTTCTGCACGAGCGGCATCACTTCGGCCGGGGTTACGTCGCCGGCAACGATGACTGTCGCGTTCTCGGGCCGGTACCAGCGATCGAAGAACTGCTTCGAGTATGCGTACTGGTTCGGCATGTCCTCGATGTCCTTGATGAAGCCCATCGTGGTGTGCTTATACGTGTGCTTCGTGAACGCCGTGTCTCGAATCGCCTCGAAGAGTTTCTGCGACGGATCTGCCGAGTTCTTGTTGTATTCGCCGAGGATCGCGCGCGATTCCGTTTTGAATGCGGCTTCGTCGTACTGGAGGTTCTGGAAGCGGTCTGCCTGAAGGGCGAGCATCGCTTCGAGGTCTTCCTTGGCGAAGGTCGCGTAATAGTTGGTGTAATCGTCTGTCGTGTAGGCGTTCTCGCGAGCGCCGGCGCGAGTGATGATCTCATTCATCTGCTCGGGCGTTCTCGTCTTCGTCCCGCGAGACATGATGTGCTCGAAGAAATGCGCGAAGCCCGACTTGCCCGGCTCGAATTCGTTGCGGGATCCGGTCATTACAGGAACCTGGATCGACACGATATTCGGAAATCCTGTCGGCACGATGATGACTTTCAGGCCATTCGAGAGAGTTCTCTCTGTCGCCTTGAATGGAAGAATGTCGTGCGACGCCGCCCGGGTCTGCGCGAATGAAGGTGCCGGCAGGACAGCGGTCGCCGCCAACAATGCCGCGGCGCCTATGGCGGCCGCATGGATACGTTGGTGAATCATTAGTGATTCCCTGATTTGTTTGAGTTGTCGTAAACCACACGTCCGCCGACGATCGTCATCGTGACTTTGGCGTCGGCGATTGTTGCTGGCGCGACTCGTGTGATGTCGCGGTCGATCATTACGATATCAGCAAGCTTGCCGCGCTCGATAGACCCTTTGACAGAGTCTTGAAAAGAAGCATACGCGCCGTTGACGGTATACGCCTTCAACGCGTCTTCGACGGTGATCTTCTGCTCCGGAATCCAGCCTTCCGGATTCTTTCCGTCGAGCGTGCGTCTCGTCACCGCCGCATAGATACCGAGCAGAGGCGTCGGGGGCGCCACAAACCAGTCGCTCCCGAACGCCAGGCGAGCACCGGCATCCCACAACGATTTGAACGCATATGTCAGCTTTGCCCGATCGGGTCCAATTACACGCTCCGCCCACCTGCCATCGTCGATTGCATGATATGGCTGCATGCTGGGAATGACGCCGAGCTTCGCGAAGCGCGGCACGTCGCCGGCAGACAGGTGCTGAGCGTGCTCGATTCTGAATCTTCGGTCGCGCGGTCCGTTCTCATCTGCGACGCGCTCGAAGATGTTGAGCTGAGTGTTGATCGCCCGGTCGCCAATTGCGTGGACGATTACCTGTAGTCCGGCCTTGTCGCCGGCCGACGTCCAGTCGTAGAGATCCTTCTCAGTCTCGACGAGGAATCCGGAATCCTTCGGACTGTCGGTGAACGGAGCGAACATCGCCGCCGTATGCGAGCCAAGCGATCCGTCGACGAATCCCTTCAGTCCACCGATTCTGAGCCACTCGTCGCCCTTCCCTCTCGCCGCTACGGTGTCGCGAAGCCGCTCCCATTCCGCGATCGGAGTCACCGCGTAAACGCGGGTGATCATCGTGCCGGCGCGGTGCGCACGCTCGAACGTCGCGAGATCCTTGAACGTCCCCATGTTCACGACCGACGTTACACCGCGCTCAGCGACGTAACGCATCGCGGCCTCGAGCCCGCGATCGAGCATCTCATCCGAATAGGGAGCACGAGCGTTATCGACATACGACTGGGCATTGTCCTTGAAGATTCCCGTGGGATCGCCGCCTGCGCTGCGAACGATCGTCCCACCGGCGATGTCGGGCGTTGTCTTCGAGACGTTGCCGGCCGCCATTGCAAGCTTATTCGCGAGAGCCATGTGACCATCGAGCCGCTGGACCCACACCGGATTTTTCGGCGTTACCGAATCGATCCACTCGTGACGTGGAAGCTCGCCACCCCAGAGCGTGTGATCCCAGTCGCCACCGGTAATCCAGGCGCCTGGCGGGATTGTCGCGGCGTATTCCCTGATCCGGCGCGTGAATTCCTGCGGCGTCGATGCGTCGCGCAGCTGAACCGAGGCGAGACCAACTCCGGCGGTGACGAAGTGCACGTGCGAGTCGATGAACCCAGGCGTGACGAGCGCCCCACCTGCGTCGATCAGTCGTGCCAAAGGTGCCGCCGCTGCAAGCTTGGCGACTTCCGCGCTCGATCCGACCAGCGTAATCCGGTCGCCCGAGACTGCGATTCCCGAAGCCCACGGTTGTCGAGGATTGGCCGTCCATACTTTCGCGTTGACGATCGCAAGCGTCACGCCTTTCTCTTGACTCATCGTTGTTGCACACCCCTGGAAGGTGGCTGCAATCATTGCCCACGCCGCGATGTGTATCGCCAGCGGGCGTCGGTTCAGGCGACTGTGGGTGTTTCCGAAAGGCCGCGGCGCGCAAGAATCATCAGCAACCATGCGACGCCGAGATGCAGTGGCATGACGAGAGCAATGATGTCTCCGTTCACCTGGTTGAACCACGGTAGAACCTGAAGAACGAACCCTGCGACCGACACTCCTGCGACGATGACCGCCCACCGATAAGCAGATCGGACACGTCCGAGCATCTCGTCGCGGCTTTTCCTGCGGCTCCAGATGACGCGCAGAAGAAGAACCATCACGATCAGCGACAACGGATTCAGCTGAAAGAGATTTTCGTTTCTGTAACTGAAGATGTGATCGGTGAAAGCCCACAGTCCAGCCAGCGCTACACCGCCGAATCCTGCGACGAGACTCCATACAACCGCAAGCGAAAGCGCCGCCGTCGGTATGGTTGCACCCTGAAGGAGGAGCAGACCGGCACCGACTATCAGAATGATCGCCGCGATCAGAATGTACCCTCCCATTCCGCGTTCCACTGCCACCGGCTCGGGCGGACGCGTTGCCTGGAACAGGATGCGCTCACTCTTGACGAGCGGGACGGAAACGCCATTCGACAGGACATGCATCGTCCGCAGGTGGTCTTTCACCTTCACCGGCAGAAACATTTCTTCGTAAGCCGAGATGGGACGATCGGTGGGCTCGCCGAGCCCCGCCATCGTTCCAGTGAAGATCGGCCAGTCGTCCTGGGTCAATCTTTCGGTGTGAAAACGAAACGTCGTCCCCGTCGGCACGTTCACGAACGCCTTCCTGATCACGCCACCGAGTGCACCGTCGAGTGCGTCCCGGACTCGCGTCGAACAGTTGTCGCGGTAGTAATCGTATCGGTAGTAGCGATTCTCCGGACGCACGTTCCAGTAGACGAACTGTGCAAGGCTGTATTTCTGGGCAGGCGTGAGATTCAGCTCCTGCGCCCAGACTGTTCTGTTCGACTGCCGATAGAATTCGAGAGTCTCGTTGAAGTCGAATGCGCCCATCATGTAGCGCATCTTTCCGCGAATGAAGTTCGGGTAGAAGTCCTTGTCGTTGAAGTCGAACACGCCCCAGTTGTACGCGATGTCGGAGCCGTTCGCCGCATCGTGAATCCAGATGGCGTTGTGTCCGAATTTCTCCCAGACCTGATCGCCGGGTCCCATCGTCATCAGATAGACGGTGAGCTCAGATCCGGGCTCTGTCGCACTCGCGGCCGCTGAAGGCGCGGGCACCGCCCGATCCTTGTTCTTCCATGTCTGAGCATTCAGGCTCGCGGCGCACAGCAGGGCACCGGCGAACACACCAAAGTGCCTGAACTTCACAGTCTGATCTCGCGCCCTTCTTCCGCGGACTGGTAGACCGCGTCTATCACGCGCATCACCTTGAGCTGATCAGTCGGAGGCTCGTACGGCGACTCATCCTTCAGCATCGACACGAAATGCGTCAGCTCGGCTCGATACGATTGGAGGAAAACGCTCTCGCGCGCGGCAGCACCGGTCGGCGACACATTCGTCGGCCGCCCGTTGAGCTCTTTCACGACTCTCAGTGGCGATAGGCGAGCACTGCCACGGGTCGATATGACCTCGAACCAGAGACGCTCTTCCTGCCCGACGTATGACCATGAGACATCGAAGCTGTAGCTGATCCCGTTCACGCATTCCAGGTGCACGAGCATCGCGTCCTCGACGCCGGCACTCTTCGCGCGATCCATGTGTGCAGTGAGGCGCACCGGCTCCGGAAAATCGGTGAGCCACAATGCCAGGTCGACGAGCGGATACCCGTATTCCAGGAATGCTCCCCCGCCTGCTTCGGCCTTGCTGTTACGCCAACCCTGCTGCGCCGACCGAAACTGATATTGGCCAGCGCGCATTCCCGTAACGCGACCGAGCTCTCCACCTTCAAGGAAACGGCGCAGCTGCTGGACGTCGCTCCGGAAGCGATGGTTGTTTCCGACCACGACTTTTCTGTCGGTCGCTTCAGCGGCCGCGAGAATTCGGTTCACACCACCAGTCGTGAGCGACAGCGGCCGCTCACAAAGGACATGCACCTTTGCCTTGAGCGCCCGAAGCACATGCGGCTCGTGCAGGTGATTTGGCGTCGCGATTATGACCGCGTCGAGCTCATCGGAATCGAGCAGCTCGTCGATATCCGTGAAAATATCGGGAACGCCGAGGCGCTGAGCGAGCGCGCCAGCTTTCGGGCCGTCGTTGTCACATATCGCGACAAGTTTCGCCCCTCTGATTTTCGACAAAACCGGCAGATGCGCGAGCTGGGCTATCGCACCGGCGCCAACCAGTCCAAGACGAATATCAGAGCTCATTCAGCAATGCGTCCCACAGTCGTTCCCGGATAATAGGTCGTGAGAATCGTCCGATAATCCTGCCCCGCCCGCGCCCGTCCGATGGCGCCCCACTGGCACATCCCGATTCCGTGTCCGTTTCCGCCGCCATGAACGGTCAGATTGGAAATTTCTCCGGATTCATCAGTCGTTGTTTCGGTCGTAAAATATGTGCTGCCCAGCAAACCCCCGCTCGGCGTTCTAAGAACGAAGCGAACGTCATTTCCGCGAACGATGTAATTCCCCCGCGCGGTCTGAATTGAAATCGACGCAACGCGGTCTGATGCAGTGCGTCCATTTACTCTGACGCTCTGAATCGCGCCGAGTGACATCGGCCGGGCGGAGGCGGAGCTGGGAGACAGCGGCGGTTCGGAGCCCTGGGTTACGGATCCCAGATATTTCTCGAGCGTCGCCCGAAGCTCGTCCTTGTTGAAGGTTGCGGTCCACTTGAAGCGCGGGGATGGATCGCAGTAGTACGAATCGGTCCCCGGGATGCGGTCGCTCACCGGGCGCAGATACGGCTGGTCGGGCTGGCGCCACCAGACCTCCGACGTTGCCGCAGTGCTTCCGCCGCAGGTCGAGAAATACGGTGTGTTGATGATTTTTCCGGCGTAGCGCACGACCATTCCATTTGTCGTGCTCACCGCTGCATCGGATATCGGCTTCTCCGCATCGACGCCGCCGTAAACCTGATCCTGTACCGATCCGTACATGTCGAAGCCGCGATCCCCAGCCTCGGCCATATGGATGTAGGTGTAGCTGCGAGCAGCTACCGCCTGTGCCTGTACGGCAGCCTCTTCGCCAGCCTTTCGATCGCCGATCTCAAGTGGAACGACACCACGCAGGTAGGATTCTACTCCAAGGCGATTCACGACGAGGAGTCCGTTGTCGCCAGGTCTGATAATCAGCTCGCCGCGATAGGGCTTCCCTTCGTAAGTAACGAACGTGCCTGGCGTCGACGCTCTGACGAGAAGCGGACCCGCGTAGTGTGATGTGGTCGAACCGTCGGGCTTTACGACGACGAGCTGACCGCCTCGTGCCTGCACCCGCATTGCATCACCGGCATCGCCGCGAGCGACGAAATTCGCACTGTTCTTGTTGTAAATGCGCCATGTGCCGGTGCCGCCAACGCGAACGTTTTCTCCGGACGTCGCCAGAGCGATTCTGACCGGCTGATCGCCCTCGTCGATTACGGGAGCGTCGACCGGTTTCGGCATCACCGACGCGCAGGCAACGGCGCCGAGCATTCCGACGAAAAACATTTTACGCATGGGCATATTTCATCGCATCCTCCAGACGACTCAACGTCTCGTCCACTTCTGCATCTCCATGTGCTGCCGACATGAATGCAGCCTCGAAGGCTGACGGGGCCAGATAGACTCCGCGATCGAGCGCAGCATGGAAGAATCTCCTGAACATCTCGACATCACTCCGCTTCGCGGATTCGAAATCGACGACGGGACCTTCGTGGAAGAAGTAGCCCCACATCGATCCCGCCGAGCCGGCAGTGAATGGAACGCCCAGTCGTGACGCGGTCTGCGTGAGTCCTTCCACGAGTCTTGCGGTTCGGCGCTCGATAATCGTGTGCAGCTCCGGAGTCAAAGCGGTGAGTGTCGCCTTGCCTGCAGCCATCGCAAGCGGATTGCCAGACAGCGTTCCAGCCTGATAAACGGGCCCGGTTGGCGCTATTTGCCGCATTATCTCGCGGCGGCCGCCATAAGCGGCGGCAGGCAGTCCTCCGCCAATGACTTTGCCAAGGGTGGTGAGATCCGCGCGAACATCGAATCGCTCGAATGCTCCAGCGTAGGCGATGCGAAAACCGGTCATGACTTCGTCGAAGATCAGAAGCGCGCCCGATTCGTCGGCGATTTCTCGTAATCCCGCAAGGAACTCGGGAAGCGGTTGAATGAATCCGGCGTTGCCGACAATCGGCTCGACGATTATCGCGGCCACGCCATTCTTCGCGCCACGAATCAGCGATCGAGTGACTTCGAGATTGTTGAAAGGCGCAGTGAGCGTCAGCTCCGCAAGCGCGGCCGGTACTCCCGGCGAATTTGGCAAACCGAGCGTTGCAACGCCGGACCCCGCTTTGACGAGAAATGAATCAGCGTGACCGTGATAACATCCTTCGAATTTCAGAATCGCGTCTCGGCCGGTGAACGCACGCGCGAGACGAATGGCACTCATCGTCGCTTCGGTTCCGCTCGAGACGAATCGCATCATTTCCACATGCGGCATTCGCTTGACGATCAGTTCACCAAGCGACACCTCGAGCTCGGTGGGCATTCCAAAACTCGTTCCATCACGCGCAGCCTGCTCAAGGGCGTCGAGCACCATCGGATGCGCATGTCCAAGAACGAGTGGCCCCCATGACAGCACGTAGTCGATGTATTCGTTTCCGTCCGCGTCCCAGATTCTTGCGCCCTGCCCTCTGCTCGCAACTATCGGAGTTCCGCCAACTCCTCCGAACGCGCGAACCGGAGAATTCACTCCGCCCGGAAAGAGCTGGGCGGAGCGCCGCATTATCTCGGCGGATCTATCGCCCATAGCTGCCAACGGTGATTGAAGCGATCGGCAAAGTTCTCCTCCGCGCAGCGGTAACGGGTTTCACAATCGGAGAGATCACTCCCACGACAGACGCATTGAAATCGTAATCGTCAACGACTTCCTCGACGGCGACGTCGAGAAGAGTCCCCGGAGCGTGCCCTTCGTCGAGATAGGTGATTCCGTCAACATCGTCGGCCTGCCACGGAAGGCGACCAACCGCAACGCCGTCGTTTACGCGGTCGACGATCAGCTGAGTACGCGTCCCGATTCGAGACTCGTATTTTTCAGCAGTGATCGAGCGCTGAAGCTCCGTGAGGCGCTCGAGTCGCTCGCGCTTGACGGGATCGGGAACGTCGTCTTCCATCTCGGCCGCGCGCGTGCCTTCCTGCGGCGAGTAAGTGAAGGCGCCGACGCGGTCAAATTGCGTTTCCTCGAGGAACTCCATCAGCTCGTCGAAATCACTTTCGGTCTCTCCCGGGAAGCCGACGATGCACGTCGTGCGGATCGCTACGCCGGGAACAGCTTCACGGAAGCGAGCGACCCGATCGCGGATCGTGCGCTTTCTCTCCGGACGACGCATGCGCGCGAGCACGGCGTCGGACGCGTGCTGCATCGGCATGTCGAGGTACGGAAGGATGCGACTCTCGCGGGCAACAACCTCGAGGAGACGCGGCGTGATTCCCGTCGAATACAGATAGAGCATGCGAATCCACGGCACCGATGTCTCTGCGACGAGGGATTCGAGCAGCTCCGGGAGACGAACACCGTCGCGGATGTCGCGTCCATAATGGGCGAGATCCTGAGCGACGAGATTGATCTCCTTCGCGCCCTGAAGCTCGAGAAGCTGTGCTTCACGAATCACTTCATCGCGGGCGAAGGAGCGATGCTTGCCGCGCATGAGTGGAATCGCGCAGAATGCGCACCCGTGATCGCAGCCTTCGCTGATCTTGAGATAGCGAACATGCGGAAGGTCGCCGGTGTACATGCGAACTCCCGGATGCAGCGCGACCGGATCGCCGCCGAGTATCCCCCGATCGCCAAGCTCCTGAGCGAGGCGTCCAGTTTCAGACGCGCCGAGGAAGAGGTCGACTTCGGGGAGCGCTTCGATAAGCTCTGCCTTGTGACGCTCGACCATGCAGCCAACTCCGATCACGGCCTGACATGATCCGTCCGTCTTGTAGCGCGCGGCTTCTATCATCGCGTCGATCGATTCCTTCTTCGCGGCATCGATGAAACCGCATGTGTTGACGATGATCACATCGGCCTGATCGAGCGACGCGGTGTACTCGCCGCCGTACTCCGACAGCTCGCCAAGGTAACGCTCGGTATCGACAGTATTCTTGTCGCAGCCGAGGGTGATGAAGCCGACCTTCACTCTAGCGGTAGTTGCCGAACTTGAGCTCGACGCCGAAGTCCCTGCCGCGAAGGAGCGTCATCGCTTCCTGGAGATCGTCTTTCGAGGGGGATGATACGCGAACCTGATCTCCCTGAATCGCAGCCTGAACCTTCTTGAGCTTTGCATCCTTGATCGCGGCCGCGACTTTCTTCGCGGTATCACCGTCGAGCGCCATCTTGAGCTTGATGAGTCGCGTGACCTTGTCCCCGCCGGCGGGCTTGATCTCGCCAACGTCGAGATTCTTCACCGGCACGCCGCGCTTGATGAGCTTGGACTGGAGCGCATCGAACAGCGCTTCCATCCGGTATTCGCTTTCAGCGGTGAGGTTGAGAGTTCCTTCCGCGCGGCTGAAGTCGATCTCCGCGATCGATCCCTTGAAATCGTATCGCTGCGAGATCTCCTTCTGGGCCTGATTTACGGCGTTGTCTACTTCCTGGAGGTCGACGCTGGTAGTGACGTCGAATGAGGATTGGGATGCCATGGTTCCAATCTAGTCGATAGATCTTTCCCCTCACAAACTGCTCTTTGACACAGAGACCACGGAGACCACAGAGCAGGCGGGATCGGTAGGCATTCGGACGGGAAATGCACCTCGATTCCTCGGATCTATGGATTTGGGGTTAAACGACAGAAGGGCGGCCGGTTGTCGGGAGGCTCTCGACATGGTTTTCCGTAGTGCAACCCCAAAAAGGAAAAGCCTGGGAAGGAGAGAATCTCTCGTTTCCCAGGCTTCTTTCGTCTTTTCTGTGGTCTCTGTGGTCTCTGTGTCGACTAGCAGTTGGAGAGCAGAATCCTCTAGCCGAGAAATGATTCGAGGGCTCGGCGTCGAGAATTATGCCGGAGCTTCAACAGGGCCTTCTCCTTGATCTGCCGAACTCTCTCGCGAGTGATGCCGAGGAGTGTTCCGATATCCTCGAGAGTCATCGGATCTTCACCATCGAGCCCAAAGTAGAGACGAAGAATTTTCGACTCCCTCTCTTTCAGTCCCGACAGAGACTCCTCGATCGCCTCGGTCAGAGCCTTCTCGAAAGTCTGCTCGTCCGGCGTGCGGTTCGTCGTGTCAGGGAGATAGTCGAGAAGCCGATTGTCCTCGCCGGGTGTCATGGGCGCGTCGAGCGACAGATGCACCTGCGAGATCAGCATCGTCTTCGCGACTTCTTCCTCGGTGATGTCGAGGCCTTCCGCTATCTCGAGATGTGTCGGCTGGCGGCCGAGCTCCTGAAGCAGAGTGCTCGCGCGCTTGCCGATCCTGTGAAGCGCCCCGGCGCGATTCAACGGAACGCGAACAATCCTCGACTGCTCGGCCAATGCCTGGAGGATGCTCTGACGGATCCACCACACCGCGTACGAGATGAACTTGATGCCCTTTGTCTCGTCGAATTTGTGGGCCGCGCGAATGAGTCCGAGGTTTCCCTCGTTGATCAGATCCGAGAGAGATACTCCCTGGTTCTGATATTTCTTCGCGACAGACACGACGAACCGCAGGTTCGAGCGCACGAGTTTATCGAGCGCTTCCTGGTCGTTCTTGCGGATCCGTTGCGCGAGAGTGACTTCCTCCTCGCGGGTTATCAGCGGATAGATGCTGATATCACGAAGGTATTGATCCAGCGAACCTTCGTCGTACTGATTCTTCCGGTTTACCGAGACCGCCATACCAGATGCTGCTCCTCGCTACGACCACGGTATATGCCTGACCGCCACCGATTTGGCGAGCCGGGAACTTTCACTGAATCATCTCGCCAAAACGTTTCCACCGAACACGAGTGAGCCAGTCCAGTTTCACGGCGCCGTCAGGATCGTAACTATAATAGACAACGAGGGGTTGTCCGCGCACAAGTGAGTCGGCAACGAATCCCCAGTATCTCGAGTCGAGCGAGTTGTCCCTGTTGTCGCCAAGAACGAAGTAGTTACCCGTTGGGACGACCAGTGGACCCCAGTTGTTTCGCGACGGATGGTAGCCGGGACTGGCTTCCAGCGTTGCCACCGCAATCGGCGATCGCGGCGGCTCGTTCACCGGATGCTGCGCGCCGAGGAGGTACGCGAGCTGCCAGTTGAATTCGTCGTCGGACACGTCGGAACCGGGCGCGGTATGTGATACGTAGTCTTCCCGCTGGACTTTTCCGTTCCGCACGAGAGTCCCCTGACGCATCTCCAGAGTATCACCGGGCATCCCGACGATTCGCTTCACAAAATTCTTCGTGCGATCCACGGGCCACTGGAAGACGATCACGTCACCGCGCTTTGGTGCGCGAATCGCCGGAAGCTTGACCTTCGTAAACGGAACTTCGGCTCCGTATACGAGCTTGTTCACGAGGAGGAAATCACCGACGAGCAGGGTTCCTTCCATGCTTCCCGTCGGAATCTTGAAGGCTTCTATGAAGAACGACCTCACGACAAAGAACAGTGCGAGAGCGATGACGACAGACCGGAACCACTCCCACAAAAATAAGAGTGTTCCGTTCCGACGCCCGTTGGCTTTCTCTAGTGCGGCTGATCGCCGCTCTTCGTTCACCATCGTCAGCTGCCCTTTCTCCAGTTCCTAGTCAGGACTTCCAAGATAATTGTCGATCTGGGCGCGCTGAAGAGTTCCAGAGAAGTCAGCGTACCCGACCTTCGTCTCGGAGTAGAACTCATACACCTGCCACCCGCCTTCCCTGTGCCCATTGCCCGTCTGCTTTACACCGCCGAAGGGCAAGTGTGCCTCGGCCCCAATGGTTGGAGCGTTCACGTATGTAATACCGTTGTCGAGCTCATTCAAAGCACGGAAGGCAACGTTCACGTTGGACGTATATATGGAAGACGACAGTCCGTACTTCACGTCATTATTGACGGCGAACGCTTCATCCGCGGTCGACACACGAATCACCGACAGAACCGGTCCGAAAATCTCTTCCTGCTCGAGACGGTTTCCGGCTTCCACACGCGCAAAGATCGTCGGCTCGAAGAAGTCTCCATTGTCGAGACCGTCTCCAGTCGCCCGACGACCGCCGCAGAGAAGATCACCGCCTTCGGACTGACCGATGTCGATGTACCTCTCGACTTTGGCCAGGGCTGCCTCATGAATCATGGGGCCGACGTCGGTTCCCGACTTGCGGCCATCGCCCAGCTTGAGCGCCTTCGCCTTGTCGACGAGCATTCCGAGGAAGTTGTCGTGAATCCCCTTCTGAAGAATGAGCCTGCTCGTCGCTGTGCACCGCTGCCCGGTCGTTCCGAATGCTCCCCACAACGCACCTTCGAGCGCGAGGTCGAGATCAGCATCGTCCATGACGATCTGCGCGTTCTTTCCACCCATCTCCAGCGACAGACGCTTGTGCATCCGTCCGCACGTAGCGCCGACGAGACTTCCTGTCTCCGTCGATCCCGTGAACGAGATGAGGGGAATATCGGGATGCTCGACAATCACCGATCCAGCTTCTTCGCCTGTTCCGTGAACGAGCTGGACGACTTCCGGCGGCAGGCCCGCCTCCAGAAGAATCTCCACGAGCAGCGTTCCCGTGTGCGGGACGTCCTCTGCCGGCTTGAAGATCACCGAGTTTCCGCACACGAGCGCGGGAAACATTTTCCAGGTTGGAATCGCGAGCGGAAAATTGAACGGGCAAATCAGCCCTGCAACTCCGATCGGCCGGCGATAGCTCATCGCCCACTTGTTGCGCAGCTCGCTCGGAACCGTGTGTCCGAATAGCCGACGGCCTTCGCTCGCCGCGTAGTACGCAGTGTCGATTCCTTCCTGCACATCGCCACGGGTTTCGGTGAGAGGCTTGCCCATCTCGCGTGTCATTGCGTCGGCGATCTCTTCCTTGCGCTGTGTCAGCAAATCGCCGACAACGCGGAGAACATCGCCGCGAGCAGGTGCCGGCGTTGCGCGCCACCTGGCGAATCCGCGCTTCGCGCTCTCGACTGCGCGATTGACATCCGACGCTCCTGATCGCGGGAAGGTTCCGATCAGATCATTGCGATCGGCGGGATTGCGATTCTCGAAATATTCGCCGGAGTCGGGCGGAACCCACGCACCGGCAATGAAGTTCTTGAACTGTTTCATGTTCCTTTCAATTCGTTATGAGTGTTCGCGCGTCAGCGCGTAACGCTCGATTTTCTTGTAGAGATTGGACCGCGGCATTTCGACTGCGCGAGCTGTTTCCGAGACATTCCAGTCGAACTCACGCAGCTTGCTTAGAAGGTAAGCACGCTCGGCCGCTTCCTTGAACTCCTCGAAGGTCTTGAGCGAAGTCAGACCGCCGAGTCCGGCGTCGTCAGCGACGCGTCCGCCTGCGAGACGATCGACATCCTTCGCGGTCAGCTCCGGCCCTGTCGCAAGAATCAGCATTCGTTCGACTGTATTCCGCAACTCTCGAACGTTGCCCGGCCAGTCGAGCGACATCAAGCGCTCCATTGCCGACGCGCCCATGCGCCGCGGGATAAATCCCTCTCGCTCGGACAGGATCGACAGAAAATGCTCGACGAGCGCCGGGATGTCGTCGCGGTGCTCACGAAGCGGCGGAACGTGAATCGGAATGACGTTCAATCGATAGTAGAGATCCTCGCGGAATCTTCCCGCCGCGATCTCCTGCTCCAGACTCTTGTTGGTCGCGGCAATGACGCGAACGTCAACCGAGATCGGCTTCTGTCCGCCGATTCGCGTAATCACGTTGTCTTGAAGAACACGCAGCACCTTCGCCTGCGCATTCATGCTCATGTCGCCGATCTCGTCGAGAAACAGCGTTCCCTTGTTCGCCTGCTCGAACTTTCCGGCGCGATCCGCGATCGCGCCTGTGAACGATCCCTTCATGTGTCCGAACAGCTCGCTCTCGATCAGCTCGCCCGGGATCGCTGCGCAGTTTACTTCGACAAACGGTTTGCCCTCGCGCGACGAATGCCGGTGAATCGCGCGAGCGACAAGCTCCTTGCCGGTGCCGTTCTCACCGGTAATGAGAACACGCGCCGGAGTTGATCCAACCTTCTCGATCTTTTCCTTCAGCGCGCGCATCACCGCCGAATCACCGACTATCTCGTAGGGAGAGCCAGTGTAATTCCGCAGCCGCGAATTCTCTTCCCGGAGATTGATGTGGTCGAAGACATTTCGCAGCATCACGAGAATTCGGTCGGTGTCGAGCGGCTTCTCGAGAATCTCGTAAGCGCCAAGCTGGGTCGCTTCGACCGCAGTGCGAATCGTCGCGTGGCCACTGATCATCACGACCGTAGCGACGGGATCGATCTCGCGAATCTTCTTCAGCGCCTCCATCCCGTCCATGCCGGCCATCTTCACATCCATGAAGACCAGATTCGGCCGCCACTTCTGATACTCGGAGATTCCGTCCGCTGCGTTCGAGGCCGAATGAACCTCATAACCCTCGTACTCGAGAAGCTGACCGAGCGCAGCGCGTATGCCCTGCTCGTCGTCGACTACGAGGATGCGTCGGTTCATGGAAGATTCTTGTAGACGATGATGCGGCCGTTGGCGATGCGAATGTCGCCGATGTAGAGAGGCAGCTTCATCGGGAGAGCATCCGAAGCGAGGCCAGCAGGCATCGTTCCCTTCCGCATGCGCTTGATGAGCTTCGGTATCAGCGGTGAAGGGATCGGGAACGATCCGATGCGCACGTTCTTCGCTTCGAACTCTCCGACACCGGGACGAAGGACGTGAATAGTCCCGCCGAGCTGCACAGTGTCTCGCGTGCCGAGCATCCCCGCGAGGGGACCAAGAACCGCAGCTCCGCCGAAATCCTTCAAATCGACATTCGCGCGCACGTTGAGGCGATCGTCTTTCACGGATGCCTGGATGTCCTGCGATGACGTCGGAAGTTGTTTGGCGACTTCGAGGAAAATGTAGGACGCTGCTTCGCCGGGAGTCAGGTTCGCGAAGACGGGGCCTGTTTTGCTCGAGAGCGCCTCGACCTGCATTTTCCCGCGCGTGGCTTTATCGCCGGTCAGCGATTCCCACCCTCCGGCGGCGTCTGCGGAGCCGGACGATGTCGAAATGCGGTCACCGGCGTAACGACGATATATCTCTTCGAGCCTGCCCCGATTGAACCAGGCAAGAACACCGATGATTAGCAGAAAAACGAGACAGCCAAGCCGGCGAAAGCAGCCAAACATATTTGATCCGAGTATCGAGGTTTACGAACGGGGAATATCCCCTATCGTCAGGCCGGTGCAAAGCCCACCGGCTTGTCATGACGGGCAAACCTCGCGCCGGATCAGCCCCCTGGCGGTCCGAATCTCCCTTCGCCGCCGCCGTTCTGCGGACGCTGGAACGGATCTTTCACGTCCTTCGGTATCTTCGCCCATTGCTCAGGTGTCAGAACACCCTGCGCATCCTTGATCGCCTTCTGCGCGAGCGTCCTGCCTTCCTGAATCTTTCCGCGCATCTTTATTCCCAGCTGCATCGGGTCTGCGTTCTTCGCGTCCGTTCCACCGAGAGTGTTCGCAAGTGATCCGATGATCGTATCGGCCTGCGCCTGAAGACTGTCACCGAGCACTGCGAGCTTACCCTTCTGCTCCGCGGTCAGCTCGAGCTTCAGTGAATCGTTCAGATCGAGGATCTGCGTGAAGACGTTTGGAACGGCACGCGCGAGACGCTGGCGGAAGTCGTCAGCAGTCATACGCTGCCCGCCGCGGCCGCCGCCAAACACGCCCTGCATCTGCTGTCGCGCAGGATCGACGCCGAGCGTTAGGCGACCCTGAACCGAGATCTGGAACGGAACCCTGAACGCATTACGACTTCCGGCCGCTGCGCCGAAGTGTTCGTTCACCTGATAGAGGAAGCGCTGATTCACCGGATCGAATCCGCGAACGTAAAGCAGCGTGCGGTCCGGGAATACGGGCTGGCCCCAGCCGTGAAGATTGTCGCTTCCGTGCAGAAGCCTGTCGATACCCGCGAGCGTGTTGAGACCGACGACCGAGATCGTGAGCCTGCGATTCAATCCAAAGCTCGACGGCTTGATGTTCGCCTGGAGGTCGAACGATGTCGACCATGGAACCGAGCAGCTGTTGCGGGCTGCAACGGTACCGGTCTGGCTCAAGATGCAGCTCTTCGCCCGATCGGGCGCCGACGCAAGCAGCCGGGACATGCCATTCGAGATCGCAGTGTCCGGGGCAGTCAGCGGATCGAAGATGAATGGCCGGTCGTTCCTCAAGCCGTCGCCGTTCACGTCGCCACCCACAAGCGGTGTGAAGAATCCACCCGAAGTCAGGCGCGCGATTGCCGTCAGCTCGATGAATGGCTTGATCGGCCACGTCACGGTTCCGATTATCGCATGACGACGCTCCTGATCACTCGTCCCGCGCTCGGCCAGGTTTGGATTTCCCGCCGTTGACGCACCGGAGCCCCCGCCGCCAAACCCGCCGCCTCCAAAGCCACCGAACGTCGAGATTCCCTGCGACTGGTCGGTCGATCGTGTGAACGTGTATGAGGCGTTGAAGAGAATCGCCTTTGTCGTGATTCCCTGGAAACTCGCAGTGAGCTGTTTCGAGTTGGACCTGAGATCCGAGTTCACTTCACTGACCACGCCGAACCGCGGCTGGATTCTCGATCCCGTGAGTGATACCGCGCCTGTCTGAGGAACGATGGACGTAACTGGTGCGAACACCGGTCGTCCGCCTTCGCTGGCAAGCGTGAACTTTGGTGCCGTGTCGAGATTGAGATCTCGCGCACTTGTCTGGGCAACACCGTTTGCGAACGATCCGTCGAGCGAGAATGTGTATCGCTCGACGAAGCGACGGGTGAATCCAAGCGATCCTCTCCATGCGCGGGGCGCTGCGAAGTCGCTGCTGAAGACGCTCACATTGCGCCGAGTGTTCGCAAACTGCTGGCTGGCACCGTTGCAGGTAGTCGGCACTGTGGACGGATCGGAGAGATACGACTGCCAGTCGGGAATCGGAACGCTCCCTCCAACGCACACGATTTGCGACTGCGCGTTCACGAGTCCGTTCGCATCGGCCGCTGCCGCGAACAATTGCGACGGCGCCTTCCCTCTGAATTCGCCGATTCCGCCGCGAATGCTTCCGGCGGCAGGTCCCATCTGCGAAAGACCATACGTATATGTGAAACCGACGCGCGGACTGATGTGAGTCTCGGTCGGGAATGCGTCGGTTCTGAACCCAAACAGCGAATCGATTGCCGGATTGTATTTTGGTGCGTCAGGATAGCTCGAGTGTTCGAATCTCGCACCGTAGGTCAGCTGGAGCTTCGCCGACTGGCGCCACGCGTCACCAAGGTAGAGTGCGCTGTTCAATCCTCGCGCATTTCTGACGTTGCTCGACAGCGTGCGCGTAAACGAGGCCGGGTGCCCGGCAGCGAAATCCGAAAGTGAGTTGAACGTGAACGTGCCGAGCGCGTTCGAGAAAGTCCCGTTCTCGCTGTCGTCTATATCGAGAAGTCCGCCGAGCTTGACTCGGTGGGCTCCGGTGCGGGAGACCCGGGAGACCTCGTCGCTGAACTCGGTAAGCTGAGTATGCGTCTCCTGGGGAAGCGAGGGGTTCACACCAAACTGAAGAGTCGACACTCCGAGCGATCCGTCCGCAAGATTGGATGCTACTACAACGCGTCCCGATGGAATGTCGATGTAAGGGTCGGTCGTCCTCTTGTCGATCGAGCGATATCCGCGCAGCTCGTTGATGAAGCTCGCCCAATGCGAAGTGAGCGTCACCATCCCTCCGCCGCCTGAACCCTTGGCATTCCCACCGCTATGCGGAACCGCAAAAGCCGAGATTCGGCTCGCGTCCTGAACTGAGCCGCGCCAATCGCCGCGAAGCATCAGCGTGTTCGCTTCACCGAGATTGTAGTCGACGCGAACGAGAGCGGATGCATTGTCGTTCAGGCGCTCCTCGGGAATCTGCGCCGACGTTGGCTGCAAGCCGTACTGGCCGAGCAGCGACAGGAAGTGCGCGACCGAGTCGCTGTTGGTTCCAAGCCGCTGGAATGCGAGAGGATCCGCCGCGAGAAGTGATTGGAGCGGATCTGTTCGTCGCGTGAGCGTAAGCGCGCCAAACGTGAACAGCTTGTTCTTGATGATCGGCCCGCCGAATCCGCCGCTAATCTGGTTCTGTGTATACTTCTGGGAGAACGCATTTTCGCCATCATCGACGAACTCGAGCGACGGATCGCGCAGTGAATAACCGAGCGCTCCCTGGAATACGTTGGTTCCGCCGCGAGTGGTGCTTGCGACCTGTCCGCCGGTGAATTGTCCGCGAGCAACGTCGTATGTGCTTGTGATAACTCTGGTGTTGCGAACGGCTTCCTGCGGAACGCTTCCGGAGCCGAACGAAAGTCCGTCGAGCGTGAGGCTGTTCTGATTCGCCGGCTGGCCCGCGACTGAAAACGATGCAGGTGTCGAGTCAGTGCCGGCGACGCCGATCACGCCTGGCGCGAGTGTCGCAAGCGCATTCAGATCGCCCGCGTCGATCGGCAGGCGATTGATCAGTCCCGGCGGAAGGCCGCGTTCTGTAGATCCAGCCTCGGGGCGATCGGTATTTCGATTGCGATTTGGCGAGGCCCGAACCTGGACGCTTTGAAGCACCGTCGCATTGCGGCCCATGACGACATCATGAACGAGACGGTCTTCGTCGTTGTTGCGGACAAGCGCGAACCGCTGCGGCGCGTACCCAATCGATATCACCTGGACGCTGTAGGCGCCGCCCCCGTCAGGGAACAGTATTGAATAGCGGCCATCGGCGTCCGTCACCTTCGTTCGCGCGATCTGCGTTTCAGTGGACGTCACCTCGACTTTGGCGCCAGCGATTGGCTTGCCGTCGGGTGACGTGACGCGACCCATGATGATGTCGGTGGTCGAGCCAACTTGCGCGGAAGCAGCCCCCGGAAGAAGAAGCAATGCCGCCGCGAGACTGATGAGTGAAGACAACTTCATGGTTTGCTTTGATTTTCTCGTTAGCGCCGTC
>JADGQR010000002.1 GCA_017881685.1 Gemmatimonadaceae bacterium
CTCACTCTGAACAAGGCTCGCTACCAGCGTCCTCACCTCCTCCACGCCCGTGCGATCCCACAAGCCTCGAAGAGCTTCCTCGCGCGTCATGCCGGCATTGCTCTTCCGGCTGACGATGAGCATCTCACTTGCCAGCGCTGGATGAACGTAGATCATATCTCTTCCGACGCGCAAGATCGCCGCGTCCAGACTGATGCCTGCCTCGACGCACACCACGAGGAGATCCAGGCAATCGGGCAGGGAGCGCCTGATGTTGTCCTGTCGTCTGGATACCAGGCGCAGCAGGATGAACGGTGGCAAAAGGAGGCCAACGATAACGGCGGCCACGAGTCCCACCACCACCTGGAAGAACGAGCCCTTCGGTATCACGAAAAGCGCTGCCAGCGGGAACGCAAAAAGTGCGACGACCCGCATCAGTGAATACGCCATCGGGGCCGCAGGGTTGTCATACCCTGCCTGTATCAGGCGCGACTTAATGCTCTGATTCCCCGACCAGACTGTAGGGGCCTTGCGTAGCATCTTCGAGCGCAGGGAATCCGGATCTTCGTTCTTGACGCCTTTCCGAATCGTGCGCCTGACCTGGGTGCCGGCATTGGTACCCAGCGCTCGCTCGACGACTTCACGCCTCGACGCGTCACGCATCTGGACCCACACGGCGACTGCCAGGCCGCCGACACTCAACAGGATCAGACCTACCAGTATCAGCAACATGTCAGATGTCCACGTCGGCGATTTTCATCATGATCATGTACCCCACCACCACTGAAATCGCCGCGCCGATGAGTGCCACGCGTCCTCCGCTGCCCGCTGCGGTCATCGGATCGAAGAAGTGCGGGTTCATGATGGATATGGCCAGGAACACGATGATCGGAAGCACTGCCAGAAATCGTGCGGAAAGCTTTGGCTCAGCGATAAGAGTCTGAATCTGGCTCTTCATGGAAAGCCGCTGTCGAACCAGATCGGCAAGACTCTGGAGCACCTCGCCCAGATTTCCCCCGGTCTCGCGTTGGATCAACACTGCCGTGACGAACATCTTGAGGTCGAGGCTGTCGACTCTGGTCTGCATGCCGATGAGCGCAGTCCGGACATCAATTCCGAGCCGCTGCTCGTCGTAGAAGCGAGAAAACTCCAGACCCAACGGGGCAATTATCTCCTCGCCGAGGAACTGAGTGGCGGCCTGAAACGAATAACCGGCTCTCATGGCACTCACGAGCATGTCGATCGCGTCGGGCAGCTGCTCCTCGAACTCGCGGAGGCGTCGCGCGTGCCGCCAGCGAAGCCAGAAGATCGGACCCAGCCAGCCGAGCACAGTGAATGTTAGCGTGGTCAGCCCGCTGGTAGCCATGAGGCTGAGCGCCATGCCAGCCACGCCGCAGGTAGCAACGACCATCACGAAAGTCGCCGGCCTGAGGTCGGTGCCGGCCCGCTCCAGCTGGACTCTGAGAGTTTCAACCCAGTTACGGCCGCTCAGCAGGCGATTGAGGAACGGTACGTCGCTGGATCTTTCATCCTTCAACAACGCCCATGTCTTCAGCGGGCTTTCAGGAGCCCGGAGTCGAGCGCGCGCGGTATCAGCTGCCTCGAGACTTTCCCCATTGACCAGTACGTAGATCCCGACGACCAGCGCCAGCGTCGCCAGGAATACTGACGCCAGAAGGAAAATCACTGAGTCATGCCCTCGGCAAAGATGTCGTTCGCCACGTCAACTCCGGCGATGTGCAGCTTCTCCATAAACGACGGACGTACTCCGGTCGTCTCGAATTCGCCGATGACTTCGCCAGAAGGTGCGACGCCTTTCCGTTTGAAGCGGAAGATTTCCTGTGTTGCAGTCACCCGACCTTCCATTCCTGTCACTTCGACGATGCTGACAATGCGGCGAGTTCCATCTGAGAGACGAGAGATCTGGATGATCACGTCGAGCGCAGACGATATCTGCTCGCGCATTGCCCTGTCGGGAAGATTGGATCCGGACATCAGGATCATCGTCTCGAGACGCGCGAGAGAATCCCTCGGCGAGTTCGCATGGATCGTCGTCATCGAGCCTTCATGGCCCGTGTTCATGGCCTGAAGCATGTCCAGCGCTTCACCGGAGCGGACTTCGCCGACGATGATGCGATCCGGACGCATGCGCAACGCGTTCTTCACGAGGTCGCGTGGCGTTACTTCGCCTTCGCCTTCGGCGTTGGGCGGCCTTGTTTCGAGACGCACGACGTGGTCCTGCTGGAGCCGAAGCTCGGCGGCGTCCTCGATGGTGATGATGCGCTGATCCGCAGGAATGAACGACGCCATTGCGTTCAGCAGCGTCGTCTTTCCCGAGCCCGTCCCACCGGAGATGAGGATGTTGAGACGCGCCGCCACACAGCCAGCGATGATGGTCGCCATCTTCTGATTGAGCGTTCCGTTATCGATCAGCTTCTGAATCGACAGGTCGATGCCGAACCGGCGTATCGAAAGAACGGGCCCGTCGAGTGCCAGCGGCGGAATGATCGCATTGACGCGTGATCCGTCGGGAAGTCGGGCGTCCACCATCGGCGACGACTCGTCGACGCGGCGTCCAACCCTGCTCACGATGCGGTCGATCACGGCCAGCAGGTGCGCGTCGTTTCTGAATGACGCCGCAACGCGCGAAAGCCGTCCCGCGCGCTCGATGTAGATCTCCTTGGATCCGTTGACGAGGATGTCGCTGATGCTCAAATCACGGAACAGGGGCTCGATCGGTCCGAGACCCGTGATCTCGTAGAGCACCTGCTCGATGATGTCTTCGCGATCGGCAACCGTGAGCGGCTTGGACTCCTGCCGCAGCAGCTCGCTCACGACGGAGCGTATCTCCGAATTCAAATGCTTTTCATCGGGAATCTGCTCGAGCGCTTCGAGATCGAGCCGCTCGACCAGCTTGCGATGGAGATCGATCTTCACCTGGTCGAGTGGGCTGACCGGCTCCACCTCGATTCGCCGCCCGTACATTCCGGAGGACGCGGTGGCCGCCTGGGTTCTGGGAACGGGGGTCTGCTGAGGAGTGGTCACGGCGGGCACCGGACCTGGGGGAGTCGGATCGGCTGGTGCACCAACTGGCGTGGTGTTGCTGCCGCTCCGCCGCCTTGTCAGTAGACGATCTCTAAGAGACATTCCTTACTCCTTTGTCCGCTTGTCCGTTCCGAAGAGCTTTCGCAGACGTCCGCCCTGACCATCCTTTGCGCTCGCGAAACTGCCGGTCGCAGCACCAGGCCCGGCCAGCTTCATCGCCAGCTCTGCATAGCTGCGCGCCAGCTTCGATCCGGGATCCTCGAGAGCCACCGGAATTCCCTTGGTCAGCGAGGCCGCCGACAGCCGATAGTCGTTGGGAAGCTTCCAGAACACCGACGTCTGTAGAAGATCCTCAGCGTCCTTTACGGGTAGGACGTCTCCCGATTGATACCTGTTAACGACGACGCAGAGCTTCGAGTCATCGTACCCGAGGCGCCGGCATACTGCGAGCGACCGCTGGGTGCTCCGAAGTGCAGGCACGCTGAGCTGAGTGACCAGGACGATCCGGCCTGCAGCGTCGAGCGCGGTAAGAGTGGCTTCGCTCAAGTGATGATCACAGTCGACCACGGTCACGGAGAAATGTGTTCGCAGCAGATTGAGGATCGCTTCGACGGCAGCGGAATCGAACAACTCCGCGTCTTCCGGACTGTCTCCCGTGGGCAGTGCCCAGACGCCGCCAGGGCAGGGAGTCAGCAGGGAGTTGAGAAGCTCGGCGTCGATCTGGCTGCCTTTCGCGATCAGATGGCTCAAGTCGTACGCAGGCTTGAGATTCAGGAATACGCGAACGTCTCCACCGGTCACGACCAGGTCCAGCAGCGCGACTCTCGCATCAGAGCGGTGCGCGCCAAAAGCCTGGGCGACATTGACCGCAATGCTCGTGCTGCCGAGCCCGCCTTTGCCGCTGTATACCGCTATCAGCTCACCCAGCTTCGTCTTGCTGCGCGAACGGCGCATCAGCCGTTCAACGGACCCTGCGAGCTCCTCGGCCTTCGGGGGAAAGATCAGGAATTCGTGCACCCCCGCGCGCATGGCCCGCACGATCAGATCGGCGTCGGCAGCGGGGGCGGTGGCAATTACTGATGTGTTCGATTGCTTCCTGATCTCACGCTCCAGCGCGACGAGCTGGTTCGGCGTGATCCCTTCTACGGGAAGAATGACGAGATCGAAGTGTCCGTCGTGCATTGCTGCGATCGCGGCATCGCGATCTGCTGCCTGCTCGGTTTGCGAGAAACCAAAACGCGCGAGAACGCCGTTTACGGTTTCTCGCGAGTCGGCAGAATTCCCGGCGATAAGTGCCCTCCGCTGCATCTTCTCCATCTCCTAGCGTATGATCGGTGAAGGCGGACGCTTCGATGCGTCGTCGAGTCGTTTCTTGATTGCGTCGCGAGCGGGAAGCGCAGTGTCAGGCAACATGCGGAGCACATCCTGTGGACGCGGATCCGTCGGATCGATCACAATCGGCGTGACGATGACCACAAGCTCGCTTTCGTTGTTCGTCCATGATCTGCTCGAAAACAGCTCGCCGATTATCGGAAGGTCCTTGAGGTATGGAATTCCACGGCGGATCAGCTCCTGGTCGTTGTTGAACAAGCCGGAAATGATCATGCTCTGGTCACGCCGTACGTCGATCGTCGTCTCGACCTTCCGTGTGCGGAAAGCCGGAATTCTGAATCCCGAGATCACGACACCGTTGGTGAAGTCCAGACTCGAAACTTCCGGCCGCACGTACAGCTTGATGAGGCTGTCGTTGAGAATCTCGCCCGAAAACTTGAGGCGAACCCCGAACTCCTTGTACTGAATCGTCAGTGTATTGTTCGTTCCGTTTGAGTTCGGCTGAATGACAGGGACCGGAATTTCTCCACCGGCCAGAAACGTCGCCGTGTCCTTGTTGCCGGCGATGATGTTCGGCTCAGCCAGTGTTTTTGCGCGGCCTGACTGTTCCTCGAGGTCGAGCAGGGCAAGCAGGTTCTTGGTTCCGAGATCGCTGAGAATCGTGCCGAATCCAGCATCGGTAGGAAGCGTAACCTTGCCGTCGCTGCCGAACACGTTGTCAGTGTTGAACGTGCCGGTGCCCACGCGCGTTCCCCGGTTTCTGTACAGGCCCGAGAATCCCGTGTTGCGCAGAAGATCCTTTCTGACCTCGGCAATCTTGATGTACAGGGCAATCTGCTGTCGGTCGGCGGGGGCATGCACCTTTATGCGATAGTGCTGCCTGGTGCCGTTCACGAGCCAGAAGATTGCGTCTGTTTCGCCGTTCGCTTTGCCGTTGATGACGAGCTCGCTGGTACCGACGACCACGACGTCGGCAACGTCCGGGTTTGCGATCGAGACTCTGGTTATTCCGACGGTCGTAGTGAGCGGAAATGAGCGGCCAATCGGCAGGTCGAGCCGGATGATCGGGTCTTTCGCCTGAGCGCCAGCCTGCGCCGCGATCACCATCGCGGCGATACCCAACGACACGGCCAGCTGACGAATTCTATTTTGAGCTTTCAGACGAACCTCCACGAAATAGTTCCTGTCGCCGTGTGATTTCAAGCCGGCAACCTTGATGATCAGTGCTTGATTCCTGCGGTGTCGAACTTGAGCGGGTCTGCTCTAGTGCCGCGGTAGACTTTCACCGTCGCCGACTCTGGCGCCGGCGGCGGAAGCCGTCTGTAGACGATGCGTCGCGGCTGAGCTGGGGCCGGCGCCGGAATCACCGTCGACGTTCCCTTCAGTTGAGATAACACGTCGGTAGACGTTGCGCCCTTCGTCCTCACATTGTCCGGATCTCCATAGCCGCGGAGCACCAGCTGAATTGCTCCGGTATTCATCGCGATCGCGAGCCGTTCCGATTCCTCTGGAGTTACGCCCAGCGTGACTGTCGTTGCGTTGATTGGCTTTCCCGATGCATCGCGCTGGACTTCAGTGCCGACAGAAAGGACCTGCATGTTCGACATGAACAGCTTGGCGATCTGCTTGTTGGAATCGTCTTCCTTGATTGTGACGAGCACATCGACACGGCTGCCCGGCTGAACGAGTCCGCTGATTCCAGCGACGTCATTGATCCGCACGGCCATCGCTCGCTGTCCCGGCGGGATCTTGAGCTCGAGACCGGGCCCGCTGCCAATGGGTGCCAACCGGCCGGGAACGATAGCCTCGCCGTTGAAGATGTTCACTCGCGTAACTCGGCCAGCCACGGAATCGACGGAGGTGAAAGCGCCGACCGGAACAGCGGAGACCGGATACTGTCTGGTAGTCAGCGCGAGTCTGTCGACAGGCGCGCCTTCAGGAATGTCGCGACTGGCGACGACGACAAACTGCGTCGTGACACGGCTGGCCGATCTATTCGCCGCGAGGAGCTTGTATGCTCCGAACGTTGCTGCGGCCGCGACGAGTATGGCTCCCCAGAAAACCCATTTGTATCGTCCATCCATACGCCTTCCGTGGAAAAATTTCCTGTCGTTGCCCGTGAGGGCCGGACTCGTGAATCCCGTTACCCGTCAGGATGACGGTTTTTGCTGGTGACCAGATTGATGGGAAGGTTCTTGTGCGCGGAAATGCCGGACAGGCTGAAGTGCACGATTTGCTGTGACAGCCATCGCTTCCCTCCGCGCTCCGGTCAGCATTCCTGCAAGCCGCACCTGCACGTCCATGCTAGCCCAGCAGCAGCCCCGGGATCCAGGCAGCGCAAATCGCACCTGTTGCGATGGCCACGCCATACGGCAGCGTGGAGCGACCTTTCTCACCTCCCGCCGGTGACGAGAGTAGTCCCGGCGAACCCGCAGCCATTCCCAGAGTCTGAACCGCGTTGCGAACACCCTGTGACTTGAGCATCCACAACACCGCCAGTACTGCACCCACCAAAGCGCCAATGAGCGCTCCTTCGAGAGACCTCATGGGCCCGAGCCAGGCGCCGGCGGCAGCGAACAATTTCACATCACCCGCGCCGAGCCACCCCATCGCGTAAAAGGGAAGCCAGCACGCGAGCCCTACAAATAGACCTTCAAGGCCGTGCAGAGCGCCCGGTAGAACCGGCCTCTGCGTGACCGAGAATGCGAACCCCAGCAAAGCCAGGGTCGCAACCAGCCGGTTTGGAATGCGCCTCTTCTGCAGGTCTCCGATTGCTGCCAGCAACAGGATCGCGGTGAAAGTGACCCCAGCCAGCATTCCCATCGGAGTTCCGGCGAATAGTCGCACTCCTTCCCAGGCTCAGGAGAAGCTGTTGGCGAGGCTCGAGAACTTCGCCGAGATCTTGCTGCCGAAGAACGTCACGGCCGTGATGGCCACGATTGCGATGAAAGCGACCAGAATTCCGTACTCCGCCAATGCCGCTCCTTCTTCCTCAGAAAAAAACCTGCGAACTTCCTGTGTGATGCGTGCCACTTTGCCTCCGGATTAATGTAGAAGATGTATCGGACAAGACTGCGTCCTCAGACCAGTGCGCCTCAGGCGCAGTTCAACGCCATGACGAGCCAAGAAGGTATCCGTCACTTTGTTGTTTGCTTTTCGTGAGCAACCCTACAACGGATGTGTCTCTATTGCAACGATTTCTTTTCAACACGATTTCTTTTCAAATTTTCGCACTCTTGCTTGCACTCGCGTTGGAAGCCTGTGAATGGCAACTCCTCCGCTGACCGACAACGATTGTGCGATCTTCAGTGGCGTTTGACGATGGTCAGGGCAAGATTGTGCGCGTGAAAAACAACGCGCCCAGCTCGGCCGATCTGATTTTTATGGTGGTGGCGCCGCTGACGGCCATCCGCGGAACCGTGAAGCTCACCCAGAGTGACGGAGATCTGTCAGCCCATATCAGAATGGGCGAGACCATTCTTTCAACCGGGCATATCCCCACTCACAGCCTCGCGTCGTATACCGCGGCAGCAGACCCGATGGTGGGCCACGGCTGGCTCAGCGAGATAATCTTTACACTCCTGTACAGGTTGGGAGGCCTCCCTCTGCTCTCAGTCGTAACGGGGATCGTGGTCGGCCTGACGCATGGTATGATTGCGCTATTCCTGAGGCGCCGGGGAGCCGACCCCCGCTGGGCGTTTCTCGCCGCTCTCCTCAGCCTGTCGCTTGCTTCGACGCACTGGCTCACCAGGCCTCATATGTTTTCGATCGTCGCGACGGCACTTACTCTAGTCCTGCTCGAGTCGAATCCGCGGTACCGGCAGTTGCTATTCATTCCACTCTATGTAATCTGGGCGAACCTCCACGGCGGATGGCTCTACGGACTAATGATGATTGGCGCCTTCATCGCGGGAGAGTTGCTTGAAGCGCTGGTTGCAACTGAAAAGAGGGGTGAGTGGCTTCGCCGCGCCCAGCGAGACGGTGTCGCCTTTGTGCTTGCCGCAGCCGCCACGCTTGCCAACCCATTTGGAATCTCTCTTCACAAAGAGGTTTTCTCGGCGGTCACGAGCTCGACACTGGCGAACAACATGGCCGAATTTCTCGCACCCAATTTTCAGAATACGGATCAGTGGTCGTTCTTGCTTGCAATCCTCATGACCGTTGTGCTTTTCTCCTACACCACGAGGCGCCCACCGCTGCCGTGGCTCCTGCTCATCGTCATGAGCCTTTTTTTCGCCCTAAGGTCGTTCCGGAACATCGCTCTCTTCGGCGTATCCGCGTGGCCGCTCATCGCCCTGCACGCGGCCCAGGCATGGCCAAAGGGCAAACGGGCGTTCCCGCTCTTTACGGAATTCGCCCGTCTCGACCCGAATGCCCGGATAGGTGTGCTCGCTGTCCCGGTCACAGCCCTCATGCTGGCGCTTGGACTGAACCACGGAAAGATCGGTTCTTTGACGGTCATTCCGGACCATTTCAGCCCAAAGGCGTTCCCCACGGTTGCCGTAGACCGAGCCCGTGATGCTGGGCTCGACGGGCGAGTATTCGACGCCTGGGCCTGGGGAGGCTATATAATGTATGCGTGGCCGGCGGCTCGCCTGCACGTTGATCCGCTCAAGTTCAACGCGGTCACAATGAGGTCATACTCGCTTGTCGAAGACATGCGACCCGGCTGGCAGCACGAGCTGGATCGCTGGAACGTCAAGACTGTGATCGTGAACTCGAATTCTCCCTTAGCCAAGGGTCTGGAGCTCGAGCCCCGGTGGAAAATCTGGTATCGCGACAGTCTCGCGACCGTTTTCCGTCCGGCCTCGGCGAACGATCCCTCGGCACTACCACGAACCTGATCTCAATGGCCACGCCGTATCCAGTTCAGAATCCGCTGAGCCGATTCAACAGGCTGTACGCGCAGGCCGAAAAGCTCGACAGGGCGGTTCTGCCCGATCCAAACGCAATGTCGCTCGCAACGGTCGGGATGAGCGGCAATCCATCAGTCCGAATCGTTCTGATGAAGGAAGTCGACGAGCGGGGTTTCGTCTTCTATACGAATCTCGACGGACGAAAAGGTCGCGAGCTTCGGACTCATCCGGTTGCGGCAATCAACTTCCATTGGGCACCTCTCGAAGTTCAGGTCCTCGCTGAGGGACAGGTGGAGGTGGTTTCGGACGAGGAAGCCGACGAGTACTTCGCAACGCGTCCGCGTGAGAGCCAGATCGGTGCGTGGGCATCGATTCAAAGTCAGGCGATCGAGCACGCCAACGATCTCGCAGACAGGGTGGCGGAGTTCGAGGCGAAGTTCGAAGGCAAGCCGGTGCCACGACCTCCGTTCTGGTCGGGCTTTCGATTGCGCCCCGAGCGAATCGAATTCTGGAAGGCAAGGCCGGGCCGGCTGCACGAGCGACATCTCTACACACGCTCCGGCGAAAGCTGGACGATGGAGACGTTGTACCCTTAGCCGGTACCAATTCGGGGTCGCATCCCGTAAACTTTGGGAATGACGATGACCCGCACCGCGCCGCCGCTCGATGGCAAGGCCGATGAACAATGGACGATAGACTCTGCTCGCACCCTTTATAACATCGAAGGATGGGGCATCGGCTATTTCGACATCAACGAACAGGGTCACGTCGTCGTCCGCCCGGACGGTGAGAATCCGACACGCGAGCTCGATCTTTTCGAGCTGGCGAACGATCTCGAAGCACAGGGCGTCGGGCTCCCACTGCTGCTTCGCTTTTCCGACATCCTCTCTTCGCGTATCGAGTCGTTGACAGAACGGTTCGACCGTGCGATACGCGAGTACGAGTACACCGGCGGATATACGACGGTTTATCCGATCAAGGTCAATCAGCAGCGCCACGTCGTCGAAGAGATCGTTGAATTCGGCAAGGCGTCGGGCGTCGGTCTCGAATGCGGTAGCAAGCCCGAGCTGCAAGCAGTTCTAGCGCTCGCCGAGCACACCGATCATCTCATCGTGTGCAATGGATACAAGGACGAAGAGTTCATGCGGCTCGCCCTGATGGGGCAGAAGCTCGGGCACAAGGTGTACATCGTGCTCGAGCAACTGAGTGAAGTGGACGTTCTGCTTCAGGTTGCAGATGAGCTTGGCGTGGTTCCGACCGCAGGCGTCAGAATCAAGCTTCACTCCGAAGGATCAGGCCGCTGGGCAAAGAGTGGCGGTGAAAAATCCAAGTTCGGTCTCAGCACGGCACAGTTGGTCAAGCTCGTGGACAAGCTTCGCGATGCAGGTCGTCTCGACGTGCTCAAGCTGATTCACTTCCACCTTGGCTCGCAGATCACAGACATCCGCTATATCAAGGCGGGCCTTCAGGAAGTGTCGCGCTACTACGCCGAGCTACGTGCGATGGGCGTTGACGTAACTCATGTGGATGTAGGCGGTGGCTTGGGCGTCGATTACGACGGATCAAATTCCACGTCGCAGGCGAGCGTGAATTATTCGCTTCAGGAATACGCGAACGACGTCGTATACACGCTCGCTGAATCGTGTAGAGAGCTCGAGCTGCCGATGCCTCACATCATCAGCGAGTCGGGACGGGCGCTCACGGCGCACCATGCACTGTTGCTGATAAGCGTGATCGATGTCGAGTCGCAGGCGGACAACGTGATTCCTCAACTGCAGGAGTCGGATCACACTTTCCTGCACGAGATGCTGGACGATTTCAAGCACGTCAATACTCGGCGTGTTCGAGAGGTTTACCACGACGCGACATTCGGAAAGGAAAGGTCGCAGGAGCTCTTCAACAGTGGCGTGCTCTCGCTCCGCGAGCGCGCACTCGCCGAGCAGATCTACGTCGCGACGATCACCGCGGTGGCGCGCCTGGCGCAGGAAGACCGCGAAGAATATTCGGACATCATCGAAGATCTCGAAGCGATTCTAACCGATCGGTATTTCTGCAACTTCTCGCTCTTCCAGTCGTTGCCGGATAGTTGGGCGATCGACCAGTTATTTCCCGTAATGCCGATTCACCGGTTGAATGAAGAGCCATTGAGGCGCGGCACGATTCAGGACGTGACGTGCGATTCGGACGGCAAGATCGAGAGGTTCATCGGCGGCCGCACATTCAAGCCGAGTTTGCCGCTTCATCCATTTACCGATGGTGAGCAGTACATCCTCGGAATTTTTCTCACCGGAGCGTATCAGGAAATTCTCGGGGACCTGCACAATTTGTTCGGTGACACGAACGCTGTTCACATCCGGTTGTCGGAGAACGGGTACGAGGTTGCCGAGCTCGTTCATGGCGACACGGTGACAGAGGTTCTCGCGTATGTGCAGTTCCGCGCGTCCGATCTGCTTGCGACGTTCCGCCGCAAGGTCGCGGCTGCGACCAACATCACGCGACAGGAGGCGAATACTTTCATCGCCGACTATGTGGCTGGTCTAGAGGGCTACACGTATCTCGAGGGTGAAGCCGCGCGCTAGCTCCTCCCGATGACGGGCGGGAAAAGCTAGCGCCCGTTGTCAGCCGTGAAAACGCGACTCGACTTCCTGCCAGTTCACCACATTCCACCACGCGGCGATGTAGTCAGGCCGTTTGTTCTGGTAGCGGAGGTAATACGCATGCTCCCAGACGTCGACTCCAAGGATGGCGTTCTTTCCTTCCATCAGCGGGTTGTCCTGGTTCGGCGTGCTGGCGATTGAAAGCTTGCCGCCGTCGTTCAACAGCCACGCCCAACCTGAACCGAAGCGGCCCACACCTGCAGCAGAGAACTGCTCCTTGAACTTGTCGAAGCTTCCGAAAGCGTCGTTGATCGCGCGTGCGACTTCGCCGCCCGGCTGACCGCCGGCATTGGGGCCCATCAGCTTCCAGAAGAAGGAGTGGTTCCAGTGTCCGCCGCCGTTGTTACGCACGGCGGTGCGAACCGCTTCGGGAACTGTCTTGATTCCGCTCATAAGCTCATCGAGCGATTTGTTCGCCAGCTCGGGCGCTTTCTCGATCGCCGCATTCAGGTTGTTGACGTAAGCCTGATGATGTTTGCCGTGATGGATCTGCATCGTCGCGGTATCGATGTGCGGCTCGAGCGCATCGAATCCGTAAGGAAGCTCCGGAAGTGTGAACGCCATTGTTGTAGCTCCTTGATTAGTTCGCCGCGATCGCCGTCTTTCGGCGCTCGCGATACCAGCTGATGATGCCGGGGAGAATTGAGATAAACACGACGGCCAGCACGAGTATCTCTATGTGCTTGTCGAGGCCGGGAATTGCGGTCCCGAGAAAGTACCCGATGAACAGCATGGTCCATACCCAGAAAATCGTTCCGAGCACGCTGATCGCCACGAACTGGCGGTACGGCATTCTGCCGACGCCGGCGACCACCGGAGAGAACGTGCGGATTATTGGCATGAATTGCGCGAGTATGATCGCCTTGCGCCCGTGCTTTGCGTAGAACTCCTGCGCGCGCACGACGTGTTTCTTGTTGAATAGAAGGGAATCATCGCGTGTGAAGATTCGAGGACCAGTGTGGCGGCCGATCAAATAGCCGGCTGAATTTCCTGCGGCCGCCGCAACGTTCACCAGCAACCCAAGCAGATAGACGTTGAACAGACCTTTAGTGGCCAGCAGTCCGGCGGTGACGAGCAATGAGTCACCGGGCAGAAAAAACCCGACGAGCAAACCGGTCTCCGCGAATACGATCGCGGTGAGCCCGAAGTATCCCGCCCATTTGATGAGCGCGGGCAGATCGCGGAGGTTGGCGAGTAGCTGGTGGAGCTGGTCCATGAAGCTTGGGCAGTGAGGGGAAATGCAGGATAGACGAAGGTCAAGTTCAACTTTCGATCAACTGTGGTCAACCGCGGCCGACAGTCTGACGACAACTCCGGCAGAGCGGCGGAGCCGTCTCCTGCAAAAGGGAATGAGCGCTCGAAGCGAGCGCCGTTTCAACGTCGCGTCTTGGGTGGTGATTGGATTGATGGCGATCGGCTGGAGCTGGTCGATCGCCAACGCGAGAGATGAAGTCGTGCCGGGAGTGCCCACCGCGGTTGGCATCCTGAAGAGTGCTCTCACCGATTCACGTGCGCCATCGGTCGCTTATCTCACTGGCGCAGCGCTCGACTTTGTAAGTCCGCTGAGAGGCGAAAGTGGAAAGTTGCGGGCAAACGTTCAGCAACCGGGGCAGACGCTTCCGTCCGACACGTTGCCACCCGGCGCAGTCGCGACATTCTCACCGGCCGCGGGCGGAGCGAAGCCCGAGTCGACGACCTCGCTCGCGACGCCCCAGAGAACCGGGATCTGGTCGCTCGCACTTGCGATCGGAAATGCAATCAGGCCGGTCGCCGACTTCTCGGTCATCACGTTGAAGCCTGCGTCGGCGGAGCAGAGCGGCAAGATCGGGCTGTACTACA